>NZ_JAVRQA010000464.1:0-29138 GCF_032161845.1 Mycobacterium sp.
GTCTGCGATAGTGATGTCATGACGACGGCATCCCCTGGCGACCAAGCGTCGGATGTCGCTGTGCGCAAGGTGAAGTCGGCGGTCCGCACGGTCGAACTTCTCGAGTACCTCGCCGCCAGACAGGACCAGCCCGCCAGCATCCGCGAGATCAGCGCCGCGCTGGACATGCCGCGCAGCAGTGCGCACGCGCTGCTGCGGACGCTGATGGCGCAGGGCTGGGTCCGCTCCGACGACGCAGGCACGCTGTATGGCATCGGCATCCGCGCGCTGCTCGTCGGCACCGGCTACCTGGACAGCGATCGGTACCTTCCGATGATCACCCCGTTCCTCGATGACCTGCGCCAAGACCTCGACGAGACGTTTCACCTCGGTCGGCTCGACGGGCTCGACGTCGTCTACCTCGCGACCAGGGAGTCCCGGCAGTACCGCAGGACCGCGAGCCGGGTCGGACGCCGGTTGCCCGCCCACGCCACGGCGTTGGGAAAGGCGTTGCTGGCGGACAGGTTCGGCGCCGATCGGGACCGTCACGTTCCGGACCGGCTGCAGGCGATCACCCCGCACACCACGATCGATCGCGTGCTTCTCGAGGAACAACTGGAGACGGCCCGGATCCGCGGCTATGCCACCGACGACGAGGAGAACACCGAGGGGGTCCGGTGTTTCGCCGTGGCGCTGGGATATACGCGCCCGGCTCAGGACGCCATCAGCGCATCGGTTCCGCTGGCCCGTCTGACGCCGGAACGTGAACGCGTGATCGTCGAGGCGTTGTGCAGGGTGGGCGACAAGGTGACGAGGGTGCTGCGGCCCGTGGCGAACGGTGACAAGTGGTTCGCGCAGTAAAGGCATTCACTTCGAGCATGAATCCATGCGATAAGGGTGTTGGACGAGCATCAACGAGCCTTTGTAGGCTGGCGCCATGAGGCCTCCCGTCGTCACCGCCATGCGCGTCGTGCCCATCGCGGGCCGCGACAGCATGCTCCTGAACCTCAGCGGTGCGCACGGTCCGTTCTTCACCCGGAACCTGGTGATCCTCAACGATTCCGACGGCAACGTCGGTGTCGGCGAGGTGCCAGGCGGCGAGCCGATCCGCCGCACGCTGGACGACGCCAGACCGCTCGTCGAGGGACGCAGCATCGGCAACCATCACGCCGTCCTCGCCGACATCCGCAGGACGTTCGGCGATCGCGACGCCGCGGGCCGCGGCGCCCAGACGTTCGACCTCCGCGTCGCGGTGCATGCCGTGACGGCGGTCGAATCGGCCTTGCTCGACCTCCTCGGTCAACACTTGGACGTGCCGGTGGCGGCGCTCCTCGGCGAGGGCCAGCAGCGCCAGCACGTGCAGGCGCTCGGGTACCTCTTCTTCGTCGGGGATCGCACCAGAACCGACCTGCCGTATGCATCGGCCGCCGACGAGGCCGCCGACGCCGATGAGTGGCAGCGCATCCGGCACGAGGAGGCGATGACGCCCGAGGCAGTGGTCGGACTCGCCGAGGCGGCGCGGGAGCGTTACGGCTTCCGCGACTTCAAGCTCAAGGGCGGAGTGCTGCCTGCTCCGGACGAGGCCAAGGCCGTCATCGCGTTGGCCGACCGGTTTCCCGACGCGCGAATCACCTTGGACCCCAATGGTGGATGGTTACTCGACGACGCCATCACCACCTGTCGCGAGCTTGACGGCGTGCTGGCCTACGCCGAGGATCCCGTTGGCCCGGAGGGTGGCTTCTCGGGTCGAGAGGTGATGGCCGAGTTCAAACGTGCGACGGGCCTGAGGACGGCCACCAACATGATCGCCACCGACTGGCGCGAGCTGGGTCACGCGATCCGCGCCGGTGCGGTCGACATTCCGCTTGCCGACCCACACTTCTGGACGATGGCTGGCTCGGTGCGCGTCGCGCAACTCTGCGATGCCTGGGGTCTGACGTGGGGTTCGCACTCCAACAACCACTTCGACGTGTCGCTGGCGATGTTCACCCACGTCGCGGCGGCCGCACCTGGCGAGGTCACGGCGATCGACACCCACTGGATCTGGCAGGACGGCCAGCGAATCACCAAGCGACCCTACGAGATCGTCGACGGCTATCTGAACGTCCCGGACGCTCCCGGGCTCGGCGTGGAGCTCGACGAGGATGCCGTGGCCGCCGCACACGAGCTCTATCTGGCCGAGGGTCTCGGTGCGCGCGACGACGCACTGGCGATGCAGTACCTGATCCCCGGCTGGACGTTCGACGGCAAACGGCCTGCGCTGCAGCGGAACTGATTGATGAAGGTCCTCGTCGCCGACGCCAACATCGCTCCCCACCGGGAACGCTTCGAGGCGGCTCTGCCGTCGGGTGTCGATGTCGCGTGGTGTGCCCGGCGGGACCCGCAGACGCTCGGGGACGAGTTGGGCGACGTCGACGTGTACGTCGGTGGCCGGTTCACGGCCCGGATGGCCGAAGCGGCGGAGAAGCTTCGCCTGATCCATGTTGCCGGCGCAGGCACCGACAGGATCGATTTCGCGGCGCTGCCGGATGGCGTGTTGGTGGCCAACACCTTCCATCACGAACGGTCGATCGCGGAGTACGTGCTGTCGGCGGCGATCATGCTCCGTCGCGACTTCATCGCCCAGGATCGGGCACTGCGCCGTGAGGTGTGGGCGACGTCGGTCTACGACGACGCCATCGACCAGTTGCCCACCCTGCGCGACGCCCGCGTGGGGTTCGTCGGGTTCGGCCACATCGGCCAACGCGCGTGGGAACTGTTGCGCGTCCTCGGATCCGAGGGCGCCGCGGTGACGGGCTCCGGTCGCGTGGACGCGGTTGCCCATGGCCTGTCCTGGGCCGGTGACACGTCGCGACTGGACGTCCTGCTCTCCGAATCGGACGTCGTCGTGCTGTCCGCCCCCTTGAATGAGGCCACCGAGGGAATGATCGGGGCCCGGCAGCTACGGTTGATCGGCTCCGCCGGCGTGCTCATCAACGTCGGCCGGGGACCTCTGGTCGACGAGCACGCCCTGTACGAGGCGCTGCACGACGGATACCTGCGCGCGGCGGCTATCGACGTCTGGTACCGCTACCCGGGACCCGGCGGTCGGTCCGCGCCAAGTGCCCTGCCCTTCGGTGAGCTGTCGAACGTGCTGATGACCCCGCACTCCTCGGGTGTCACCGCGGATACCTTCATCGGGCGCGCCGATGACATCGCCGCCAACGTGGGCAGGCTAACCCGCGGTGAGCCGTTGTCCAACATCGTGACGCGGTAAGAGTGACTGGAGTTTGTACAGTACGTAGCGATGAGTCGTGTCAAGTACTGCGTCATCGGAGCAGGCATCGTGGGCCTGTCGACGGCGCATCACCTGCTGGTGGCCGACCCGGCCGCCACCGTCGTCGTGCTCGAGGGCGCGTCGTCCGTCGCGGCGCATCAGACCGGACACAACAGCGGAGTCATCCACTCGGGCATCTATTACGAGCCGGGCAGCCTGAAGGCGAGATTCTGCAAGGCGGGTGAACGGGCGACCAAGGACTTCTGCGCCGAGCACGGAATCGCCTTCGACGAATGTGGAAAGCTGATCGTCGCCACCGCCACCGCCGAGCTCGCGAGGATGGCCGCACTCGAGGAGCGGGCCGAGGTCAACGGCATCACGTGCCGACGGGTGAGTCACGACGAACTCGTCGAACTCGAGCCCAACGTGACCGGCGTCGGAGCGCTGCACCTGCCGAGGACCGGCATCGTCGACTACCGGCTGGTGGCCCGCAGGCTCGTCGATCTGATCGTCGGTGCTGGGGGCGCCGTGCATACCGACCAGCGAGTGGTTTCGATCACCGAAATGGCTGCGGGAGTGTCGATCTCGACGGAGTCCAGCACCGTGACATGCGACCGGCTGGTGGTGTGCGGGGGTCTGCAGGCGGACCGGCTGGCCGAGCTGGCCGGCGTGCCGATCGACGTGCAGATCATCCCGTTCCGCGGTGAGTACTTCCAGTTGCCCACTGAACGGTCGGGTTTCGTGCGACGACTCATCTACCCGGTGCCCGATCCCGACCTGCCGTTCCTCGGGGTCCACCTCAGTCCCACCATGGCGGGCGAGATCACCGTAGGGCCGAGTGCGGTCCTTGGCTTGGCGCGCGAGGGGTACCCGAAGTTCTCCTTCGACCCGAGGGACGTCATGAGGATGGCGGCGTTTCCTGGCCTGTGGCGGGTGGCGGGGGCCAACGTGCGACTCGGGGTGAAGGAGATCGGGAACTCGTTGTTCAAGCGCAGGTATCTCCGCGAATGTCAGAAGTACGCACCAGGATTGGTCGTCGCCGACCTGCTGCCTCGCGAGGCGGGCATCCGGGCGCAGGCCGTGCGCAGGGACGGCACGTTGGTGCACGACTTCGTCATCGAACGGACCGACCGGATGATCCACGTACTGAACTCACCGTCACCCGCCGCGACCGCGGCGCTTCCCATCGGTCGGCATCTCGCGGGCTTGGCCAACGGTTCGGGTCAGGACACCGCTTCGTAGATCAACGTCGTGTAGAGGGCGGTGCGCTCCGAACCCTCGACGCCGGGACCCATCTTGTTCATCACGTAGGCCGTGGTCATCCTGCGGTCGGGACTCATCGTCTCCCACGACCCGCCCCAGCCGCCCCAGAAGCAGATCTTCTCGTCAGGGATGTACGAGATGGTCTCCAGCGCAGGCAATCCGAAGCCGAGGCCCCAACGGAGGCGGTGCCCGGCAAGCACCAGGTCCGGGCCGTCGCACTGCACCTCGAAGATCTTCTCGATGGTTTCGGGGCGGAGCAATCGGACACCGTCGACGACGCCCCCCAACGAGATCGACGACAGGATCCGAGCGAGCGCCCGCGCGTTGGTGTGGCCGTTGACGGCACCCATGTCGGCGGCCCGCCAGGCGTCGGTGTTCGCGACCACGGGGTCCAACGCAGGCCCGGTGAACGTCTTGAGCATCTGCTCGGTCCACTCATCCATCGGCGGGATGCCCGCCATCGGGTCCGCGGCCGGAATGATCTCGGCGATCCTGGCGAAGTCAGCTGGCGGCGCTCCGATCTGGAAGTCCGCACCGAGCGGGCCGGCGATCTCGTCGGCGACGAACTGCTTGAGATGCTTACCCGTGACGCGGCGCACGACTTCACCGATCAGGTGGCCATGCGTCATCGCGTGATAGCCCGATGCGCTACCCGGCTCCCACCACGGCGCCTGCGCGGCGAGCATCGACGTCGACTTGGCCCAGTCGAACGTGTCCTCGAGGACGACTGGCTGATCCCACCCGGAAAGTCCCGACGAGTGCGAGAGCAGGTGGCGAAACTCGATGTGCCCCTTGCCGTTGACCCCGAACTCCGGCCAGACGCTCGCGACGGGTGTCGACGGTTCGATCAGGCCGCGGTCGATCAGCATCAGGCCGGCCAACGCGGTCACGGTCTTGGTCGACGACCACACGTTGACGATGGTGTCCGCCGTCCACGGCGTGGTCTTCGCCGCGTCGGCGTAGCCGCCCCAGATGTCGACGACGGTCTCGCCGTCGATGTCGATCGCGATCGCGGCACCTACCTCGTCGCCGTCCGTGATCGCCCGGCCGAAGGCCTCGAACAGTTTGTCGAAGCGGGCATCGCAGTGTCCTTGGACCCCATGAGCTACGTCGGTCATCCGATCATGATGCGCCAAGGTCAGGCGCTTGCGTCCCAACTTTCCCGGATGTGCTGCAGCCCATCGGCGGTGAGACTGCCGAACAGCCGCAGGCGGGCCATTCCGCCGTCGGGGTGGATGTCGAGCCGCGCATCGGTGATCGGACGGTCGTCGTGAATCAGGAAGCGGTGCCTGGTGTCGGGTTGCAGATCGGTCGGCGCCAAGATCTCGAACCAGTCGCCGTCACCGTCGCGACCGGACAGCCTGCCGACACCTGGCGCGTTCCCCACGAAGTACGACGTGTCCAGTTCGGCGGCGTTGAGCGTGCCGCGGCCGGCCAGGTGCACCTGCACCCAGTCGTTTCCCGAGTCCCGTCGACGGGACGTCTCCCAGCCGTCACCCATGGTCCTGGCGGTCCCTGGCAGCAGCAGATTGTTGGGTGAACCGTAGAACATGTTGGAGCAGGCCGTGATCCGGCCACCGTTCTCGAGTGCGGCCAGGTCGAGTGTCATGTTCTCGGCGAAGTCCGGATTCAGCAGACCCTCACCGTGCACGCGGAACCGTGCGACACCGCCGTCGGGGTAGATCGACAGCCGCACGTGTGACCAGCGCTGCCCCGAATCCACCGGGAACGGGTTGCGGGTATCGCCGTTCACGCCGGTGCGTGGCACCAGTGTCGTCCACCGGGTGCCCTCGACCAGTTCGGCGACCGACGGGTACCCCGCCACGTACGCGGCTTCGACCGAGATATGCGGCGGGTAGTTGCCGGTGAACCAGGCGGTGTCGACCACCACACCGCGGACGAGTCCCGGCACCCCCAGTCGCACGATGACCGCGTCATGGGAGTCGGGTTGCAGATCTCGCCGTCGACGGGTCTCCCAGCCGTCGTAGACCTGGCCCTTGTGCCCGAACGTGGCGGGCCGGAACTCGGCGGCCGCCGGTTTGATCAGGTTCTCCTTCTCGGCGAACAGATCGTCGTTGGCCCAGAGCACCGCGCCGCCCGCCGACCGGGCGGCCAGATCAGGGAGGGACAGGAAATGCGACTGCGCGCGGTTCTTCTCAGACGGGGTGCTCACTCAGATGACCCTAAGCGAGCGCGGCGGGACTACCAGTTCTGGTAGCCACCTTCCGGCCCGAGCATGCGTTCCAGACGCGAGCGGTTGATCTTCGCCAGCTCGTTACGAACGACCTTGCGTTCGGTTTCGACGTCGTTGTGCATCCGGTCGGCGAGCGCGGCGAGGACGGTACGTGCGTCCATTTCGCCGCAGCACATCACGAACCCAAACCCGAACGTCGACGCGTAGGTCCGTGCGGACTCACTGAGCTTGGCCATCACGTCGGCGTCGTCGTCCCACACCGAGCACTGTTCGGCCCGTGACTTGGCGCTACGAGGCCGACGTCCGATCTGCGGGCAGGCCTCGAGAATCTGGTCGATCGCCGACTCGGGCAACGCGAACAGCAGGGCATCGGCCCGCCGGAAGAGCGCGTCGTGGTCGTCGTAGGTGCGGCCGTAAGTCAGGTGGCGGGCCATCGTCATGCTGTTGCAGCACTCGTAGAGCGCATAGTGCGCTTTTCGTTCTGGCAACGCATTGAACGCGTCGAGACCGATCCCCTGGTGCAGTAGCACACCGTCATCATCGATTTCCCAGACGACACGCGGGTTACCGCACGTTACAACCGTGCTAAATCAGTGCAGTTTCTTCTTCGCGCGAGCGCTCATCAGTGCCCGTGGGCCTTGAAGCGCTCGACGGAGCGTTGCAGTTCGGCCTCGGCCTCGGCGCGGCCTGTCCAGTCGGCGGCCTTCACGAACTTGCCCGGCTCGAGGTCCTTGTAGTGCACGAAGAAGTGCTTGATCGCCTCGAGTTCGAACGGAGGCACGTCGGCGAGGTCCTGGATGTGGTCCCATCGCGGGTCGCCGGCCGGCACGCACAGCAGCTTGTCGTCGCCGCCCGCCTCGTCGGTCATCTTGAACATCGCGACGGGCCTGGCCTCGACGATGGCACCGGGGAAGACGGACTCGGGCAGCAGTACCAGCGCGTCAAGCGGGTCGCCGTCCTCACCGAGGGTGTTCTCGAAGAACCCGTAGTCGGCCGGGTAGCCGAACGCCGTGTAGAGGTAGCGGTCGAGTTTGACCCGGCCGGTCTCGTGGTCCACCTCGTACTTGTTGCGCGAGCCCTTCGGGATCTCGATGACGACGTCGAACTGCACCGCCGCGGCTCCTTCACGTCTGTAAAGCGTCCTGGGGTCGTCGGGTGACGACGCGGGTCCACCTTAGACGAGCGATACCCTGCACTTGCGGGGGTCTGCAGCGGCGGCCCCACGGATCAGGAGAAGCGACCATCGGACCCATGCGACCCACTCGGTGGCGTCGATCCACGCACCTGTGGGTCGGCATCGTGGTGTTGCTTCTGGTCGCGGCGGTCGTCGCCGTCGGTGCGGTCGCGACCTCCAATGGCAGTTCGCCCGCCGAGCCCACGGTCGCCGTCGCGCCGCAGCCCGCACTCGTCACCGCCCAGCCCGGGGTGACGGCGCTGTCGGACTCTGCGCCGGTCCCGACCCCGGCCGGCCTCTCGGCGACCCTGGCCCCGTTGGCGGCCAACCCCGACCTCGGCATGCTGTCCGGCCGCGTCACCGATGCCATGACCGGCAAGGAACTGTGGGCGCAGGGTGCCAACGTCCCCATGCAGCCGGCGTCGACCAACAAGGTGCTGACGACGGCGGCGGCCCTGCTGACCCTCGACCGTGACACGCGCCTGACGACGACGGTCGTCGCCCCCGACCAGACCGCATCGCCGGGGCTCGTCGTGCTCAAGGGCGGCGGGGACCCGACGCTGTCCGCTGCCCCGAAGAACGTCGACACCTGGTACCGCGGTGCGGCGCGCATCAGCGACCTCGCCGACCAGGTCCGACGTTCCGGCGTCGTGCCGAAGGTGGTTCAGGTGGACGTGAGCGCGTACAGCGGAGCGACGCTGGCGAGGGGTTGGGACCCAGTCGACATCGACGGCGGCGACATCGCGCCCATGGAGGCGGTGATGCTCGACGGCGGGCGAACCCAACCGGTGAGCGCCGACTCGGCGCGCTCGAGGTCCCCTGCGCTCGATGCGGGCCAGGCGCTCGCGGTCGCGCTCGGGCTGAACCCGGCCAGCGTGACGGTGCGTCCGACGCCCGTCGACGGCGACCAGATCGCGTCTGTGCAGTCGCCACCACTGATCGAACGGCTGCGACAGATGATGAGCGAGTCCGACAACGTGATGGCCGAATCGACCGGCCGCGAAGTCGCTGCCGCGGTCGGCAAGCCGCAGAGCTTCGACGGCGGTGCCCAGGCCGTGCTCGGCCAATTGTCCAAGGCGGGCATCGACACCGGCGGTGCGACGCTGATGGACTCGAGCGGCCTTTCCGTCGACGACCGGCTGACGGCCGAAACGCTGGACGGTGTCGTCAACGCTGCGGCGGCCAATGCGACGCTGGACGCCAACCACGACCTGCGCCCACTGGTCGACCTGCTGCCCATCGCGGGCGGCAGCGGCACCCTGTCCAACCGTTTCCTCGACACCGACGCGGGCAGGGATGCGGCGGGTCTGCTCAGGGCCAAGACGGGTTCGCTAACGGGTACCAACGCGCTGGCCGGTTTCGTCACCGACGACAGTGGCAGGGTGCTGACGTTCTCGCTGATCTCCAACAACGCGGGCCCGACCGGCCGCACGGCGATCGACGCACTCGCTGCCTCGCTGCGATCGTGCGGGTGCAGCCAGTGAGCACCAGTTCCGGCGCGGGGTCCCCGGTCACCATCGGCCACACGGTCGACTGGGACTTCGCCGCCACCGTCGGCGCCAAGCTGGTCAGGCCGACGCCGCCCGTCACCGAGTACACCAAGCGGCAGGCGATCGACCAGCTCGCGTCGTCCTCGCGCGCGGCGGAAGGTCCCGTTCGCGACGTGACGGGCCTCAACGAGGGCGCCGCCATCACCGATGCCCGCATCGTCGACAGGGCCGAATGGGTCCGCGCGGCAACCCAATCCATGCGCATCATGACCGGTGGCGAACAGGGCGACGCCGCGACCCTTACCAAGAGGGCAGGCGGGCTCACCCGTCGGGTCACCGGAGCCCAGACCGGCGCCGTCTTGGCCTTCGTGTCCTCGGGCATCCTCGGCCAGTACGACCCGTTCGCCCCGGGGGATCGAGGAGGCGGCGAGCTGCTGCTGGTGTACCCGAACGTGATCGCCGTCGAGCGTCAGCTGAGGGTCTCGCCCGCCGATTTCCGGCTGTGGGTTTGCCTGCACGAAGTCACCCACCGCGTCCAGTTCCGCGCCAATCCCTGGCTCGCCGAACACATGTCGGCATCACTGGCGATCGTCACCGACGACAACGGCCAGGAGCTGACTCAGGTGGTCGGCCGGCTTGGGGAGTTCGTCCGCGCTAGGCGCGCCGGTGAAGGCCAAGCGGCAGAACCGAATTCGGAGGGAATGGTCGGATTCCTTCGCGCGATGCAGTCCGAGCCGCAGCGCAAGGCGCTCGACCAGTTGCTGGTGCTCGGCACGCTGCTCGAAGGTCACGCCGACCACGTGATGGACGCCGTCGGGCCCAAGGTGGTGCCGTCGGTGGCGACCATCCGAAGGCGGTTCAACGAACGGCGACAGCGCAAACAGCCGCCGCTTCAGCGGGTACTCCGGACGCTGCTGGGTTTCGACGCGAAGATGAATCAGTACACCCGCGGCAAGGCCTTCGTCGACCACGTCGTCGACAAGGTCGGGATGGACGCGTTCAACACCGTCTGGACGAGTCCCGAGACACTGCCGCTGCCAACGGAAGTCGACGAACCGCAGCGATGGATCGCCAGGGTTCTCTAGCGATCGTGCGCAGGGCGGTCGACGAGTTCGCCCGCCTCTACTGCGCCGCCGACGCGCGATGGTGTGTGGCGTTGTCGGGCGGGCCCGACTCGCTGGCCCTTGCCGCGGCCGCCGCCCGGGTGCGCCCGACGGTCGCGTTGATCGTCGACCACGGCCTGCAGCCCGGCTCGGCCGCGATCGCGAGGACGGCGCGCGATCAGGCGCTCGAACTGGGATGCGTTGAGGCGCAAGTTCTTCGCGTCGACGTCGGCATGTCGGGCGGGCCAGAGGCCGCCGCCCGCACGGCGCGCTATGCCGCGCTCGACACGGCGCGCGACGGCGCACCCGTGCTGGTCGCCCACACGCTGGACGATCAGGCCGAGACGGTGTTGCTTGGGCTCGGCAGGGGTTCGGGGGCGCGTTCGATCGCGGGTATGCGGCCACACGATCCGCCGTGGGGCAGGCCGCTGCTCGGCGTCCGCCGCGCCGTGACCGTCGGGGCCTGCGAGGAGCTCGGGCTCGTTCCGTGGCGCGACCCGCACAACGGCGACCCGAGATTCACCCGCGTCCGACTCCGCGCCGAGGTACTGCCACTGCTCGAGGAGGTGCTGGGGGGTGGTGTCGCCGAGGCTCTGACGCGGACCGCTGCCGCGCTGCGCGAGGACACCGAGGTACTGGACGGATTGGCCGCCGACGCGCTGGGCGCGGTGGTCTCGGGGGTGGGGCTCGACGCCCGGCTCGATGCCGAGCGGCTTTCCGAGGTGCCGTCGGCACTGCGCAGACGTGTCATCCGGCGGTGGTTGCTCGGGGGTGGCGCCAATGACCTGACCGACGGTCAGATCCGCGGCGTTGACCGCCTCGTCGTCGAATGGGGGGGCCGGGGAGGTGTCGCGGTGGGGTCGTCCCTGCGCAACCAGCGGCTGTTCGCAGAACGGACCGGCACCGAGCTGATCCTTCGGACGGAGCCGGTTCATTAGCCACGCGTGTTGGTCGCCGACGCACTGACGTGGCACGCTGTTGCCGTGCCCGAGCCATCTGCCGCGGACCCGTATCCCGGCGACATCGAGTCGGTGCTTCTTTCCGAAGCCGCGGTTCAAGCGCGGGTCGCCGAGTTGGGCGCGGAGGTCGGCGCGCACTACCGCGAGACGATCGGCGAAGGCGGCCAGGATCTGTTGCTGGTGACGGTGCTCAAGGGCGCGGTCATGTTCGTCACCGACCTGGCCCGCGCGATCCCGCTGCCGACGCAGCTCGAGTTCATGGCGGTCAGCTCCTATGGCTCGTCGACGTCGTCGTCGGGCGTGGTGCGCATCCTCAAGGATCTCGATCGCGACATCAACGATCGCGACGTGCTGATCGTCGAGGACATCGTCGACTCGGGGCTTACGCTGAAGTGGCTGCTCCGAAACCTCGCGACCCGTCATCCCCGGTCTCTCAAGGTCTGCGCCCTACTGCGCAAGCCCGACGCCGTCCGCGTCGACCTCGACCTCGACTTCATCGGCTTCGACATCCCCAACGAGTTCGTCGTCGGCTACGGCCTCGACTACGCCGAGCGCTACCGCGACCTGCCCTACATCGGCTTGCTGGACCCGAAGATCTACGCGAATCCCTGACGCTCAGCCCAGTTCCCAGACCACCGTCACCGAGAAGCCGACCGTCTGTTGGCCCGGCGACAGCGGCGCTGCCTCGGCCGCAACGTCGTAGCGGACCGGTGACGGAGGCGGCGGCGTCGCTCCCCCCGTCTCCGAAATGGACAGCACCTTGCCGAGGTCGAGGCCGGACAGCTCGGCGTACTGCTGAGCCCGACTCTTCGCATCGTCGAAGGCGCGGCTGCGGGCGTCCTTGATCAACTGCGAATCGTCCTCGATCGAATACGTCACCGAGTTGATTCGCGTGGCGTCACCGCCCGTGGTCGTGATGACGCCGAGAACCTGCGGTCCGGTCTCGATCTTGCGGAGCTTGACGTCGATCGAATTGCTCGACTGGTATCCGACGATGGTGGTGTTGTCCGAGCCGCCGTACTGCGGCTGCAGCGTCACCGTCGTCGTGCTGATGTCCTTGCGGTCGATGCCCTGGCCCACCAACGCATCGGTCACCGCGTTGGCCCGGCTGCTGGTCTGATTCGACGCACTGACCGCGTCCGGCGCCGTCGCGGCGATCGAGAGGCTGACCGTCAGGGTGTCCGGCGTGCCTTCGACCTTGCCCTCACCGATCACGGTGACCTGGCGGGGGGCGGCCGTCCCAGGGACCGCGGCCGGCGCTGCCGCGGCGTCACAGCCAACGACGCCGACGACGGCCAACGCCGCACCCGCGAGCACGAACAGGCGGGTCAACGTATTCGAAGGCTTCTTCGGCTTCGGCATGGCACGAACCCTACCGTCCACTCAGGGAGTCACCAGGATCTTGCAGTGGCCCTCGGGGTCGGCCAGCTCGTCGAACGCGGCTCCGACGTCGGGCAGGCCGACTGTGCCGGTGATCATCGGCGCCACGTCGATCTCACCCTCGGCGATGGAGCGCAGCGAGGCCGTGAACTCGCCGAGGTCGTAGGCGAGGACGAACTGGACGTTGATCTCCTTGGCGATGGCGAAGAACGGGCGCACTGTGTCGGGTTGCATGCAGACCCCGGCCACCACCAGCCGAGTCCCCGACGGTGCGCGACGGAGCACGTCGTCGATCACCCCTGGCGCGCCGACGGCCTCGAACACCACCGCGGGTGAGGTGCCGTCGAACGGTGACTCGACGGCCGGGTCGATCGTGCGGTGCGCACCAACCGTCGCCGCGAGCTCGCGGCGCTTGGCTGAGAAGTCGGACGCCACAATGGTTTCCACGCCCTTGACACGAAGCGCCGCGATGATCGCGATGCCGATGGGACCGCAACCGATCACCAGCGCCGTCTCACCGGGGGTGACGTTCGACTTGTTCACGGCGTGCAGGCCGACGGCCATCGGCTCGGTCAGGGCGGCGTGCCCGGCGTCGAGGCCGTTGGGCACCGGCAGCAGCAACGGCGCCGACAGCACCATGCGCTCGGCGTATCCCCCGAGGGTGGTGTTGCTGTAGACGATCATCGTCAGCCCGGTCGGCGAAAGTAGGAGGGGCACCGACGTCACCACCGTTCCTGGTGCAGGCGCGTCGGTGTCGGGCCCTGCCTCCAGAATCTCGGCGCTGAACTCGTGGCCCATGAACACGTCTTCGGACAGGTTGACGTCGACACCGGAACCGGGCATCCCGAGCATCTCCTTGCTCGCGGTCATCACGTCGGCGCCGTGCTTGGCGAAGTGCAGGTCGGAGCCGCAGATGCCGCACGCCTTCACCGCCACCAATACCTGGCCGGGTCCGGGAACTGGTTCTGGCAGATCGTCACGGTAGACCATCCGGCCGTCGCGCAGAACGGATCCCCTCATCAGGCCTGCCCCTGCTTGGCCTCGTCGACGTGCTCGGTGATGGCGTTCACGATCGCCTGACCCGCCCGCCCGAACAACTGGTCTCTGATGCCCTTTGCCCATTCGTGGGATGCCTGAGGCGCGGCGAGCTGGCCCTTGAAGTGCGGCACCACTTCTCGGGCGAAGAGTTCGTAGGAGTGGTACGTCGCGGCGGGCGGGGCCCAATCGTGGCCAAGCATCAGGAACGTGCCAAAACCTCCCGACCTGTCCAGCAGATCCTGAATGTAGGCGATCGCGTCGGCAGGTGTACCGATGCAGCAATTGCCCCCGGCCGCATAGTCTTCGACGAACGCACGCGGCGACTGAGTGCCGTCGACGACGTTGTTGAGCGGCACGAAGCCCGCCGCGCCGAAGTAGTTCGCGAAGTCCTGCAATCCGTAGGTGCAGTCTTCGATCGCCTGCTCACGGGTGTCGGCGAGGTGGACGATGCCGAGGACCCGCCAGTCCTTGCGGTCCGGCGCTTCGCGGCCGGCCTTGGCGGCCTGCTCGCCGACGATGTTCCAGGTCGTCTCCAGGGCCGCCATCCCGCCGGGCACCGACATCGATAGCGAAAGCAGTGACGTGCCGAGCTGGCCTGCGAGCCGTGGCCCGGACGGCGATACCATTGCCGCGCAAGAGATCTCGGGGTACGGCCACGTGTATGGCCGGACGTGCAGGGCGGCGTCACGCAGCGTGAACCACTCCGACGACCTGCTGACGCGCTCGTCGGGCGCGGCGCGGAACAGGGCGAGGATCGCATCCAGCGACTCCTGCATCATCGGTCGCTGGTCGACGGGGTCGATGCCCATCATGTAGGCATCGGACGGCAAGGCACCTGGCCCCGCGCCGAACATGACCCGACCGCGGGTCAGGTGGTCGAGCAGCACCCAGCGGTCGGCCACCATCAGCGGGTGGTGATACGGCAGCGAGACGACGCCGGTGCCCAGTCGGATGTGAGTGGTGCGCTCGGCGGCCGCGGCGATGAACACCTCCGGGCACGCGATCAACTCGTAACCGCCGGAGTGGTGTTCGCCGAACCATGCCTCGTCGTACCCGAGGCGATCCAGGGCGACCGTGCGTTCCATGTCGTATTCCAGTGCGGCGGTGGGGGATTGACCGACGGGGTGAAACGGAGTGATGAAGACGCCAAAGTTCATCGGCCGTCCCGCGGGCGCGCTCACTTGAGCCCCAATCCGTCGACGAACTCCACCAGCGCGGCGTTGACCTCGCCGGGCCGTTCCTGCTGCAGCCAGTGGCCAGCGCCATCGATCAGCACCTCGCGGTACGGACCGGACACGACGTCGGCGACCCGGTCGCGCGGCGTCATCGCCATGGCCGGGTCGGCGGTGCCGCCGATGAACAGCGTCGGCACGTCGATCGTCGCCGACGGCGTGGTCTTGGTGAGCTCCCAGTTGCGATCGAAGTTGCGGTACCAGTTCAGCCCTCCGGTGAACCCGGTCGCCGTGAACTCGGCGACGTAGTGGTCCACCTCTTCGGTGGTGATCCACTCCGGCTGGCCATCGGGTTCGGGCAGCCGGTCGATGAAGCCCTCGGGCCCTGGCGTCGCCATCTGCATGAAGACGTTCGTCGAATCGGCCGACCGCATTCCGCCCATCAATCTGCGCATGGTGCGGGCGGGATCGCCGTCGAGCTCGGCATCGGCAGGTCCCGGTTCCTGGAAGTACAGGACGTAGAAGAAGTTGTCGCCGAAGGCGCTGCGCCACATCTCGGTTGGCTTGGCAGGCGATCGGGGGATCGGGGGGACGCTGAGTGCCGCGCACGCCGAGACCCGGTCCGGATGCAGCAGCGGAAAGTTGGTCGCCACGACGGAACCCCAGTCGTGACCCACCATGACCGCCTTCTCCGCACCGACGTCGTCGAGCAGACCGACGATGTCGCCCGTGAGTTGCACGATGTCGTAATCCTCGATCGCGGACGGTCGCGACGAACCGCCATAACCGCGCTGATCGGGGGCCAGCACGTGGTAGCCGGCATCGGCAAGCACCGGAATCTGATGCCGCCACGAGTAGGCGAGTTCGGGGAAGCCATGGGCCAGGATGACGACCGGCCCGCCGCGGTCACCCGCCTCGGTCACCCTCAAGGTCACGCCGTTGGTGTCGACCAACCGTTCGGTGCTCATTCCCCGGTCGCTGCGCTCCTGCCCGCCGGTGCTCATTCCCCGGTCGCTGCGCTCCTGCCCGCCGGTGCTCGTTGTGCTCACCGTCACACCCAAGCACAGGGCCGAGTGCCGGGGAAGATACGCCAGGCCCCCGTCGGGAACTGCCGGTCGTTGGTCTAGCGGTAGCCTTGATTGACCCAACCTGTGCTTATCGGAAGGACGTGGCCGGCTCGAACTCACCAGAGCTTCGCAGGCCTAAGACAACGAATGAACCGTAAGAACGTCATCCGCACCCTGACCGCGATAGCGGTCGTCCTGCTCCTGGGTTGGTCCTTCTTCTACTTCAGCGACGACACCCGCGGCTACAAGCCCGTCGACACGTCGGTGGCGATGAGCCAGATCAACGGCGACAACGTCACGTCGGCGCAGATCGACGACCGTGAACAACAGGTCAGGCTCGACCTGAAGAACGGCAACGGCGACACCGAGAACAGCGACAAGATCATCGCCAAGTACCCAACTGGGTTCGGGGTGGACCTGTTCAACGCGTTGAGCGCCAAGAATGCCAAGACCAACACCGTCGTCAACCAGGGCAGCGTGGTCGGATCGCTCCTGATCTACCTGCTGCCACTGTTGCTGCTCGTCGGCTTGTTCGTGATGTTCTCCCGCATGCAGGGCGGCGGCGGTCGGATGGGTTTCGGCTTCGGCAAGTCCAAGGCCAAGCAGCTGAACAAGGACCTGCCCAAGACCACCTTCGCCGACGTCGCAGGCGTCGACGAGGCGGTCGAGGAGCTCTACGAGATCAAGGACTTCCTGCAGAACCCGACGCGGTACCAGGCGCTCGGCGCCAAGATCCCCAAGGGCGTGCTGCTCTACGGGCCGCCGGGAACCGGCAAGACGCTGCTGGCCCGCGCGGTCGCCGGGGAGGCGGGCGTCCCGTTCTTCACCATCTCCGGCTCGGACTTCGTCGAGATGTTCGTCGGTGTCGGCGCCTCGCGCGTCCGCGACATGTTCGAACAAGCCAAGCAGAACAGCCCGTGCATCATCTTCGTCGACGAGATCGACGCCGTTGGCCGTCAGCGCGGCGCGGGCCTCGGCGGTGGCCACGACGAACGCGAGCAGACACTGAACCAGCTGCTTGTCGAGATGGACGGCTTCGGCGAGCGCCAGGGCGTCATCCTCATCGCGGCGACCAACCGACCCGACATCCTCGACCCGGCGCTGCTGCGCCCCGGCCGCTTCGACCGCCAGATCCCGGTGTCCAGCCCTGACCTGGCGGGCCGGCGGGCCGTGCTGAAGGTCCACTCGGCGGGCAAGCCGATCGCCGAGGACGCCGACCTCGACGGCCTCGCCAAGCGCACCGTCGGCATGTCCGGCGCCGACCTCGCCAACGTCATCAACGAGTCGGCACTGCTGACGGCCCGCGAGAACGGCACCATCATCACCGGTGCCGCGCTGGAGGAGGCCGTCGACCGCGTCGTCGGCGGTCCGCGCCGCAAGGGCCGGATCATCAGCGAGCACGAGAAGAAGATCACCGCCTACCACGAAGGTGGCCACACCCTGGCGGCATGGGCGATGCCCGACATCGAGCCGATCTACAAGGTGACGATCCTGGCCCGCGGCCGCACCGGCGGGCACGCGATGTCGGTGCCCGAGGACGACAAGGGCCTGATGACGCGCTCGGAGATGATCGCGCGCCTGGTCTTCGCCATGGGTGGCCGCGCTGCCGAGGAGTTGGTGTTCCGCGAGCCCACCACGGGCGCCTCGTCCGACATCGACCAGGCCACCAAGATCGCCCGCGCCATGGTCACCGAATACGGCATGAGCGCGAAGCTGGGTGCCGTCCGATACGGCACCGAGCACGGCGACCCGTTCCTCGGTCGCTCGATGGGCGTTCAGGCCGACTACAGCCACGAGGTCGCCCAGATCATCGACGACGAGGTACGCAAGCTCATCGAGGCCGCGCACACCGAGGCGTGGGAGATCCTCACCGAGTACCGCGACGTCCTCGACATCCTGGCCGGCGAGCTCCTCGAGAAGGAGACGCTGCACCGCGTCGAGCTCAAGGCCATCTTCGAGGACGTTAAGAAGCGTCCGCGGCTGACCATGTTCGACGACTTCGGCGGTCGGGTGCCTTCGGAGAAGCCCCCCATCAAGACGCCGGGCGAGTTGGCGATCGAACGCGGCGAGCCGTGGCCGCCACCCGTGCAGGAACCGGCCTTCAAGGCGGCGATCGCCGCGGCGAGCAAGGCCGCCGAGGCTCAGCACGGCTCGAATGGGACCAATGGATCCAACGGCACCAACGGGGTGAACGGCAACGGATCGCACGGCGCGAACGGTGCACCCGTCGGGCCGACCCAGCCGAATTATGGCGCGCCCGCCGGTTGGCAAGCACCGGGGTGGCCTCCGCAGGGGCCCGGTCAGTACCCGCCGCCGCCCCCGCCGTCCGCGTGGGGCCCGCCGCCGTACCAGGGTGGCTACCCGCAGCCGTATCAACAGCCTTACCCTCCGTATCAGCCGTACCCGCAGCCAGGACCGCACGTCCCACGCGGTGGCGCACCCGCGCCCCACCCGCAGCAAGACGACGTGGACCAAGAAGACGGGCCCGCAACGCCGCCAGCCGGCTGAACAGAAAACGGAGGCTCCGATGACGAAGCCCGCTGTGACACCTGATTCGACCACCGCGAACAACTCGCACGTCTTCGTGCCCGCAGCCTTCGACCAGGAGCGTGCCGAGAAGGCCGTGCGCGAATTGCTGTACGCCATCGGCGAGGATCCCGACCGGCACGGTCTGCTCGACACGCCGTCCCGCGTCGCGAGGGCGTACCGGGAGATGTTCGCCGGGCTGTACTCGAACCCCGACGACGTGCTCAACACGACCTTCGACGAGCAGCACGACGAAATGGTGCTGGTCAAGGACATCCCGATGTACTCGACGTGTGAGCATCACCTGGTGGCCTTCCACGGGGTGGCGCACGTCGGCTACATCCCCGGCGTGGACGGCCGGGTCACGGGTCTGTCCAAGCTCGCGAGGGTCGTCGACCTGTACGCGAAGCGGCCGCAGGTCCAGGAGAGGCTGACCGGGCAGGTCGCCGACGCACTGATGCGCAAGCTCGATCCGCGCGGGGTGATCGTCGTGATCGAAGCCCAGCACCTCTGCATGGCGATGCGCGGCATCCGCAAGCCGGGCGCCACCACCACGACCTCGGCAGTGCGTGGGCAGTTCAAGACCGACAAAGCATCGCGGTCTGAAGCGCTGGATCTCATCCTGCGGAAGTGAGCCAGCCACGTGTGCAGGTGATGGGCGTCCTGAACGTCACCGACGACTCATTCTCGGACGGCGGGCTGTACCTCGACCGTGACCGCGCCGTAGAACACGGGATGGCCCTCGTCGCGGCGGGCGCGGCGATCGTCGACGTCGGCGGCGAGTCGACCCGACCCGGCGCCACCCGCGTCGATGCCGCCGTGGAGAGCGCCAGAGTATTGCCGGTCATCAAAGAGCTTGCCGGACAAGGCATCACGGTCAGCATCGATACAATGCACGCAGCCGTGGCCCGGGCCGCGCTTGAGAACGGTGCGAAGATCGTCAACGACGTGTCCGGTGGGCGCGCCGATCCTGGAATGGCGCCGCTGCTCGCCGAGGCGGGCGCGCCGTGGATCCTGATGCACTGGCGTGCGGTGGACGCGGAGCGGCCGCACGCGGTACCCGCCTACGGCGACGTGGTGGCCGAAGTGCGCGACGAGCTGTTGGCGGGGGTGGACGCCGCGGTCGCCGCGGGGGTCGACCCGGCGAAGCTGATCATCGACCCGGGTCTTGGCTTCGCGAAGTCCGCCGAGCACAACTGGACGCTGTTGGCAGCGCTTCCCGAGCTGGTGGACACCGGCATCCCCGTGCTCGTCGGGGCGTCGCGGAAACGCTTCCTCGGGGCACTGCTGGCCGACGGTGGGGGAGAACTGAGGCCCCCCGACGGCAGGGAGACCGCAACCGCGGTGATCTCCGCGCTGGCGATGATGCACGGTGCGTGGGGTGTCCGGGTGCACGACGTGCAGGCGACCGTCGATGCGCTGAAGGTCGTCGAGGCGTGGGAAGCGGCCCCCGCCTGGGAGGGTGAAGAGAAACTTGGCTGATCGAATCGAGTTGCGCGGCTTGACCGTTCGCGGTAACCACGGGGTCTTCGAACACGAACGGCGTGACGGCCAGGACTTCGTCATCGACATCACCGTCTGGATCGACCTCGCCGCGGCCGCGGCGAGCGACGACCTGGCCGACACCGTTGACTACGGGGCGCTGGCCAAGCGGGCCGCCGACGTGGTGGCCGGACCGCCGCGCAACCTGATCGAGACGGTGGCTGCCGAGATCGCCGACGGGGTGATGACCGACGAGCGCCTGCACGCCGTCGAGGTCGTCGTGCACAAGCCCGACGCCCCGATCCCGCTGACGTTCTCCGACGTGGCGGTCGTCGCGCGGCGATCGCGGCGCAGGATGGCGACGTGACCCGTGTCGTCCTGTCGATCGGCTCGAACATCGGGGACCGTCTTGCGCATCTGCAGTCGGTGGTCGACGGGCTGGGGGCGGCGGTCCGCGGCGTCTCCGCGGTCTACGAGACGGACGCGTGGGGCGGTGTCGAGCAGGGCGCGTTCCTCAACGCCGTCCTGATCGCCGACGATCCGTCGCTCGACTGCAGGGACTGGCTGCGCCGCGGTCAGGAACTCGAACGAGCCGCCGACCGGACGCGCGAGCAACACTGGGGCCCAAGGACTCTCGACGTCGACCTGATCTCCTGTCACGACGGAAGTCAAGAAGTGCTCAGCTCCGCCGAGGAGCTGACCCTGCCCCACCCGTACGCACATGAGCGGGCCTTCGTGCTGGTCCCGTGGCTCTCCGTCGACGCAGCGGCGACGTTGACCGTGAACGGCACGACCCAGCCCGTTGCCCGGTTGCTCGCCGGACTGGACGCTGCGGAGCGCGACGGAGTCCGACCCGTAGATACCGTGCTGGTGACCTGATGGGCCCCACCCGCAAACGCGACTTGGCGGCCGCGACGGTAATTGCCGCGATCCTCGGCTACACGGCGGTGCGCTTGGCGTATCACTGGTTCCCGCCGATCACCCTCTGGACGGGGCTGTCACTGCTTGGGTTGGCGGCGGTCGAGGTGCCGTGGGCCTTCTACGTCAGGTCCAAGATCGGCGACGGGAAGATCGGCGACGCCCCTGGGCGGCTGCATCCGTTGGCGGTCGCGCGTGCCGTGATGATCTCCAAGGCGTCGGCCTTGGTGGGTGCGCTCGCCCTCGGCTGGTGGGTTGGCGTGCTCGTGTTCCTGTTGCCCAAGCGCGACGAGACCTTCGCAGGAGCGAGCATCTTGGGCACGGTGGTGGCCGCGGTGAGTGCGCTGGCGCTGGTGGTCGCGGCACTCTGGCTCCAGCATTGCTGCAAGTCGCCGGACGAGCCGCCCGAGGACGCCGACGGTGTGCGGAGTTAGCTCGCGTGAGCAGCTGACCAGGCGAATCGCCGACGTGGTCGCCACGCGATGAGTGCTGGCACAGGTACAGTCGGCGCATGACCGAACCGACTCGTGGGACCCGCGCGCGGCGCGGAAACCGCAGGCCGGGCTCGTTGCTGCTGACGGCTTTGCTGGTGCTCGCCATCGTGGCAAGTTCGGCGCTGGTGTTCACCAACAAGGTCGAACTCTTGAAGCTTGCCGTCATCGTCGCACTGTGGGCCGCAGTGGTCGCGGCGTTCGTGTCCTTCATCTATCGGCGGCAGTCCGACATCGACCAGGCCAAGTCGCGCGACCTCAAGTTGGTGTACGACCTGCAGCTGGATCGTGAGATCTCCGCGCGCCGCGAATACGAGCTGTCGATCGAGACGCAGCTGCGGCGCGAACTGGCCACGGAGTTGCGGGCCCAGGCGTCCGACGAGGTCGCCAGCCTTCGGGCGGAACTCGCAGCACTGCGGGCGAACCTCGAGATCATCTTCGACACCGATCTCCAGAGCAGGCCCGCGATCGGGACCGAACGCACCACCGTGCATCGGTTTGGGGACTGGGATGCGGTACCGCAGGGGGCGCCTGCGTCGGATCGCAGCGCCAGCCCCGGCCGGGTGATCAGTAGCCGCATAGATGCCCAAGCCACCGCCGGCCAGGAGGACTCCGACCCCAATACCGAGGAAAGCCCGATCATCGACGTGCCCGCGGAACCCCAGCCGCCGGACGACGACTGGGCTCCGCAAGTACCGGCCGGTGCGCACCGCCGACCATCCGAGCCGGAGCCCGCCGACAGCGGCTGGCGACCGGCTCCGCCGGAGCAGCAGCCCCGGCAGGAAGGCCGGCGCCGCGCGCCAGACGCGCCACCCACCTCGAAGCCCGAACCTGCTCCGACGCCTGACGTCCGGCTGCCGTGGCTGCCCGTCGACGTCCCGCCGCCGACCCCGCCCCCTGCGCCACCGCCTCAGCCGCGCCAGGAGCCGGAACGCGTCGGCAGACATGCGCCGACGGGATCCGACTGGCGGCCTGCGCCCGCCCAGGGGCAGTTCATTCCGGCCGGCGCACCCGGCAGCAACTGGTCCTCCCCGGTCACGGAGAACGGTGCCTCGACACCCGCCGCGGACCAGGGTGAACCGTCGCCCATCGGGACACCCCCACCACCTGCGATGACGCCCCCGACGCCGCCACCGCCTGCGATGACGCCCCCGCCGACCGAATCGGGGCCGCTGGGACGGCACTACACGGCTGAGACGGCCGCCGCCGAATCGGCCAGACGCGCCCGTCACTCGGTTCCCGCGGACGCCGACCCCGCCCGCCGCACGCCGCCGACCCTGGCGACACCGGCGTCCCCGCCGCCAGAAGTGCCGCCAACGCCTCCGGCCCGCCACCGAGGCGCCGACGAAGCTGCGGAACCGGCGGGCCAGCACATCGGCGGCCAGCCGGTCTCCGAGCTGATGGCCCGGTTGCAGGCCGGCTCCACAGGAGGCGGCCGTCGCCGCCGCCGCGAGGAGTGAGTTAGTCTCAACCCGACCGTCCGGTACCTGCACAGTCGGGACCGGAACGCCGAAAACCATGAACATGCGAGGTCGTCTGCAATGGTGCAGCCCGACGGACTGCGTCCGGCCCGGCTCACGGTGGGCATCGTCTCCGCCGGCCGGGTAGGTACCGCACTCGGCGTCGCACTGGAACGGGTCGAGCACGTCGTCGTGGCGTGTAGTGCGATATCGCGAGCGTCCCGGCAGCGAGCCGAACGACGGTTGCCGGACAGCCAGGTGTTGCCGGTTCAGGACGTGGCCGCCCATGCCGAGCTCTTGATCCTGGCGATCCCCGATGCCGAACTTGCCGGTGTCGTCGCGGGCCTGGCCACCACCGGGTCGGTGCGACCGGGCACCATCGTCGTGCACACCTCGGGAGCCAACGGCATCGGCGTGCTCGCCCCACTGACCGAACTCGGCTGCATCCCGTTGGCGATTCACCCCGCAATGACGTTCACCGGCTCGGACGAGGACATCGGCCGGCTCTCCGGTGCGTGCTTCGGCATCACCGCGGCCGACGACGTCGGTTATGCGGTGGCGCAGTCGCTGGTCCTCGAGATCGGCGGTGAGCCGTTCGGAGTCCGCGAGGAGGCCCGGACGCTGTATCACGCAGCGCTCGCTCACGGTGGCAACCACGTCATCACCGTGCTGCTCGACGCCGTCGAGGCCTTGCGCGCCGCGCTTCGCGGGCAGGAACTGCTTGGCCAGGAAGTCGTCGGCGACGCTCCTGGCGGCATTGCCGAACGGGTGCTCGCGCCGCTGGCCCGCGCGTCACTGGAGAATGCACTGCAACGTGGTCCGTCCGCACTCACCGGCCCCGTCGCCCGTGGCGATGCCGCCGCTGTGACCGCTCACCTGCGCGCCCTCGACCACGTGGATCCCGAACTTGCACAGGCATACCGGGCCAATTCATTGCGCACGGCGCAGCGGGCCCACGCCCCGGCCGACGTCTTCGCCGCGCTGGCAGGCCCACCGAACGAAGGGGGTCGGGCGTGACCGCACGGAAACCGCCTGCATTCAACGCAGGTGAACTCAACGTCTACGCCAAGGTCCGGGACGCGGCCGACGTGTGCCGCGCACTGCGGACCACCGGGCGACGCGTCGTGCTGGTGCCGACGATGGGTGCGCTGCACGAAGGTCACCTGGCTTTGGTTCGCACGGCCAGACGGGTACCGGGTGCGGTCGTCGTCGTGTCGATCTTCGTCAATCCGCTGCAGTTCGGTGCTGGTGAAGATCTCGACGCCTACCCACGGAGTCTCGACGCAGACCTGGTGGCCCTGGAGGGTGAGGGCGTCGAGATCGTCTTCGCCCCGACCGCGGCGGAGATGTACCCCCACGGTCAGCGGACGACGGTGCGGCCGGGTCCGCTCGGCGCCGAGCTCGAAGGCGCTTCCCGCCCAACGCACTTCGCGGGGATGCTCACCGTCGTGCTGAAGCTGTTGCAGATCATTCGGCCCGATCGCGCCTATTTCGGCGAGAAGGACTACCAGCAACTGGTTCTCGTCAGGCAGATGTCCGATGACCTCGACCTCGACGTCCAGATCGTGGGCGTGCCGATCGTGCGCGAGGCCGACGGACTGGCGATGTCCTCGCGCAACAGGTACCTCGACCAGGTCGACCGTGAGCAGGCGGGCGCATTGTCGGCAGCCCTTCTCGCAGGCATGTACGCCGCGTCTCGCGGTGCGACGGAGGCGTTGGACGCCGCCCGCGCCGTGCTCGACGAGGTGCCCGCCCTCGACGTCGACTATCTCGAGGTCAGGGATCCATGGCTTGGTCCGGCCCCTGCGGAGGGCCCCGCCCGAATGTTGGTGGCCGCGCGGCTCGGGCGCACCAGACTGTTGGACAACATCGCCATCGACGTCGGCGCGGCAGCGGGTATCGACGGGCATTCCCGCGTCGACTCGGGTCAAAGCCACGAATTGCCTTGGAGGAATTGATGTTGCGCACGATGCTCAAATCCAAGATCCACCGAGCGACGGTCACCCACGCCGACCTGCATTACGTGGGGTCGGTCACCATCGACGCCGAATTGATGGAAGCGGCGGACCTGCTCGAGGGCGAGCAGGTCACGATCGTCGACATCGACAACGGCAACCGCCTCGTCACGTATGCGATCACGGGTCAGCGGGGCAGTGGCGTGATCGGGATCAACGGCGCCGCAGCACATCTCGTTCATCCGGGCGATACGGTCATCCTCATCGCCTACGGAGCCATGGAGGATGCCGAGGCACGTCGGTATCGGCCTCGGGTGATCTTCGTCGATGCCGAGAATCGGCAGGTCGATCTGGGTGACGACCCCGCCTTCGTCCCGGCCGGCGTCGCCGACCTGATGTCACCGCGGTAACGCCGTGCTCCTGGCGATCGACGTTCGCAACACCCATACCGTCGTCGGCTTGATCTCCGGCTCGGGGGATCACTCGAAGGTGGTGCAGCACTGGCGGATTCGAACCGAGGCCGAAGTCACAGCCGACGAGCTTGCGCTGACCATCGACGGCCTGATCGGCGACGATGCCGAACAACTCACGGGCGCGACCGGATTGTCGACCGTCCCCTCGGTGCTCCACGAGATTCGCGTCATGCTCGAGCAGTACTGGTCTTCGGTGCCGCACGTCTTGATCGAGCCAGGAGTGCGGACGGGCATTCCGCTGCTCGTCGACAACCCCAAGGAAGTCGGCGCCGACCGGATCGTCAACTGTCTGGCCGCCTATCAGAAGTACGCCAGTGCGGCGATCGTCGTCGACTTCGGTTCGTCCATCTGTGTCGACGTGGTGTCGGCCAAGGGTGAGTTCCTCGGCGGTGCGATCGCGCCGGGGATTCAGGTGTCCTCGGATGCGGCGGCCGCGCGTTCGGCGGCCCTACGCCGGGTGGAGTTGACGCGTCCACGCTCGGTGATCGGCAAGAACACGGTGGAGTGCATGCAGGCCGGCGCGGTATTCGGGTTCGCAGGCCTGGTCGACGGACTGGTCGACCGGATCCGCCAGGACGTCGATGGCTTCGGGGGCGACGACGTCAAGGTGGTCGCCACCGGGCATACCGCGCCGCTGTTGCTTCCGGATCTGCATACGGTGGCGCACTACGACAAGCATCTGACTCTCGAGGGATTGCGCCTGGTGTTCGAGCGCAACCAGAACGACACCCGCGGCAAGCTCCGACAAGCCCGCTAGCTCCCTCCCCCTCCCCTCCTCCGTGATTTCGGCGCGGTAATCCGCGGTGCCCGCGCAATCTTGATCTTGGTGTTGACGTCTAGCGCACACCGGAGAATCATGTGTTGCGTATCGCGTGAGCGTTGCGCAGCATGCAACAGGCGGAGGAACTCTTGGCAGCCCCCAAGGTCGTCATCATCGGTGCGGGAATCGTCGGAAGCTCATTGGCCGACGAGCTCACCGCGCGCGGTTGGACCGATGTCACCGTGCTCGATCGTGGTCCGCTGTTCGCGACCGGTGGCTCGACGTCGCACGCCCCCGGTCTGGTGTTCCAGACCAATCCGTCGAAGACCATGTCGGAGTTCGCGAAGTACACGATCGAGAAGTTCAGCCGCCTCGGCCACCCCGACGGTTGGGCGTTCAATCCGACCGGCGGCCTCGAGGTCGCCTCGACGCCAGAGCGCTGGGCCGACCTGCACCGCAAAGCGGGCTGGGCCCAATCGTGGGGCATCGCAGGGGAACTACTGACCGCGGGCCAGTGTGCGGAAATGCATCCGCTCATCGACGTCGATCGCATCCTCGGCGGATTCCACACCCCCACCGACGGTTTGGTGAAGGCGGTCCGCGCCGTCGAGGCCCAAGCTCAGGCGGCCATGGCCCGCGGGGCGACCTTCCGTCCACACACCGAAGTGCTCGGCATCGTCGACGATGGCAGGAAGGTGACCGGTGTCCAGACCGCCGACGGGGTCATCGCCGCCGACGTCGTCGTGTGCGCGGCCGGCTTCTGGGGTGCCCGCCTGGCCAAGCAGGTCGGTCTCGTCGTGCCACTGGTGCCGATGGCGCATCAGTACGCGACGACGGGACGGATCGAACCGCTGGTCGGTCGCAACACCGAGGCAGTCGAGGCGGGCCTGCCGATCCTGCGGCATCAGGATCAGGACCTGTACTTCCGCGAGCACGTCGACCGCATCGGCATCGGGTACTACGGGCACGATCCGATGCCCGTGGACATGTCGACCCTGGCCGTCGACACCGCAGGCGAGCAGATGCCGTCGATGCTCCCGTTCACCGAGGAGGACTTCGCCCCCGCGTGGCGTGAATCGCTGAAACTGCTTCCCGTGCTGACCGATTCGAAGATCGAGCAGGGCTTCAACGGGATCTTCTCCTTTACGCCCGACGGATTTTCGATCATGGGCGAGCACCGCGAATTGAGCGGATTCTGGGTCGCTGAGGCGGTCTGGGTCACGCACTCGGCGGGCGTGGCCAAGGCCACCGCGGAGTGGATCATCGACGGTACGCCGGCCACCGACGTCCACGAATGCGATCTGTACCGCTTCGAAGACGTCGCCCGCAGCGACGAATTCATCCTCACGACCAGCTCCCAGGCGTTCGTCGAGGTGTACGACATCGTCCATCCGCATCAGTACCGCGAGGCGTTACGCGGTCTTCGCACCAGCCCCTTCTACGCGCGGCAGCAGGAGCTCGGCGCGTACTTCTTCGAGGGCGGCGGCTGGGAACGGCCAGCCTGGTACGAGGCGAATGCCGCCTTGGCGCAACGGCTGAGCACCGAGGGCGTGCCCTTCCCCGAACGCGACGAATGGTCCGCCAAGTTCTGGTCTCCGATTTCGATCGCCGAGGCGCACTGGACCCGCCAGCACGTCGCCATGTACGACATGACACCGCTCACCCGCTACGAGGTCGCCGGTCGCGGCGCGGTGGCACTGCTCCAGCAGCTCACCACCAACAACGTCGACAAGAGCGTCGGCTCGGTCACGTACACGTTGCTGCTCGACGAGACCGGCGGCGTCCGAAGCGATCTCACGGTTGCGCGGCTGGCTGCCGACCGCTTTCAGGTCGGCGCCAACGGGCCGATGGACTTCGACTGGATCACCCGTCACCTCCCCGACGACGGCAGCGTGACGGTTCGCGACATCACTGGCGCGACGTGCTGTGTCGGCGTGTGGGGCCCCGCGGCCCGCCACCTGGTGCAGCCGCTGTGCGACGACGACCTGTCGCACGAAGGTTTCAAGTACTTCCGGGCGCTGCGCACTCATCTCGGGTCCATTCCCGTGACGATGATGCGGGTGTCCTATGTCGGCGAGCTCGGCTGGGAGATCTACGCCGACGCCGCGTACGGCGTCGCGCTCTGGGACCTGTTGTGGTCTGCCGGGCAGGACCACGACGTGATCGCCGCAGGCCGAATCGCATTCAACAGCCTGCGGATCGAGAAGGCGTACCGGTCCTGGGGCTCTGACATGACGGCCGAACACCTACCTGCCGCGGCAGGACTGGACTTCGCGGTCCGGATGGCCAAGGACGACTTCGTCGGCAAGGCCGCCCTGGAGCACGCGCCACCGTCGCAGAAGACGTTGCACAGCATCGTCTTCCATGATCCGACGGCCGTGGTGCTCGGCAAGGAGCCGGTGTATCTGGCCGCCGACTCGAGCGACTGCATCGGATACGTGACCAGCGCCGCCTATTCGGCCACGATCGGGCACTGCATCGCCTACGCCTGGCTGCCTACGGGTACGTCACCCGGCGACGTCGTCGCCGTCGACTACCGCGGAAGCCGCTACGGCGCGACCGTCCACGCCGAACCCGTGGTGGATCCCGACATGTCGAGGATCAGGCGATGACCGGATCTCTCCCACCCCTGCTTCGCCCGCCCGCGACCGAACAGCCGCAGGCCCTGCTGGCGACTCTTGGCGGCGACTTCTACACCAGCCAGCCGGTATTCGCCGCGGAGCAGGAACACATCTTCGAGAACATGTGGTTCTGTGCCGCCCGCGCCGGCGAGATGGCCGATCCCGGCCAGTTCAAGACCGTTCAGGTCGGCAAGGAAAGCGTGCTGGTCGTGCGGGGCCGCGACGGTACGTTGCGGGCGTTCCTCAACGTCTGCCGCCACCGCGGGGCCACGATCTGCACCGAGGCGTCCGGTGCGGTGAAGCGGAACCTCCAGTGTCCGTATCACGCGTGGACGTACGCCCTGGACGGCAAACTGGTCGCCGCGCCGAACCTGGCG
>NZ_JAVRQA010000465.1:0-19035 GCF_032161845.1 Mycobacterium sp.
GACAGCTCGCAGGCCAGCAGTGCGCATGAGGTGGCATAGGCGCGGTCGAGCGCGGAATCGATGGCCCCGCTGTCGAGTCGAATGCCTCGGACGCCGGAGAGTTTGACTCGGGCCTGTTTGCGGGTCTGGTCGAGCGTGACCAGCGGCGTGACCTCGACACCCGCAGCATCGCGTTCGACGACGAAGATGGCCGTTCCCTCGGGGGTGCGGGCCGGAGTCAGGATCAAGTCGGCGTCGGCAGCGTCGACGACATAGCCGCTGCATCCGAACAGCCGACCACCCTCGGCGCGCATGTCCACCCGCGACGGACCCCACCGGCCGTCGGCGTCGGCGTAGATCACCGTCGCGACCAGACTGCCGTCGCACAGTTTGGGTAGCAATCCAGCGTGAGCGTCTGCGTTCCCCGCATGAAGGAGCAACGGAATGGTGAGCCCGGCAACGGCGAACATCGGCGACCCGCCGAGGCATCGGCCGGCTTCCTCGAACACCATACCGAGTTCGCGTGCGGTGAGGCCGCTGCCGCCGAACCGTTCCTCGACCATGAGGCCGGCGACGCCCAACTCACCCGTCAGCTTGCGCCACGTCGGGGGATCCCAACCAGACGAGGACGCCATGAGTTCACGCACCCGCGCACTGGGGAAGAGCTCGGTGAAGACGCTGCGAGTCGTCGTTTGGAACAGGTGTGCGTCACCAAGGTCGATGTCGTCGCTCATCGGCGGCGGAACCCCTCGATCGTTGCAGAGAACGCTTCGGGCAGTGTCGTTGCACCACCCGGCGGGTCGGGGAGTCGCACTGGACCGTGCTCACGACTGGGTAGCAGGATGGTGGCGCTGCCGGGCGAAGTCACCACGTCGCGCTGACTTCGGGTGTGCAGTTCGATGTCGACGGCGGGGCGATCGCCCTCGGCGAGGTAGCACCGGGTGACGCGCCCTTCCACCCACTGGACATCGCCGACGTAGTTGAACTGCCGGAACTCGACCCCGAGGCGCCACAGCCACGCGTCGTCGCCCATCCAGTCGGTGCAAGCATGGATCATCCACGCCTCGCGCATGCGACCGTAGTCGAACGTGGTGGGGTTGCCCGATTTACGGGCGAACGCGGGATCCCAGTGCACGCGCTGCATGGCGTCGGGAACGCCAAGCTCGTCGCGATGGTAGAAGCGCGGGACCCGCTGGCGATTGCGGTACGCCAGGCGCAGCGGTGCGACGTTGTACATGCCCATGCCCATGCCGACGTGCCAGCAGATCGTGTCTGTGACCGTCAGCGGACCCTTGACAAGCGGCCCGACCGAATCACCCTCCGAGACGTCCTCCCACCAACGGACCCCGGCACCGAGAGGCTGCTCGCGCTCGTACTGAGCGTCGATCTCGGCGATGCCCTCTTCGGTCCACGGGACGATCTCGACACCGTCATACTTCTTGCGTTCGAGTGCCTTCTCCCGCTCGATTCGATACATCATCCGGTACTGCGCCCCGAGAAGTGTGCCGTCGTCGGTCCGGAAGGCCTGCGCCGTCCACTCCTGAACCCCGCGGCCACCGAACTGACTCGGTTTGTCGATCACACCGACGAGCGCCGTTCGCCGGGACACGCGGTGGTCGGGTCGCAACGGGGCCCACCATTCGCGCTCGCTGGCGGCGTAGAAGGCGTGCACCCCGCGTATTGGGTCGCCGCGCAACTCCTTCTGCCCGGCCAACTCGTCGTCGGTCAGCTGATCCTCGCCGATCAGGCTGTCGCCACCGATGATCGCCGGCGGCCCAATGGGCTCTTTCCAGACAGACTCCGATGCGTAGTCAGCGTCACTCCACAGCGGGTTGTCGTCGCCGTAGGACCACGCGACGTGGCGGAAGGCATCGACTCCCGGCCGGCGATAGTGGGGCTGAGCCGGATACACCTGCGGCTTGCCGATCCGCGCGCGTAGCGCCTCGACGCCCTCATCAGTGATGCGGCCCTGGGTGTCTGACATCTCCCACCTTCCGACGTGGATCCGGTTCCGTCATGGTTCACACTTGAATATTAGATATAATGTATATGTTGTTGTAATGCTATCCGAGAGGGGTGCGGTGAACGTCGCCGGAGGACCGCTCGACATCCGGCGAGACGGCGCGCTGGGTTGGCTGATCTTCAACCGGCCCCAAGCCGGCAATGCGATGGATGCCGCCATGATGTCCGCGCTCCCAGACGCATGGCGAGAACTGGACGCCGACAACTCAATTCGTGTCATCATCGTCACCGGTGCGGGCCACGCGTTTCAAACCGGACTGGACATGGTGCAGCTCTCTCGCGATCCGGCGGCATTGCGGGAGATGTCGCGGCGCACCAAACGCGGCGATCTGCGGCTCACCGGGTGGCACTGCGGTGTGTCGAAGCCGATCGTCACCGCCGTCAACGGTGTATGTGCCGGGGGCGGAATGCACTTCGTGGTCGATTCCGACGTCGTCATCGCGGCGTCGAACGCGACGTTTCTGGACCCTCACGTGAGCGTCGGGCAGGCCTCGGTCTTCGAGGCCGTCGGAATGGTGCGGCGAGCAGCGTTCGGTCCGGTCGCGCGCATGGTGATGACCGGTATCCACGAGCGCGTGGACGCGGGGCGCGCGTATCAGCTCGGGTGGATCAGCGAGGTCGTGGATCCGCCTGAACGGCTTGCCGACGCTGCCGCCGACATCGCGCTGCGAATCGCTGGCAGCAACGATGCGGCGGTGTTGGCGGCGATCAAACGCGACCTGTGGGCGTCGCTGGAGTCAACGCGGATGCGAGGGACTCGCGGTCCCGCCGAAGAGCCGATAGCCAAGGAGTTGGAGTGACCATACGAGACGACCTGCTCGCGGCACGTAGTTCGGAGGACGCGGACCTCGCCGTGCGGTCCTGGGTGCGTGACGCGATTCCTGCGCGGTGGCGAGAAGCGGCCGAGCGAGGTGGCCCCAGCGCGGTGCGCAACGTGCGCGACCCCAGCGAGTACCGCGCTTGGTACCCCACCTTCGCGGCCACGGGACTGGTCGTCCCGCAATGGCGGCCGGAGTACGACGGTCTGGGCTGGGACAGGCCGTTGGCGCGCGCCGCCGAACAGGTATTGGCCCAGTACCACCTTCCACGGCTGAACCCGTTGGGGCTCAACCTCGCCGCGCCGGCGTTGTTCGCCCATGGTTCCGAGGAGCAGCGACTGCAGTTCCTTCCGCCGATCGTCCGCAACGAACAAGTGTGGTGCCAGTTGTTCAGCGAACCCGGAGCGGGTTCGGATCTGGCGTCGCTGGCGACACGTGCAGTACGCGACGGGGATGGCTGGCGAATCAGCGGCCAGAAGGTCTGGACGACCTGGGCGCATCTTGCCGACATGGCGGTCTTGCTAGCCCGTACCGATCCAGAGGTGCCCAAGCGCAGTGGTATCACCTACTTCCTGATCGACATGCATCAGCCGGGCGTCGAGGTCAAGCCATTGCGGCACATCGGCGGTGAAGTCGACTTCAACGAGGTCTTCCTGGACGGGGCGTTCGTCCCGGACAGCCACCGCGTTGGTGAGGTCAACGCGGGTTGGGCGGTTGCGCGGGCGACTCTGTCTGGCGAGCGTCAGATGGTCTCGGGATCGGGATCGGGTGGGGTCGATCGCATCGGCGGGTCCGGGGCCCGACCGCTGGTTCGGCTTGCCCGCGAGCGCGAGAAGGCCGGCTTGGCCGGGGGGTGGGACGCCCCCGACGTGCGCCGGCAACTGGTCCGCCTGTGGTCCGAGGAGCAGATCCGCGGCTGGACCAATGACCGCATCCGCGCGAGTCTGCGGGCGGGCTTGGCGCCAGGCCCGGAGAGTTCCATCGGGAAGGTGCACGGGTCAGATCTGAATCAGCGGATCCAGAAGCTCGCGGCAGAGATGCTCGGCACGGCGGGCACCGCATGGGACGGCGGGCCGGACACCTACAGCGAATCGATGCCTGCCGAGGTCCGCGGGATGCTGCGAAGCCGCGCCAACACCATCGAGGGCGGCACCACCGAAGTGAACAAGAACATCCTCGCAGAGCGCGTCCTGGGGATGCCGAAAGAGCCGGACCCGTGGGAGGGCAAACCGTGGAAAGAGGTGCCCCGTGGCTGAATTCGGGAACGACAAGGTCTACATCCACGAGTTCATCAACATCACCAAGCAGAACCGCGCGCGGTACATGCATCACATGACGGCGAACTGGAGCCCGATTGCCCAGGAGGAACGGAACCAACTCTGCTACGGCGTATGGGGAACCGTCGGCTCCACCGGGGCATGGCCGCAGGTGGTCAACATCTGGGAGGAAGAAGGGTGGGATGGCTTGGCGCGCAACTTCGGTCACGAGACCGGCGGTGTGGGGATGCAGGATCCCGTGTTGGCCAAGTGGTGGGCCTCTGCGGCCGATCTGCGCTCTGGGGGATTCGACCGCATCTTGGTCCCACATCCCGCTACCACGTCAATTACGCAGTTGTGCGCTGACGGCGTTGACGCGGTCACCTACGCCCACGAAGTGATCCGGGTCGACCCGGGCCGCCCAGAGGCGTTCCTGGACGCCGCGGTGGAAGGCGGTCCATCCGCCAACGGGCGGTCGGGTTGGCGCCTTCTTGGCGCCTGGCGCACTGCGATGGTGGCCGACGCCGAATGCATCCTGCTGTGGGCCATTCCGTCCTGGGAGGCATGGAGCCGGGCCGAGCAGGCGTTGCTCGGCACGCCCGAATTGCTCCTGGGCGCCGCCGAAAAGGAGGTGCGGTCACGTCACCGCGTGCTTTTGGTCGACGCCCCGCTGTCGCCGCTGCGGACGGGCAGGCAGCCGGCGCGTTCCGACCGCACCGACTGGCAGGACTGATCGGCACGACCGCCGCGCGTTCGACGACGTGCGGGTTGTTTGAGTCAGATTTTGTATATAATATCAATAGTATTGCCTTCAGTTAAGGGACCCAGATGACGCAGAACGTAGAAGAAGCAGATCTCCTCGCCACACGGTTGGCGAGAATTCCGGCGATCGTCGACGTCGATGCGCATGTCGTTGAGCCGCGCGATGTCTGGACCTCGCGGTTGCCCGCGAAGTACCGCGACGTCGGGCCGCGCATCGTGTACGCCCCGGCCGGGGAGATCAAACTCGTCGGCTCGTCTTATATCGAGGCGCCAGGAACCGAAGGCCCCGATGTCGCCTGGTGGCACTACGAGGACAGCCAGACCAGCCTCAAGCGCTACGTCGCCGCGGCCGGCGTCCCGGCCGAGGAAGTGACGCTGAGCGGAGTGACCTACGAGGAGATGCGGCCGGGCTGCTTCCAGCAGGCCGAACGGATCGCCGACATGACCCTCAACGGTGTCCAGGCCCAGATGTGCTTCCCGAACTACCCGCGGTTCTGCGGCCAGTTGTTCCTCTGGGGCAAGGACAAAGAGCTCGCAAGGCTGTCCGTGGAGGCCTACAACGACTGGATGGTGGAGGAGTGGTGCGCAGGCACCGACGGCCGGCTGATCCCGCTGTGCATCGTGCCGTTGTGGGACGTGGCACTCGCCGTCGCCGAGGTACGGCGCAATGCCGCACGCGGAGTTCGCGCGGTCGCCTTCAGCGAATTGCCGTCGTACCTGGACCTGCCGAGCATCCACACCGGCTACTGGGATCCGTTCTTCGCGGCATGCGCGGAGACCGGCACGGTTCTGGCCATGCACATCGGATCGGGCACCAAGACGCCGAAGACCTCCGACGACGCGCCCGAGGCCGTGCAGGGCACGATCATCTTCGGCAACTCCGTCGCCAGCCTGGTCGACTTCCTGTTCTCCGGTGTGCTGCACCGCTTTCCGTCTCTGCAGCTGCTCTATGCGGAGGCGCAGATCGGCTGGATCCCCTACGTGCTGGAACGCACCGACGACGTCTGGCACACCCACCGCGGTTGGGCTCACGGCCAGGACAAGTGCCCCGAGTTGCCGTCGACCTACTACTACCGCCAGGTTCACAGCTGCTTCTTCAAGGACGCGGTCGGGGTCAGCGTCCTCGATCGCGTCGGCATCAACAACGTGATGTTCGAAACCGACTACCCGCACCAGGACGGCACGTGGCCGGAGTCGCGTGAGGCCGCCGCCCTGCAGTTCGGGCACCTCAAGGAAGACGAGATCTACAAGATCGCCCGCGGCAACGCGATCAGGCTGCTCGGCCTGGAGCTGCCGGACACCCCGCTGCAACCCTGACGAGCGAACACACAAAAGGATTGGAGGCGAGACGGCCGTGGGTCTGCTCGACGGGAGAGTGGCGCTGGTGACCGGCGCAGGGCACGGCATCGGGCGTGGGCACGCGATGGAACTGGCCAAGCACGGTGCCAGCGTCGTCGTCAACGACCTGGGAACGTCGGTCCACGGCGAGGGCGTCAGCACGGCAGCCGAGGAGACCGTCCGTCTGATCGAAAAGGTGGGTGGCACCGCCGTCGCGAACTTCGGCGATGTGTCGGACTTCCAGGCAGCGGGCCAGATGGTCCATCAGGCGGTCGACACCTACGGTCAGCTCGACATCGTGGTCAACAACGCCGGCGTGGTGCGCGACGCGGCGATCTGGAACATGACCGAGCAGGACTTCGACATGGTGATGCGGGTGCACGCCAAGGGCACGTGGGCGACCAGCCACCATGCGGCGCTGCACTGGCGGGCGCGCAACAAGGCCGGCGAAGCGAATGTCAACGGCCGCATCATCAACACCACGTCCGGTGCTGGCCTCGGGGGCAACTTCGGCCAAACCAACTACGCGGCAGCCAAGGCGGCCATCGTCGGAATGACCCTGACGTTGGCGCTCGAATTGCACCGCATAGGGGTAACTGTCAACGCCGTCGGACCGTCTGGTCTGACCCGGATCACCGCGACGATGCCGGGCATGGGCGTGTCCTTCGAGCCCGATGAAGTCCCCGATGACCAGTATCACCCGATGGATCCGGCGAACAGTTCACCGTTGGTCGCCTGGCTCGCCAGCGATCAGGCCGCGCATCTCACCGGTCAGGTGATCCGCTCGATCGAGGACCGCATCATCTGGATGCAGGGTTGGAAGGAGCGCAAGGTCATCAGCGCGGGCGGAAAGAAGTGGGATGCCACCGATCTCGGGTCGATCCTGGCTACCGAGATTTTCGAGACCCGACACCCGGGAATGCGATTCTGAGTAGGGCGCCCGGCTCAAGCTTGCTGCGCCCCTTGATAGTTCACGATGATCGCGTCCGGATTGTCCGGATCCTGGAATCCGAAGCCGTTGAGGATTCGGCGCCCGTTCTGAGTCCACCTCAAGTCGAATGCGTCTCCCCGCTCCTCGATCTCCCAAGCGAACGGTCCCCACGTCGCGTCGCCGTAGCCGAAGTAGGTGATCGAGTACGAGCCTGGAAATCCGCCGACGGTAGGGCCAGTGGCCAGACCAGTTTTCGGTTCGACGTCACCAGTCGTCGCTGACATTACGGAGGTCCAGTGGGCAGCGATGGTGTAACCGTCTATGACCTTGTACTTGACGATGCCCGCCGGCACGACCTCACCCCACCACCAGCTCACCAGGAATGACGTCGGATGATCGTCGTCGCGCAGACCCATCCCATGGCAGATGACCTGCTCGTCGGCCCGTAGTTCGATGTCGAGTAACGCCTCGCCCCGCGCCTTTACATCGAACTCGTAGGTTCGCGACGACCCGCCCTGCTCGGGCATCTCGAACTTGAAGCAGCCAGGAAACGTGATAGCGCCACTCTGGGACGTCAAGGTCACTGTCCGGACCGTGTTAGCGCTCTTGGCGCCTGGGTCATCGACGTAGTACGTGGCAATGAGCGCTTCAGGCGACCGCTCACTGATCTGAAACTTTGCCAGAGCCATGGAATTGCCCATCGAACCCACCTCACCATTGGTCGATCAGTGATCTGCAGGGCAATTGCTATGCAACGCCATGCGTCCTGCGTTTCCGACATCGCCGCGCCACCAGTTCTGCCAGTGCGCGCCGATCCGGTTTGTGCGTGCTGTTCAGTGGTAACTCGGCGACCACGAGCAGGTCTTCGGGAAGTTTCCAGCGGGCCACACGACCTTCGAGGAACCCGCGCACGTCGGCCAAAGTCAGCGTTGCGCCAAGCGGATTCGCGACCACTACGGCGACCCCGATCTCACCCATCGTCGGGTCTGGGCGTGCGACGACCGCACAGGCTGCCACGCCGGGGTGTCGGGCCAGTTCGGCCTCCACTTCGGCTGGGTAGACGTTGTAGCCGCCGCGGATGTACATCTCCTTGAGCCGGCCCTTCAGCTCGTAGGTGCCATCGGCGTTGCGGGCCGCGAGGTCACCGGTGCGCATCCACCGACCGTGGAAGGCGGCGGCGGTGGCCTGCTCATCGCGCCAGTAGCCGACCATCGCCGTCGGCGTGGAAAGGCACAATTCGCCGACCTCCCCGTTCGGTAGCGGTCGTCCGTCCGGATCGAGAATGCTCGCCTCGATCCCCGGCCGCGGCCGGCCGATCCCGTGCAACGCTTCGTCGGGGCGTTCCGCCGAGGTCCCGAGCCCGACGCCACCCGACTCGGTGGAGGAGTAGCGGACCAGGTACTCCGCATCGAATGCTCGCCGCGCCGCTTCGACCAGTGTGGGTGATGATGCCGCGCCGCCGGCGATGATGCGCCGGACACACGAAAGGTCCAGCTCGCCGAACTCAGGTGCCGCGAGCATCAGGGCAAGCTGCGGTGGGATGGCGCCGATCTCGGGAAGGCGTAGTTCGGCTACCAGGCAAAGGTATTCGGCGGCCCGCCATCGTGGGAGCACCTGCATTCGCAGCCCACGCCGCAGGTACCACGGCAACTTCAGCATCGGCCCCACGTGGGCGAGATGAGTCGACACCAGCGACGGCGTGCCAGGGCGATCCGCCCACGACCCTCCGGTCTCCACATGCATGACCGCGGCCAGCCGATCGTCGGTGAACATCGCTGCTCGCGGCAGGCCGCTGGTTCCGCTGGTGAACACCAGCGCGGCAAGTCGTTCCGGATCCGGTACGACGTGGGGGAGGGTGACAGGACCGCCGCGGTCCTCGAGTTCGTGCACTGCGTCGGCGGAGTCGAGGACGAGCGCCGGTTCGGCCAGTGCCACGAGTCGCTCCTGCTCCACGTCGGCAAGGCCGGTGTTGATTCCGGCGACGACTGCACCAAGCTTCGCAGTGGCAGCGTAGGCGAGCAGATACGACGTACCGCTGGGCAGCCGCAACGCGATCCGGTCGCCCGGTTGTACACCGTTGCGCGACAGCGCCGCGGCGATTCGGTCCGAGCGGGTGTCCAGCCCGGCGTAGGTCAGGGTTCCGTCTGGTGCGGCCATGACCGTGGCTTCACCGTAACGCTTTGCTGCGGCGCGTATTTCGTCCCTAAGCATGGAGCCCTAGGGTGCTGGCTGAGCTGGATCCACGGGCGGGTGCTGCCCGACGGCTCCCGCGCTTCGTAGCGCGTCCAGGCGCGCATCGTCGTAGCCGCACAGCGTGCGGAGCACGTCGTCGGTGTGTTGGCCGGCCTTCGGGGCCTTCTCCGGCACCGGCAGGTCCTCGTTGCGGAAGTTGACCGGAAACGGCAGCTGGTCGGCGCCCAGCCGTTCGGTGGGGATCCAGTCGAGCCGAGCGTGGAACTGAGGGTCGTCAGGCAGTGTTGCGGGCGTATTCACCGGCGCGATCGGCGTGTTCGTCTGGCCGCCGAACTCGACCCAGTCTGCGCTGGTGCGAGTCGCGAAGATTTCCCGTAACTCCCTCTGCAGCTCCCGATTACCTCGCGCATGGTCGGCGTACTTCGAGCCAGACCAGCGCTCGAACAGATCCATGCGCCCGACGCCGTCGCAGAAGTTGCGCCAGAACTCCTGTTCGCTGGCCATGAACAGGACGTGACCGTCCTTCGACGCGTAAATCTGGTAGCGCACGCCGTCGCGCATCCCCGCGGTGGCCGGCGGGCGCCGGTCGTAGTTGTCCGAAGGGTTGCCGGTTACTTCATCGCCGGGACGTTCGTAAGCCCGGTAGGTCTCCGACCGGTACCAGTCGAACGCGGCAGCACAATCGGATTGTGCGAGTTCCAGTTCGGCTCCGGTGCCCACCTCGCGCGCGCGGATCACCGCAGCAAGGATCGCCAGCGCTCCGTAGAGCGGGGCGGCGTTGATACCGATCGAGACGTGTTCGGGGATGTAGGTGAAGCCCTCGTCGTCGAGGGCGGGGGTCACGATGCCCGCCCACGTGTCGTAGGCGATGCCGTGACTCGGGTAGTTCTGGTACGGGCCGGTCGCTCCATAGCCGGAGATCGTGGCGAACACCAGCTTCTCGTTGCGTTGGCGTAGAACCGTCGGACCCAGGCCCAACCGTTCCAGCGCACCAGGTCTCATCGCCTCGACGACGACGTCCGCCTCCGCGGCCAGATCGAGAAACACCTCCTTGGCGTCGCCATGGCGCAAGTCCAGGGTCACGCTGCGTTTGCCACGGTTGACGTGCAGATGCATTAGCGAAACCCCCTGCACGATCGGCCACGTCATCTGTCGCACGTAGTCGCCCGCGGGCGGCTCGACCTTCACCACGTCAGCGCCGAGGTCGACGAGGCTGCTCGTGATCGCGGCCGGACCCAGCATCGATACCTCGACGACGCGCAGGCCGGCCAGTGGGGCATTCACCGGCATAGGGTTCTCCTCAATCCGTGTGTTCGTCGGTCAGCTCAGTCGGTGCCGAAGATGCCGACGAACGAAACCATCTCGCCTGGGTATCCGCCCAGGTTGTGGGTCAGCGCCTTTGACCGCTTTCCGTAGGTAGTGATCCGCCGTTCCGGGGGTGCCTCGCCGCGAAGCTGCAGCCACGCCTCGTAAATCATCCGCAGACCGGACGCTCCGGTGGGATGCCCGAACGACTTGAGGCCACCGTCCGGGTTGACCGGCATGTCGCCGTCGAGCTCGAACGTCCCGGCCAGGACTTCCTTCCAGGCGGTGCCGCGCGCGCATAGGCCGAGGTCTTCGGTCAGCACGAGCTCGGTCGGAGTGAAGCAGTCGTGTACCTCGGCCATCGCAAGCTCCGAGCGGGGGTCGGTGATGCCGGCCTGCCGGTACGCGTCGACGGCCGACGCTTCGACCTCGGGGAAGTGGGTGTAGTCGTAGGCCGGGTCTTGCAATCCGCTGCCGTTGCCCGCGACGACGGAAAGCGCCTTGATCAGCAGCGGCTTGTCGGTGTAGCGGTGTGCGTCCTCGGCCCGCACCACGATCGCGGCTGCCGCCCCGTCGGCGACGCCTGCGCAGTCGAAGACTGAAAGCCGGCCGGCGACTGCCGCCATGTTGCAGATGGCCTCGGCCGACACTTGTTTGCGAAACTGTGCCTTCGGGTTTCGTGCGCCGTTGGCGTGGTTCTTGGAAGCGATGCGTGCCAGCACGTCACGCAGTTCGTCCTCATCGACGCTGTAGCGCTTCGCGTAGGCCGGAACCACCATCGAGAACATCGCCGCCGCGGTCAGGGTCCGCTGCGTGCCGTCATTGGGGACCGGAAACGCATTAAGGCCTTGGTAACCGGAATCTTTGACCTTCTCGGCGCCGATCGCCATGGCGACGTCGTATGCGCCGCTGGCGACGGCGTATGCGGCCTGGCGCAGCGCTTCCGAACCGGTGGCACAGTAGTTCTCCACGCGCGTGACCGGTTTGTCGACCAGCTGCAGCGGACGCGCCACCGTGATGCCACTCATACCCGACTGCGCGGTGCCGAACCAGTACGCGTCGACGTCGTCCTTGGCCACCCCTGCGCTGGTGAAGGCTTCACCGGCGGCCTCGCGGATCATGTCGTCGAGGCTCAGCTCCCAGCGCTCGCCGAAGTGCGTGCACCCCACGCCGATGATCGCAACGCGGTCGCAGATTCCGTGGCTGCTCATTTGGAGTCCTCCTCGCGCGGGCGCGGCGCGTCGGGCGTTACGCCGTCACGTACCGGGCGTGCCTTCCAGAAGTAGTTCGCGATGCCGTCGGCAACGAACAGCCGCCGGAACGTCATCTCGACGCGCGTTCCGATGACGACTTCGTCGGCGTCGACGTCGGTCAGCTCCACTGGCACGCGGGTGCCGTCGTCGAAGTCGACGACGGCGAAAACGACTGGCGGGCTGGGGGAGTACGCGAGCTTGTCGATGGTGTAGGTCGTGACGGTGCCCTGCTGTTCAGCCAACGCCCCCGAGGGTCCGACGAGTCCGAACTTCCACTCGACGTTGCGCACTGCAGCGCTCGACGACGGCCGGGCCGGTTCCGGTCGGCGCGGTGGCTCCACGGTCAGCAGATCCCGCCACACCAGGTAGCGCCCATAGCTGATCGGCGCGCCGCTCGCGATCTGCGCACCCACCCTGGGGTGCGGCCGGTACCCGTTGATCGCGTCGGTGATTCGCAGGGCGATCGCGTCGGCGCCGTCCGCGAGTCCGAGAAATACGATCACATCACCGGGGTCGGCGACTTCGAGCGCCGACGCGAGCAGCAAGAGCGGTTGCGCCACGCCGACGTTGCCGATGACCGAGCCGAGTCGGTCGACGATGCGCTCGGGCGCGACGCCGGATTGCTTGGCGGCGGCCACGCAGGCGCGCTCGTGCAGTCCGCTGACCACCAGCGTCGAGATGTCACCGACGTCGAGTCCTGTTTCCCCGAGCAACGCCTTGAGCGCCTCGGCGGCCAGTGGCACGTACCGCGTCTCACCGAATCGCTCCTCCCACAGCTGTGAGGTGGGCCGGCGTGGCTCACGCCAACGGTCGACGAATTCCTCGGTCAGCGACGTCCGTCCGATCACCTCGGCGAGAACCGGCCCTGTGCTGTCGTCACCGAGCATGACCGCGGCCGCGCCGTCGCCGGCGGTGCTCTCCTCGGGGCCACCGGGCAGACCAAAGCGCACGTCACTGGTCACGACGAGTGCCGGTGTGGCGCCGGTCAATCCCGCCGAAATAGCCCCGAACGCGGATCGAACGCTGCCCAGTGTGTCGTATGCCGCGACGTCACGGTCAAGTCGCAGTGCGGCATGCACTGCTGTCGCATTCGTCTTGTCGAGGTAGGTGGGTGCGGCGGTGGCGAACCAGAGGCTACGGGGGCGTAGCTGACCGTCGCCGAGCGCGCGCCGGGCAGCCTCTACGCCCATCGTGGTCGTGTCCTCGTCGTAGGCCGCCAGCGCTCGCGTTCCGCGGCCGCCGCCCGTGCCTGCAACAGAGGCGATCTGACTTCGGTCGAGACGCCGGTAGGGGACGTAGGTCCCCCACCCCAGGATGCCGTGCATATTTTAGATTATATACTTAATCCAAAATGAGACCAGGAGGGCATCATCACCGAGGGATTGAGGCGCGAGCTCGGGGACGACGGTGTGCTGACGCTGACCCTCGACAGGGCCGAAGTGCACAACGCGCTGACATGGCAGACGCGTGATGCGCTCGCCGACGCGCTGGAGCGCGCCAGCACCGACATGTACGTTCGCGCCGTCGTTCTCACCGGCGCCGGAGACCGGGCCTTTTGTGCCGGGGCGGATCTTCGGATGCCGCCGCCGACGCCGGCGAAGCCCGCCGATGCCCCCGATCGCGTCCACGGTGACGTGGCACGCAGTGTGGCCGCGGGCTGGCAACGTGTCGTGACCGCCGTCTTGGACTGCGACAAGCCCGTCATCGCCGCAGTCAACGGCGCCGCCGCGGGAGCGGGCATGCATCTCGCGCTTGCTGCTGACGTTGTCGTGATGGCGGATACCGCCCGCTTCGTACCGGTATTCGTTCGTCGCGGGATCGTGCCCGACGGCGGCGGGGCCTATCAGCTGACGCGGCTCGTCGGTCCGCACGTAGCCAAGCATCTGTATCTGTTCGGCGACGACGTGTCAGCCGCCGAGGCGAAGCGACTCGGCCTCGTGCTGCACGTCGCACCCCAGGCCGAGACGCTTCCGACGGCGATGGCCTTGGCACGTCGCCTCGCCGCCGGACCCACGCGAACACTGAGTGCCACGAAGCGTCTGATCAACCATGCGCTCGACGTCGACCGCGATACCGCGCTCGACGAGGAGGCCTGGACCCAAGAAGGCATCATGACTACCGCGGACTCCCAAGAAGGCGTGCTGGCATTCGTCGAGCGCCGGCCCCCCGTCTTCCGCGGCTGGTGAGCCGGCTGCAATCAGTGGCGAATCAACGCTGGTGTCCCATCTGCACCAGGGCGGCGTCGGCGCCTTGGAACACGGCGCCGATGTCGGCGTTGCACTGTCTGGCCAGACCGGCGGCCAATCGGACGTCTTTCTGCAACAGTGATCCGGCAAGTGTCGCGAGTCGGTCGAGGTTACCCTCGCCGCCCATGCTGGTGAGTGCGAAGCTGTTCGCGCTGCCCGCGGAAATGACCTCGGAGAGGCGGTCACTGGGGACGCCGAGGGCTTCCCCCAACGCAAAAAGGCTGGCGGCCACACCGAGATTCGCGGTGAAGAGGAGATTGTTGAGGATCTTGCTCACCTGCCCGGAACCGACGTCGCCGAGATGGACCACCGGATTCGCGTAGGTCTCGAAGACCGGTCTGCAGCGCGCGACGACATCGGCGTCACCGCCGACCATTACCAGGAGGCGCCTTTCGGCCACCGCAGGTGCGCCGCCGCTGACCGGTGCATCGATCACCGAGACTCCCTGCTCGGCTGCGGTTGCGGCCAGGTCGCGGCAGGTATCCGGGTGCACGGTGCTGTGAATGGCGATCACTGCGCCGGACTGAAGCCCCTCGAGTAGTCCGTGTGGACCGGTGACCACCTCACGGATGTCGTCGTCGCCGACCACGCAGAGGCAGACCAGGTCGCTGCCTTGGGCCAGTTCAACGGGTGAGGCGGCGATTCTTGCCGCGGTGTCGCCGTAGGGCTCCAGGGATGCGGGCCGACGCGCCCACAACGTCGTCTCGTAGCCCGCATCGATGATCTGCTGGGCCATGGGGGCACCTTGACTACCCAAGCCGATGAATCCAACGCGCATTGCCTTGCCTCCAAATCGACACTGGCGCCTGCGATCTCACTCGCAACGCGCTACCACGCATTCCTCGATGACATCGACGCTGGCTTCGCTGATGCCGATAAGCGTCCGTTGGCCCAGTCGCTGTGGTGTTCGGACAGTTGACGAATGGCTGGCTGCCAGAGTGATTCGTCGTGTTCGTAGGGGGCGTAGAAACTGAAGCGGTCCACGATGTCACCGAATCGTTCGGCTATCGCGTTACCGAGCTCATCGGCCTCGGCCACGACGGAGAACGTCGTGAGCACTTCGTCGTCGATGAGTTCGCCCATCCGCTCCCAACGATCGTCTGCCCCGTTTCGAGCGAGCACACCGAGGTCGCGGCCCAGATCGTCCCACCCGTGAAGTTCCAGAACCGACTGATACGCCGGAGTGCTTGCATAGAAGGCGATCTGCTCACGGACGCGACGAATGGCAAGGTCCATCTGTTCTTGCGTGCGGCCGGTAGCCACGAGCCCCTGGAAGCAGATGGAGAAGTCCTCTCGCGTTCTACCTGCGCCGCTCAGCGCTCGTTCGACGGTCGGCATAGTGGCTTCGCGCAGGTAGCGCTCGGTGGTGAACGGGTGCGGCAGTAGGCCATCGCACGCTGACCCCGCGACTTCCGTCATCGCCTTGCCGACCGCCGCCAGGTACACCTGGGGCGGACCGTACTGACTCGGGCCGGGTGAGAAGAACGGCGTCATCAGTGTGTGGCGGTAGAACTCGCCATGAAATTCGAGCTTGTCCCCTGTGGTCCACGCCGCCCATATGGCGCGCATCGCTTCGATGAATTCGCGCATCCGCGCAGCGGGACGGCTCCAGGGCATGCCGAAGCGCCGCTCGATGTGGGGTCGCACCTGGCTGCCAAGGCCGAGGACGAATCTACCGCCGGTCAGCAGCTGCAGATCGTAGGCCGTGTACGCCAGCGACATGGGGTTGCGCGCGAATGCCACGGTGATCGCCGTGCCGACCTCGATCTTGGTGGTCGCCTGCGCCGCGGCAACTAGCGGTAGGAAGGGGTCGTGTCCCGCCTCGGCAGTCCACACCCCGTGATAGCCGGCCTTCTCCGAAGCACGTCCGCGCTCGGCGAATCCCGCCAACGAGTCGGTGACACCGCTGCGCCAGTTGAGGTTCGTATCGATCTTCACTTAGATATAATATACACACGCCCAAGTGGGCCGACCGGCCGGAGCGGCTGCTCCTTCTGGGCTACCGGGTAGTCGAAGTGGTGTACCGAGCAGAACGGCTAGGTTGAATGAAACGCAATGTGCTGCATTTGTTTTAGATTGCAGACGATGATCCGCTGCGGGGAACACGACACAAGCCGTCGGGGTCATCGAGCGTTCGGCATCGGACATACCAGGAGAAGATCGAGTTGATCAAGGTGATGCAGGGCGTTCGGGTCCTCGAGGTTGCTCAGTTCACGTTCGTGCCCGCCGCGGGGGCGATTCTCGCTGACTGGGGTGCTGATGTGATCAAGGTGGAGCATCCAGTGCGCGGTGACACCCAGCGGGGCTTCATCAATGTGGGTGGATTCCTTATGGATCCGAACCGCCACCCGCTGATGGAGCATCCCAACCGCGGCAAGCGCAGCGTCGGGATCGACGTGTCGAAGCCGGACGGCCAGGAAGTGCTCTACGAGATCGCCAAGACCGCCGATGTGTTCCTGACCAACTACATGCCTGCACAGCGTCAGAAGAACAAGTTCGACGTCGAGCACATCCGTGCGGTGAACCCGGACATCATCTACGCGCGCGGCAGTGCATACGGTGACAAGGGAGCCGAACGTGACACCGGTGGCTTCGACGGCACGGCGTTCTGGACGCGCAGCGGGGTGGGCCACGCCCTGACCCCCGAAGAGCTCGGGGGTGCGCTCGCGCAGGGCATTCCGGCGTTCGGGGACTCGATCGGCGGCATGAACATCGCCGGCGGGATCTCTGCAGCTCTCTTCCATCGCGAGCGCACCGGTGAGGCCACCGAGATCGACGTGTCACTGCTGAGCACGGCATGGTGGGCGGCGGGGGCGAGCGTGACCCAGGGCTTGGAGACCGGCGAGGCGATGCGCGCCCCGATGCCGAATTCGACGGGGCCGTCGGTGAATCCGTTCCTTGGCAACTACGAGACATCCGACGGCGGCACCATCAACCTGTGCATCGTCAGCCCGACGGGCTACATCCGCGATGCGTTCGAGCACCTCGGACTTGGCGAGGCGGCCGACGATCCGCGTTTCGCCGATGTGCTTCCGCTGATTGAGAATGCCGATGCGGCTGCGGCATTGATCACCGACGCGATCCGAAGTAAGCCCTTCGAGTACTGGCGCCAGCACTTGAAGACGATGAAGGGGCAGTGGGCGCCGTTCCAGAGTCTGGTGGACCTGGGCACCGATGAGCAGGCCATCGCCAACGACATGATCGTCGAGGTCGAGGCTTCAGACGGTGGGGCCCCATTCAAGGTGGTGCGTGGGCCGGTGCAGTTCAACCACGAGCCGCTGCAGACCACGCGTGCCCCGCAGGCCTCCGAACACACCGAGCTGGTGCTGATGGAACTCGGCATCGACTGGGACCGCATTGAGGCGCTCAAGGACTCCGGCGCGATCGCTTAGACCGCTCCCGTCGTCACGCCCAGCAGGACAGGACTTCGTCGGTGTTCGTCGCAGTTGCGACCAGACCAAGGCTGTTGCGCACCAGCACGTCCGTGTAGTCCAGTGGCACACCGGCGATCGCATCGACGGGAAGCACCACCTGGTAACCGAGATTGACGGCGTCGAAGACGGCGTTGGGTATCGCGACGTTCGTCGAGACGCCGACGATGACCAGCGTGTGACAGCCGAGATTGCGCAATAGCCCGTCGACGTCTTGTCCAAAGATCGGTGACAGACCGTGCAGCCGCGTCGACGTCAAATCCGAGTCGTCAGTGCCGAACTCCTCCACGGGCAGAGCCGCATCCGTGCCGAGCCATTGCTGGTCGAGCTGGCGGGCCACGCTGACGAACAGACGCGCGTTGGTGTTGGCGCCGCGTCCGTCGGGCCTGCGTGCCGCGAGCGCATGAAGGACGCCGACGCCGGCGGCGCGAGCCGCGTGCACGAGCCTGGCAGCGTTGGCGATCGCTCCGGACGTCTGTGCGGCCCGCGCCAGCTCGGGCACCATGCTGTTCGGCCCCACTACGCCACGCTGGCACTCCTGGGTCAGCAGCACCGTCGTGGCGGGAGTCAGTGACTCTCGCAAGCTTGCGGGCATGGCACGGCTCTCCTCGTTGCGGTCTTGTCCATCAGTGCGTGGGTGTCGACGCCTCGTCGCCGGTGCCCCGTCGCGCGGCGACGCTGGCCTGGACGCGTCGCACGGCCTCGGCGAACTCCGGCTGATTCACCGACCATTCCTGGGCCTCCAGCTCGAGGGCAAAGGCGTCGTCGAACGACGTGGCGGCCAACGTCGCCGTCAGCGTCTGCTTGGTGCGCCGCATCAGTGGTGCCGACCGCCGCACCGCGCGGCGCGCGAGGGTCATGGCGGCCTCTTCGAGGTCGGCGTCTGGCACACACCGCCATGCCAACCCGTGTTCCTGTGCCTCTGCGCCAGTGAGCACGTCGCCAAGCAGGACGAGCGCCGCCGCACCTTGTACGCCGACGCGCTGTACCAGCCGCCACAGGTGCGCCCCGCCGGGATGGATGCCGACATCGAGGAACCGCGGGTCGAAGCGCGCCGACTCCGCGGCGATGATGACATCGCAGGCCAGTGGAAGGTTCACTCCGGCGCCGAGGGCAGCGCCGGCAACCGCGGCGATGGTCGGCACCGGTGCATTCACCAGGGCCAGATGTCCGGCGTAGACGTCACGCAACGGAGTGTCTTGGTCGAGGAGGCCCTGCAGGGACCCGCCGGCACAGAACACCGGTGGCTCGGCGGTCAGGACGATCGCCGCGGCGCCTTCGGAGATCATCGCTTCCACTGCGACGGCGAGGTCGTCGCTGAGCTGCCTGGACAGCGCGTTGCGATGCCCGGGATCGTCGAGGTGTACCCGGCCGACCCCGGTGTCGAGCGAGTAGCGGACCAACGCCGCCGTTCCGGTGCCGCTCATCCGAACGTGATCCGCCGGTGGTCGAGCAACCACCCGTCGGGGCTGCGGAGGAACTGGTCGTCGTACTGTCCGAC
>NZ_JAVRQA010000466.1:0-2931 GCF_032161845.1 Mycobacterium sp.
GGCCACCGCCAATGCGCCAACGCGACCGACGTACGCGCCGTACCCGGTTGGCGCCAACCGCCAGTCCCGGACCACGCGATTCTTCGCGCGATGCCGCCCGTGCGTGCGCGCTTGTACCCACCCTGCATTCATCGCTAAGCCCCCCAGGCTCGAGTCGATATCGAGTGTCGACTGCAAAAATTTACGGCCAACAAGGGGAGTTTGCCAGAAAAGTCACAGATGCGGAACAGAAATGTGCCAGCCGAAATAAGTTGCGTTCTAGCTGGGATGATCAAGTCAACTAGGTAGACCGGTCACCGCTTCTGCTGCACGATTCCTGTGCTCAAGATCAACAAGATCAAATGCCAGCAAACGTCGTTCAGCCTTGGCCAGCTCCCACCAAGACGGGCTGCTCGCTATACAGCGCCGGGAACGTCTGCTCGAGCCCATTCAGCTTCGGCATGTCGTATCGCGCGATGTAGGGATACGAGGGGTTCGAGTTCAGGAAGTCCTGGTGGTACGCCTCGGCCGGGTAGAACGCGCCCTTTGGCTCGACCTTGGTCACGATCGGTGCCGGGAAGGCCGCGGCCTTGGTCAGCTGCGCGATGTAGGCGTCCGCGACCTTCTGCTGATCGGCATCCTGCGGGAAGATCGCGGATCGGTAGCTGGTGCCCTCATCGGGACCCTGCCGATTGAGTTGGGTCGGGTCCTGCACGACGGTGAAGAAGACCTGCAGAAGCTGGCCGTAGGTCACCTGGGTGGGGTCGTAGGTGATGCGAACCGACTCGGCGTGCCCGGTCGTCTCCGTGGTGACGTCGTCGTACGTCGGGTTCGCCGTCGTGCCGCCCGTGTACCCCGACTCCGCCCTGGTCACGCCCTTGACGTGCTCGAACACGCCTTGCACGCCCCAGAAGCATCCACCGGCGAGCACTGCCGTCTCGGTCGTTGTCGCGCCGGCTTTCGGTTCGTCGACGATCGGCGCCGGGACCGAGGCGGACAGCGCAGGGGCACCTGCGGGCTGAGCCCGACCGAAGACGGCCCAGGCAACACCCGCCAGCGCGAGGCAGGTCACCAGGATCACGACGATCAGTCCTCTACGCGACGTCCGTGCAGGCACATCGACGCCAGCCTCGTTCAACACCATGACTTCAGTGTGCCTGCGAACAAACCATTTCCGTCCTTCCGGTTGTTACCAGATGCTGACGAAACACCACCCTGATGCGTCGGCGGCCTACCGTGGACCCATGACTGTCCTGAGCCGACGCCACGTCCTGCTCGGCGCCGCCCTTACCGGCGTCCTCGCAGGATGCAGCATGCTGCGCGACCCGGCTTCCGCGGACACCTCGGGTGGAAACTTCGAAGTGACCCACACCGACGCCGAGTGGCACAAGCTTCTCAACGACGACCAGTACGACGTGCTTCGCCAAGCGGGCACCGAGACGCCGTACAGCAGCCCGCTCAACGACGAGCACCGCACGGGCGTCTTCGCCTGCGCCGGTTGCGCACTCGACCTGTTCTCGTCGACGACCAAGTTCGACAGCGGCACCGGTTGGCCGAGCTTCTGGAAGCCTCTCGACAATGCCGTGATCGAAAAGACCGACAGCACTTTGGGAATGAGCCGAACCGAGGTCCTGTGCCGGCGGTGCGGCGGACATCTCGGCCACGTCTTCGATGACGGTCCCAAGCCAACCGGACTGCGCTACTGCATGAATGGCGAGGCGATGACCTTCCGCGCTGCCTAGCGCGGCAGCGGCACCCGTCGACGAACCGCGGCACGTGCGCGCTCGAACACCACGGGGTCACGCTGCAGGACGAAAGACGTACTGGCGGACACCAGGACGGCGTTGAGTTCGAATGCGAGCTGCGCCGGGTCATCGCGAGGGTCGAGTTCGCCGATCGCCATGGCCTTGTGGGCGAGCCGCTCCAGGAGTTCGAGCCAGTCGCGCTGTTGCGCGGCGATCGCATCGTGCACCGGGCCCGGCCGCGTGCCAACGTCGGCGGCCGCCACCGCGAAGAAACACCCGCCGGGAAACACGCGCCGCTCGATGTGCGACAGAAAGGCATCGCAGATCGCGTAGAGGCGCCGAATGCCCTGCGGCGCATCGAGCGCAGGCACGAACACCTCGGCGGTGAAGGTCTCCCGCGCGGAGGCGATCGTCGCCAACTGCAGGTCCTCCTTCGAGCCGAAGTGAGCGAATAACCCGCTCTTGCTCATCCCGATCGCTGTCGCGAGTCCGCCGATGGAGAGGCCGTCAAGTCCGTCGACCGTCGCGAGACGTGCTGCCTCGGCGAGGATCGCCGTCCTCGTGCGTCGGCCCTTCGGCTGCGGCTTCACGTTCCCGAGCGTAAGCGAACGATCGTGCTATTCCCGGCAAGACGGGCCCGCACGACCGTGCTTTTCCCCTTGGCCGCCAGAACACCAGCTCAGGACCTAACGCGGCAGACCGAGCAGCCTCTCGCCCGCGAGGGTGAGCAGGATCTGCTCGCTTCCGCCCGCAATCGTCAAGCAGCGTGCGTTGAGGAAGTCGAACACGGTGTCGTTGTGGACGACGCCCGCGCCCGCGTCCAGCTCCATCCGAATCTCGGACAGCGCCTGCCGGTAGCGCACGCCGATCAACTTGCGCGCGCTGGCCTGCGGGCCTGGATCCTGTCCCCCCACGGCCAGTTCCGCGATCCGCTGGTCGAGCAGTGAGCCAACCTGAGCCGACACGATCAACGCGCCGAGTTGGTCCTGCCCGGCGACGTCGAACTCGAGCGTCGCGACCGTCTTGAGCAATTCCTCCATCGGGTTGCCCAGTGCCGTGCCATGCGACATGGCAACCCGCTCGTTGGCGAGCGTCGTACGTGCCTGCTTCCAGCCGTCGTTGACGGCGCCCACCACCATCTCGTCGGGCACGAAGACGTCGTCGAAGAAGACTTCGTTGAACAAGTTGTCACCGGTGATCTCGCGCA
>NZ_JAVRQA010000467.1:0-12896 GCF_032161845.1 Mycobacterium sp.
CCGACGGCGTCTTGCCGACCTTGACGCCTGCGGCTTCGAGCGCTTCCTTCTTGCCCTGGGCGGTACCCGCACCGTCGGAGACGATGGCGCCGGCGTGGCCCATCGTCTTGCCTTCCGGCGCAGTGAAGCCCGCGACGTAACCGACGACGGGCTTGGAGACGTTGGCCTTGACGTACGCCGCGGCCTTCTCCTCCGCGTCGCCGCCGATCTCGCCGATCATCACGATGATCTTGGTCTCGGGGTCCTTCTCGAACGCCTCGATGGCGTCGATGTGGGTGGTGCCGATGACCGGATCGCCGCCGATGCCGATGGCGGTCGAGAAGCCGAGATCGCGCAGCTCGAACATCATCTGGTAGGTCAGCGTGCCGGACTTCGACACCAGACCGATCGGGCCCTTGCCGGTGATGTTGTTCGGCGTGATGCCGACCAACGACTCACCCGGGGTGATGATGCCGGGACAGTTGGGCCCGATGATGCGGGTCTTCTCGCCCTTTTCTACGTTGTAGGCCCACGCATAGGCGCTGTCCTGCACCGGGATTCCCTCGGTGATGATCACCAGCAGCGGAATCTCGGCGTCGATGGCCTCGATGATCGCGTCCTTGGAGAACGCGGGCGGCACGAAGGCGATCGACACGTCGGCGCCGGTCTCCTTCATCGCCTCGGCGACGCTCGCGAACACGGGCAACTCGACGTCGTTGCCGTCCTTGTCCTTATGCGAGACCTTGGTTCCCGCCTTGCGCGCGTTCACGCCACCGACGACCTGAGTACCCGCCTTGAGCATCAACGCGGTGTGCTTGGTGCCTTCACCGCCGGTGATGCCCTGGACGATGACCTTGGAATCCTTGTTCAAGAAGATAGACATTCGTTGGCTTCCTTACTTGTTCGCCAGCTCGGCGGCCTTGTCGGCACCGGCGTCCATCGTGTCGGCCTGGATCACCAGCGGATGGTTGGCCTCGGCCAGGATGCGACGGCCCTCTTCGACGTTGTTGCCGTCGAGGCGGACGACGAGCGGCTTGTTGGCGTCGTCGCCCAGCTTCTTCAGCGCGCCGACGATGCCGTTGGCCACCGCGTCACACGCGGTGATACCGCCGAACACGTTGACGAACACGCTCTTGACCTGGCTGTCGCCGAGGATGACGTCGAGGCCGGCCGCCATCACCTCCGCCGACGCGCCGCCACCGATGTCGAGGAAGTTGGCTGGCTTGACGCCGCCGTGCTTCTCGCCCGCGTAGGCGACGACGTCGAGCGTCGACATGACCAGTCCCGCACCGTTGCCGATGATGCCGACCGCGCCGTCGAGCTTGACGTAGTTGAGGTCGTTCTCCTTGGCCTTGAGCTCAAGGGGATCGGTGGCGTCCTTGTCCTCGAACTCAACGTGGCCGGGCTGCCGGAAGTCGGCGTTGGCGTCGAGGGTGACCTTGCCGTCGAGCGCCAGGATCTGATCGTCGGGCGTGCGCACCAGCGGGTTGACCTCGACCAGGGTGGCGTCCTCGCCGACGAAGACGTCCCAGAGCTTGGCGATGGTCACGGCCGCGGCGTCGAGGACCTCGGCGGGCAGGTGGCCCTGCTCGGCGATCGACCGGGCGAAGGCCTCGTCGACACCCTTGACGGCGTCGACCGGGACCTTGGCGAGGCGCTCAGGCTTGGTTGCGGCCACCTCCTCGATCTCCATGCCGCCCTCGACCGAGCACATCGCCAGGTAGGTGCGGTTGGAGCGGTCCAGCAGGAAGGAGATGTAGTACTCCTCCGCGATGTCGCTGGCCTCAGCAACGAGAAGCTTCTTGACGACGTGACCCTTGATGTCCAGGCCGAGAATGTCCTTGGCGTGGGTGAAGGCGTCCTCGGGGGTGGCCGCGTACTTCACGCCGCCGGCCTTGCCACGTCCGCCGACCTTCACCTGCGCCTTCACCATCACGGGCTTGCCGATTTCCTCGGCGATCGCCTTGGCGTCCTCAGCCGAGTCGGTCACCCGGCCCGGCGTGGTGGGCACGTTGTGCTTGGCGAACAGCTCCTTCGCCTGGTATTCGAAGAGATCCATGGGCTCACCGTCTGTCTGCTTTGACTGTTTGGTTGATTACCTACGCGTCGGCCAGAATGGCTCGGGGGAACCATATCCACATCCGCCAATGTGACCCACACCGCGTACCGCCCATGTGGCAGATCTCACCGGGCCGCGTTAGTGATACAGGTCACAATATCCTGGGGAATTAAGCCACGGGTTGCCACCTACATTGGATTTTGGTTAACGTGCCTCTGGTCTAAGTAACGGTACGGTCACGGCGCGAAGGACATTTCGGTTGGCTGAGCAAGGTTCGTCACGAGCACCTCGTGGAACCTCGACGACCGCCTACGACGCCAGCATCACCGACATCATCCCGTTCAACGAGTTCGGCGATCTCGACGATCTCGACTTCAGCAACACCTCGGCCTTCGACCGCGAATCGCGCGTGATCCGCGCACCCGAGCTCGATGACATGCACGACACCGACGACCTGACCCCGCTGCGGCTGGTCGTCCCGTCACAGTTCCGGGCGCCGGTCGGCGAGGAGCGGCATTCGCCCCGCGCGTACCGCGACAGCAACACCGATGTCAGTGACGGCATGGAGAACACCGACGTCATCGACATGTCGGGGCGCAGCGGTCTGCACCGCAAGGTCGGCGACGGCACCGTCAAGGCCCGCCTGGTCGCCGCGGCGATGGTCGTCGGCGCCTCCGCGGCAGCGGCCTACTCGATGGTCAACGCCACCGACAAGCCTCAAGTCGACAAGATGATCGCCGCGGGCCCCAACGCCTTCGTCGACGGCGGCGGCTCCCCCGACGGCATGCAGATCGTGACCGTCGCACCCGTAGCCAGCGAGGCCGTGCACAGCCAGGAACTCGCCAACGGCGCCGCCTTCGCCGCTGAGCGCGCCGAGCGCGAGGCCCGCCTGTCCAGGCCGATGTACGTGATGCCCGCCCGTGGTGTCTGGACGTCCGGTTTCGGTTACCGCTGGGGCGTACTTCACGCGGGCATCGACATCGCGAACTCCATCGGCACACCGATCGTGGCCGCCGCGGACGGCGTCGTCACCGACGCCGGACTCACCGCCGGCTTCGGCGCCTGGGTCAAGATCCGCCACGCCGACGGCACCGTCACCCTCTACGGCCACGTCAACACCTGGCTCGTCAGCGTCGGTGAGCGCGTGATGGCAGGCGATCAGATCGCGACCATCGGCAACCGCGGCCAGTCGACCGGCCCACACCTGCACTTCTCGGTTCTGAAGAACGGCACCGACTACGTCGACCCGGTGCCGTGGCTCGCCGCGAAGGGTTTGAGCCCCGGCAGCTACGTCGGCTGACCGGTGACTTCCGGCGGACCTCCATCGGAGGAGACCGGCATCATCCGGCGGCAGCCCGAGGCCGCCCCACCACCGTCTGATTTCGCCGAGCAGCAAACCGGCATCATTCGCCGCCATCCCACCGGATCGTTTCCGGCAGCGCCCGTGGACCCGCAGACCAGTTACATCCCACGCGCCAATGTCCGGCCGTCGCCTTTCGCGCAGCCCTCCCCCGCCGCCGCCTCGGCCGCCGCCGCAGTCAGCATCGCCAGCGGCTGGGCCACCGCCGTGATCGCCACCTCGCTCATCACCGGCTGGTGGCGTACCGACGAATTATTCTGCATCGCAATCGGTTTCCTGTCTGCCGTCTCGGCGGCGGCCACCATCGGCGGGCTCATCTCGCTGCTGCTGCGCCGTCGGATCGGCCGCCTGCTGATCGTCGTCGGGGCCGTCGTCGCGCTGATGATCTTCGCCGGCCTGTTCGTCGCCGGCGCCGATCTACCGCAGATCGTCTACGCCATTCCGCTGCTACCCGTCGCGAGCATCGTGCTGGCGCTGCTGCCGGCCACCGGCCGCTGGTGCTACTAGGCCAATTCCCGGCCCCTGCGCCTCCGGCTCTCCGTCACAGCTTCTGGATCGGCGCGTGGTTGTGCATCAGCTTGACCCGGCCTGCGCTGCCGAAGTCGATGAGCGACATCGCGGCCTCACCCATGCCGGATACCTCTTCCACGCGGCCGAGTCCGTACTTGTCGTGAGTGACGCGATCGCCGGGCTCCAGCGTGATCACCGGCCGGTTGCGGGCACCCGACGTGCGCGCCGGTGACGGCCGTGGCGTGCCGAACCGCCCCGCCCCGCTGACGGGCGCACTGAACGACGACTGCGGCGCTTCGACGCGACGCCAGTCGATGAGCTCCTGGGGAATCTCGCGCAGGAAACGGGATTCGGGGTTGAGCATCGGCTGCCCCCACGACGAGCGCACCTTCGCGCGGCTCAGGTACAGCCGTTGCCTGGCCCTGGTGATGCCGACGTAGGCGAGGCGCCGCTCCTCGGACAACTCCAGCGGATCGCCGAGTGCGCGCATGTGCGGGAACATGCCGTCCTCCCACCCGGTGACGAACACCATCGGGAACTCCAGCCCCTTGGCGGTGTGCAACGTCATCATCGTCACGACGCCAGAACCGTGTTCCGGTATCCCATCGGCATCGGCCACCAGCGACACGCGCTCCAGGAACTGGGCAAGCACCCCGGTGTCGGGGATGTCCTCGTCGACGGGCTCGCCTTCTTGTTCGCGTAGCGCGGCGGCGTTGGCCAGGTCGATGCTGAATTCGTGTGCGACGCTGACGAGTTCGTTGAGGTTGTCCAGCCGCGCCAGATCCTGTGGATCACTCGAGGATTCGAGCTCGCGTCGGTACCCCGTGCGCTCGAGCACGGCCTCGACCAGCACGCCGAGTTCGTCGCCGAGCAGGCCGCGCAACTCGTCGAGCAGCGCGACGAACCCGGCGATCGCCTTCTCCGAGCGGGTGTTCAGCATCGGAACCCGGCCCTCGGCCGCGGCCTGCAGGCTGTCGTTGAAGCTGCCGCCAGTGTTCTCGGCGTGCACTGCGACACAGGCCTCGGCGCGGTCGCCGATGCCTCGGCGCGGCGTGTTCAGGATGCGGCGCATGCTCACCGCGTCGCCGGGGTTGTCCAGCACCCGGAGGTACGCGACGATGTCACGAATCTCCTTGCGCTCGTAGAACCTAACGCCACCGACCACCTTGTACGGGATACCGGCCCTGATGAACACGTCCTCGACGGCACGTGAGGAGTTGTTGGTGCGATAGAAGACGGCGACGTCGTTGTAGTTGATGTCGCCGCGATCGGCGAGCGTGTCGATCTCCTCGGCGATGAACCTGGCCTCGTCGTGCTCGTTGTCGGCGACGTAGCCGACGATCAGTTCACCCTCACCGGCATCGGTCCACAGCCGCTTCTCACGACGGCCCGCGTTGCGGGAGATGACGGAGTTGGCCGCCGAGAGGATGTTCTGCGTCGAGCGGTAATTCTGTTCCAGCAGAATCGTCGTCGCGTTCGGATAGTCGCGCTCGAAGTCCTCGATGTTGCGGATGGTGGCGCCGCGGAAGGCGTAGATCGACTGGTCGGCGTCGCCAACGACACACAGCTCGGCAGGTGGCACGCCGTCGGCGCCCTCCTCCAGATCGTGGCCGACCAGTTCGCGCACCAGGGCGTACTGCGCGTGGTTGGTGTCCTGGTATTCGTCGACCAGGATGTGCCGGAAGCGCCGCCGGTAGTACTGCGCGATCTGCGGAAAGGCCTGCAGGACAGCGACCGTCTCCCCGATCAGGTCATCGAAGTCCAGTGCGTTGGCGCCCCGCAAGCGGCGCTGATACTCCCCGTAGGCCTCGGCGACGATCCGGGCCAGGTCGTCGCCACCCTCGGACGCCTCGAAGGCTGCCTTGTCGGGATCGATGAGCTCGTTCTTCAGATTGGAGATCGAATTGGCCAGCAGCCGTGGCGAGTACCGCTTGGTGTCGAGCCCCATGTCCTTGGCGATCATCATCAGCAGGCGCCGCGAGTCGTCGGAGTCGTAGATCGAGAAGTTCGAGTTGAGGCCCGGCAGCAGCGACGCCTGATTGCGCAGGATCCGCACGCAAGTGGAGTGGAACGTCGACACCCACATGGACCGCGCCCGCGGCCCGATGAGCGCGACCACCCGTTCGCGCATCTCGGCGGCGGCCTTGTTGGTGAACGTGATGGCCAGGACCTGGCCGACGCCGACGTCACGGGCGGCCAACAGGTAGGCGATGCGTCGGGTCAGCACCGCCGTCTTGCCCGACCCGGCGCCCGCGACGATCAGCAGTGGCGAACCCTCGTGCAGCACCGCCTTGCGCTGCTGGGGGTTGAGCCCCTCCAGAAGGTCTGAGTACTGCTGATCCGGCTCGGTCGCGATCGTCATATCGAAACCAACTTACCGCTGACCAGAGACACTTTGCGTCGACGTGGCCCTGGGTGGCACACTCGATCCCGTGCTCACCCAGCATGGACGATTTCTTTACGGGTACCGGCCTGCGGTGCCCGTGGTCTAGCTGTTTCCCCTTCAGCCCCGCGGTCCGCATCTGCGATCCGGGGCTCGTCTCTCGTGTGAGGCCCGAATACGGATGAAACCAGAACCCACACACGACGAGAATGCGGAGTCACCAACGATGAGTGCCGAAACCGGACCACCAATCGACATCGACGAACTGCGCCTGGAGATCGACCGGCTCGACGCCGAGATCCTGGCCGCCGTTCAGCGCCGCGCCGAGGTCTCCCAGACGATCGGCAAGGCCCGGATGGCTTCCGGCGGTACTCGCCTGGTGCACAGCCGCGAGATGAAGGTCATCGAGCGCTACAGCGCCCTCGGGCCCGAGGGGAAGGATCTCGCGATGATCCTGCTACGCCTCGGTCGCGGTCGTCTCGGTCACTAGTTGCCGAATGTGCGGGTGTGCGCCGCCATGACGGCAGAGGACCACGCTTCTGGCCCTTCCTGGCCTCCTCGCACCCCGCCAGCCGGGCGAAGTCGGGCCTCGTAGACCCGCAGTCGATGGCAAATTGCTTCGGTCGCCTAGGCGTAGTGCGCACGCACCCGACGCAGGCCCATCCCGCCACGCTGGCGAAAGCCGTGTCCATGGCCCGTGCGGATGCGAGTGAACGCACTTGATATTTGAATCTCAATGATTCTCCGCCAGCCATTCCTGGCGCAGGCGCAATATCGAAGTCCGCGCAACTGACACCATTCTTAGCTGCAATTGGAATCGCGATCAAAATGGCGCTTACCCAGGTCAAATGGCCTGTTCGAATGGTGTGCGACGGTCGGCACGGGTGCGGTACTGTCCCGGAATTGATGTCCGACCAATGCTCTCGTCACGACACCTGGCCGATATTCAAGAACACGGGGGAGCCGTGGGAACCAGTACCAAGGAAATGGCATCGCGGGCGAAGGGCGACGCGCTCGGACTTCTACTGCACGAACGTTGGCGGCTCCCCGTCAAGAAGATGTACCGGCCGCTCGTCGAGGGCATGCGCGGCATCGAGGTCGGCGGCCCGAGCACCGTATTCCGGACCGCGCTGCCGCTGTATCGGTTCGTCGGGCAGCTGGACGGGGTCAACTTCGCGACCGACACGATCTGGGAAGGCCACCTCGACTCGGCGACCCCATTCGCCTACTCCGCCTCGGGGACCGGACGTCAGTACATCGCCGATGCCACGGATCTCCACGAAATCCCCACGGCCACGTATGACTTCCTGTTGTCCTCGAATTGTCTCGAGCACGTGGCCAACCCCATCAAGGCGCTAGTGGAGTGGCGGCGGGTGCTAAGACCGCGCGGCACACTCGTCCTCGTCCTGCCCAACCAGAAGAGCAACTTCGACCATCGCAGGCCCGTGACCGCGATGGACCACCTCCTCGACGACTTCGCCAAGAACACCGCCGAGGACGACCTGACCCATCTGGACGAAATCCTCGCTCTCCACGACTTGTCGATGGACCCGCCCGCGGGCAATCTCGCGCAATTCAGAGAGCGCAGCCTGCAGAACTTCGAGAACCGGACCCTTCATCACCACGTCTTCGACATGCCACTGATCGCGCAGATGCTCGATTACCTGGAGTTCGAAATGCTCGATGCGACGACCACTCGCACCGACTTCTTCGCCCTCGCACGAAGCGGGCGGTGACCACATGCTGCGTCTCGCTCGAGATCCGGTCATCGATACCGCGCAATACGGAGCGCTGGCGATGCACGTGAACGCCCGGCGTCACCGACTGGACCACGATGCGCTTCGCTTCGTGCGGCAGGTCCATCAAGAGCTGCCCGCACAGCCACCGCCAGGCCGCGACGCCCTGGTCCTGTTCGCGCACTTCGACCCGCAGGGCATCGTCGACCCCTACGTCGTTCACTATCTCCGTGCGCTGAACCGGCTGGGCACCACGATCGTCTTCGTCTCCGGATCGCCTGAACTCGTGCCGGACTCGGTGGCTCCCCTGCGTTCGATCTGCGCGGGCATCTACACCCGCCGCACGCTCTCCCTCGACTTCGGTTCCTGGCACTTGGCGTGGAGCATTCTGCGCAGGCACGGCTGGTCACTGGACCAGTTCGACCGCCTGGTCCTCGCCAACGACAGCGTGTTCGGCCCGCTGTTCCCGCTCGAGGAGATGTGGAGCTCCTTTCACGGCGCCGACATGTACGGGTCGATCGAGAGCCACGAGCTCGCGCCGCACCTGCAGTCGTTCTTCCTCGCATGGGATCTCAATTCACGGACGCGCCCGTTCCTCGACGACTTCTGGGACGGCTTCCGCTACATCGTCTACAAGAACGTCCTCATCAAGAAGTACGAGCTTGGCTTGTCCGCCCGCGCGAGGCGAGAAGGCCTGCGGCTCAAGCCGTTCCTCTCGGCCGCAGCCATCGCCAGGGCCCGTGAGCGGACCCCTGGGCACCAGTGGTCCCACGAGTTCTCCGGGCCGCCGATCAACAACACGCTCTACTACTGGGACGGCCTGATCGAACAGTTCCGCTATCCATTCCTCAAGACCGCGGTCCCCCGCCAAAGGTGGCCTGAGCACGACACCCTCGATCACCTTGGTGAGTTCATCGAACGACGCACGACGTATCCGTACGCACTCCTGCAGCACAACCTCGACCGCCTCGGCTGCGCCGCACCCCACGTCCCCCGCCCTGCCGCGCGCGAATCGCACCGGCAGGGCGTGCACATCGACCGTTAGTTCGTCAGCGCGATGTACTTCGTGTCGAGGTACTCCTCGATGCCCTCGGACCCGCCTTCACGCCCGAACCCGGACTCCTTGACACCACCGAACGGCGCAGCGGGGTCGGAGATGACACCGCGGTTGACGCCGACCATCCCGGCCTCGATCGCCTCGGCCACGCGCAGCGCGCGGTCCAGTCCCTGCGTGTAGATGTAGGCCGCCAGGCCGTACTCGGTGTCATTGGCCGCCGCGATGCCCTCCTCCTCGGTGTCGAATCCGATGACGGGGGCCACGGGCCCGAACACCTCCTCCTTGAAGATGCGTGCCGACGCCGGGACGTCGGCGAGGACGGTCGCCGGATAGAAGTGACCTGGCCCGTCGGGTGCGACGCCGCCGACGGCCACGGTCGCACCCTTGGCCACCGCGTCCGACACCAGATCCTCGACGGTCGCGACCTGCTTGGCGTTGACCAGCGGGCCCAGCGTCGACGACTTGTCCAGCCCGTTGCCGAGGACGAACTCGCTCATCCGCTTGACGAGCTTCTCGGTGAACTCCGCACGCACCGCGTTGGCCACGTGGAAGCGGTTCGACGCCGTGCAGGCTTCGCCTCCATTGCGCATCTTGGCCAGCAGGGCGCCGTCGACGGCGGCGTCCACGTCAGCGTCGTCGAACACGATGAACGGCGCGTTGCCGCCCAGCTCGAGCGACAGGCGCAGCAGCTTGTCGGAGCTCTGCTTGGCAAGGGCCTTGCCAACACCCGTCGACCCCGTGAACGTCAGCTTGCGCAGCCGACCGTCGTCGATCAGCGCCGTGGTCAGGTCGCCGGGCTTGCTTGTCGGCAGGATCGAGAGCACGCCCTTGGGGAGGCCCGCCTCGTCCATCAGCTTGGCCAGCAGCAGCATCGTCAAGGGCGTTTCCTGGGCGGGCTTGATGACCATGGTGCAGCCGGCCGCCATCGCCGGTCCAATCTTGCGGGTGCCCATCGCCAACGGGAAGTTCCACGGCGTGATCGCCAGACACGGCCCCACCGCCGACTTCGTGACGATGATGCGACCGTTGCCCGCAGGCGCCTTGGTGTAGCGGCCACCGATGCGAACCGCCTCCTCGGCGAACCACCGGAAGAACTCCGCGCCGTACTTGACCTCGCCCATGCTCTCCGGGAGCACCTTGCCCATCTCCAGGGTCATGAGCGTCGCGAATTCCTCGGCGCGCGCCGTGATCGCCTCGAACACCGAACGCAGGATCTCGCCGCGTTCGCGCGGTGGCGTAGCGGCCCAGTCGCCCTGCACGGCGGCGGCGGCGTCGAGGGCCGCGATGCCGTCCTCGGGGGTGGCGTCGGCGATGGCGATCAGCACTTCGTCGGTCGCGGGGTTGAGCACGTCGAACGTCGACGACGCGGCGCGCTCTTCACCACCGATCCACAGACCGGTGGGGACGGTGGAAAGGAGAGCTCTCGGATCAATGCGGGTGTCCATACGTTCATCATTTACACCCTCGAAAGCGCGGCCGCACTAGGGTCGAGATATGTCTGCCGATAGTGCCCAAATTCCCGATATCACCACGACTCCAGCCTGGAACGCGTTGGTCCGTCATCACGACGAGGTCGGCGGCAAACACCTGCGCGAGTTGTTCGACGAGGACCCCGCACGCGGCCGGGAGCTGACGCTGACCGTCGGCGATCTGTACATCGACTACAGCAAGCACAGGGTGACGCGGGAGACGCTGAAGCTACTCGTCGATCTGGCCAAGGCCGCCCACCTCGAGGGCCGCCGCGACGCGATGTTCGCCGGCGTCCACATCAACACCTCGGAGGACCGCGCGGTGCTGCACACGGCGCTGCGACTTCCGAAGGGCGCCACGTTGACGGTCGACGGGCAGGACGTCGTCGCCGATGTGCACGAAGTTCTGGACTCGATGGGCGCATTCACCGACCGACTGCGCAGTGGCGAGTGGACCGGCGCAACGGGTGAGCGCATCAGCACCGTCGTCAACATCGGCATCGGCGGCTCCGACCTCGGCCCGGTGATGGTGTACCAGGCCCTGCGCCACTACGCCGACGCCGGCATCTCGGCACGTTTCGTGTCCAACGTCGACCCTGCCGACCTGGTCGCCAAACTGGACGGACTAGACCCCGCCACAACACTTTTCATCGTTGCGTCGAAGACGTTCTCGACGTTGGAGACGCTGACGAATGCGACGGCGGCCAGGCGTTGGCTCATCGACGCGCTCGGCGATGCCGCGGTGTCCAAGCACTTCGTTGCGGTGTCGACCAACAAGAAACTGGTCGACGAGTTCGGCATCAACACCGACAACATGTTCGGTTTCTGGGACTGGGTCGGTGGCCGCTACTCGGTCGACTCTGCGATCGGGCTGTCGGTGATGGCGGTGATCGGCAAGGAGCGGTTCGCCGAGTTCCTGGCGGGCTTCCACGTCGTCGACGAGCACTTCCGCCATACGCCGTTGGAGGTTAATGCGCCTGTGCTGCTTGGCCTCATCGGTCTCTGGTACAACGAGTTCTTCGACGCGCAGGCCCGCGCGGTGCTGCCCTACTCGAACGATCTCACCCGCTTCGCGGCCTACCTGCAGCAGTTGACGATGGAATCCAATGGCAAGTCAGTGCGGGCCGACGGCAGCCCCGTCACCACTTCAACCGGCGAAATCTACTGGGGTGAAGCGGGAACGAACGGCCAGCACGCCTTCTACCAACTGTTGCATCAGGGCACGCGGCTGGTTCCCGCCGATTTCATCGGGTTCTCGCAGCCCACCGACGACCTGCCCACCGCCGACGGCACCGGCAGCATGCACGACCTGCTGATGAGCAACTTCTTCGCACAGACCAAGGTGCTGGCGTTCGGCAAGACGGCCCAGGAGATCGCGGGCGAGGGCACCAAGGCCGAAGTGGTCCCGCACAAGGTGATGCCTGGCAACCGCCCGACCACCTCCATCCTGGCGACCAAGCTGACGCCGTCGGTGGTCGGTCAGCTGATCGCGCTCTACGAGCATCAGGTGTTCACCGAGGGCATCATCTGGGGCATCGACTCCTTCGATCAGTGGGGCGTGGAACTCGGTAAGACGCAAGCGAATTCGCTGTTGCCGGTGCTGACCGGTGACGCGACTCCTGCCGAGCAGTCCGATAGCTCGACGGACGCCCTGGTGCGCCACTACCGCGCGGAGCGCGGCCGCAGCGCCTAATCGTCAGTTCTGGTCCAGCCCAGGATCATTGCGGGCAGACATCCACCGAAGGTCAGCACCGTCGTCGCCATGAGCCCACCGGCGTAGGCCATGGCGGTGTCGGTGCCCTTGGTGATCACCGCACCGAAGATCAGGTAGAAGATCGGCAACAGCATGAGGTATTGCGTGGCGGTCAGCCCGATGGATCGCGCGTTGTTGCGCTGCGCGATCTCGTACTCGTCGAGTGCCCCTTCGGGGGCGTCTCCCCTTCTGCCCGAGACGATCTGCAGCACGATCCACATCGGAAAGTACAACGCCAGGGCTGGAAGCCACAGCAGTGGCGCCCACGGGACGCCGAAGGCACACACCACGCCGACGACGGCCATGAACGCGAACGTCACGGCGAGCCCGACGACCAACATGCGCCGCCGGCGCTGGGGGCGCCAGCTCGGTAGCCACTGCGCGTAGGTGCGCTCGCTCTTGAGGAATCGCCGGATCCGGTAGTCCTGATACCGGTCGAGCAAGTTCTTCTCAGGCTGAGTGGTCGGGTGTGACATCGGTCGACTTCCTTCCGTTGGCGTCTTGCCTTCCGTAGAGCTCGGCCGACAGGGGCGTGAACGCGGCGCGCGAGAACACGGCTTCGACTGGCAGGTCGAAGACATCGCAGATCC
>NZ_JAVRQA010000468.1:0-7517 GCF_032161845.1 Mycobacterium sp.
ACCAGGAAGTCGCGACCTTCTCGGTCGACGTGAAGGGTGCCTCTGGCGCCGTCGCGGTCTCGAACGCTCACGGCACGGTCACCGGCGCAGCCGGTGGTGTGCTCCTGCGTCCGTTCGCACGGCTCATCGCCTCCACTGGTGACAGCGTCACCACCTACGGCGAACCGTGGAACATGAACTAACTCCCTAGTTCACGAGAACAGCCCCCGGCCTCGGCCGGGGGCTGTTTTCGTGGGGTGGATGCGGTGCTACTTGTCGGCGCTGGTGGTCGCCGCGGTGTCGGGGCTGGGGCCGGTGCCGGGTCCCGTGACGGTCTCGGCGCTGGCTCCGTCCCTAAGCAGGTTCCGGATCTCGGTGAGCAGGCTCAGTTCGGTGTCCTGGGCCTGCTCGACCTCGCCCTTCTTCCGCAGTCGGTTGTAGGGCACGACGACCAGGAAGTAGACGACGGCAGCGACCAGGACGAAGTTGATCGCCGCGGACAGCAGAACGTTGAGGTCGATGGTCTGTCCACCGCCGATGCCGATCTTCAACACTCCGTACTCGGAATCGCCGCCCGCCCCGATGCGGTCGATCAGCGGTTGAATGACGCTGTCGGTGAACTTGGTGACGAGCGCGGTGAACGCCGTGCCGATGACTACTGCGATCGACAGATCGACGATGTTGCCGCGGGCGAGAAACTCCTTGAATCCCTTCAGCACGGGATGGTTCCTTCCGGTGTGTGGTTTGGCCGTGTGCCTGAACCCGTGGAGCAACGCTAGCCCGGGAGATACGACCCCTGATCATGACTCTCAGTGGAACGTCAGGGTGATCGCCTGCGACAGCGATGCGCCGGCCACCTCGTTGGCAGCCAGGCGTGGCAGCGCGATCAGCACGACCCCGTCGCGGCCCGCGTCCTTCGACTTGGCGGAGACCAGGACCACCACGGCGTTCGTGGCCACCACGCGCGAGCTGTCCTCCGTGCCGCCGCCCGCTGCCTCCGAGACGGCCAGCACGTCGACTACGTCGCCCGTTCGCACCAGATCGAGTAGCGCGGCGTCCGTCGGATGAACGGGGACGATGCGCGCGTCGGTCCCGACGGATGCGTCGGCAAGGCGCGAGCTGAGCACGCGGAGGTCGGTGAGCACCTCGCCGCGGCGGGCGGGTCCGGTCAGCGTCGCGCCGACCAGGTCGCCGACGTTCGTCTGCGAGCCGTCGGGAATGGTCGTCGCCGAACGGGATTCGATGCGGAGGTCACTGGCCATCAGCTCGACGCCGGGTGCCAGATCGCGGCTGGCGACGACGACGTCGGTCAGGCCGTCGGAAGGATCGGGACGCAGGGCAGCGACGGCGGCCAACATCACCAGTGCTCCCGCGGTCACCCGTCGGGCCATGACCGTTCGCGTCCAGTCCGGCCGAAGCCCGTGAACGAGGCGCGATGGCAACGACGGATTCAGTGATTCCCCCATGAGGCCACGCTAGGCAGCGGGGGCCCGTTACGGCAGGGGGACGCCGGTGGGCTGTGGATAACTACTAACTGGAGGCGGCTGCAGTGGAGCTCGGGGAAGAACTCGAAGTGGAGCTCGACTTGTCCGAGCCGGACGACGAGCTCGACGACTTCTCCGCGGGCTTCGACTTCTCGGCGGGCTTGTCGGAAGACTTCTCCGAAGGGGGCGAACTCGAGGGCTCGGCGCTGCCGCTGGAGCCGTTGACGGTGCTCTTCGCGGCGTCGCGGCTGTCGTTGCGGTAGAAGCCGCTGCCCTTGAACACCACTCCCACCGAGCCGAAGAGCTTGCGCAACCGACCCGAGCACGCCGGGCACGCCGTGAGGGCGTCGTCGGTAAACGCCTGCACCGCGTCGAAACGGTTATCGCACTCGGTACATGCGTACGAGTAGGTCGGCACCAAAACCTCCGAGAAATGACGAAATTTGTTAGCACTCTAGCTGCTCAAGTGCTAGAACCGCTACGTGGGCCGTGCCATTCCCGCGTTGCTCGCGCTGGTCGCGGTCGTCGTGGCCGTTGCGGTGTGGCTGCACGTCCGTTCGAGTCCGAATCAGCCGCCGACACCGTCCTCTCCCGAGGCGTCGCGGGTTGGCCCCGGTAGCCCCGGATACGAGCAGGCCAGGGCGGACGCGCAGCAATTGCCGGTCAGGGGCTGGGATCGGACGTCGGATTTCGCCAGGGCCCTCTTCGGTGAGGCCTGGAGCGACGACGTGAACGTCGAATTCGGTCACAACGGCTGCAACACGCGCGACGACATCCTGCGTCGAGACCTCGCCGACCTCGTCGTGCGACCGGGCACCTGCTACGCCCAGAGTGGCACCCTTCGCGACCCCTATGCGCACCAGACGATCGGGTTCGTTCGCGGTCCGCTCACGTCGAGTGCCGTTCAGATCGACCACGTCGTTTCGTTGTCCGATGCCTGGTACAAGGGTGCCCGCAACTGGGATGACCAGCGCCGTCGCGATTTCGCGAACGATCCCCTCAACCTGCTTGCGGTCGGCGGGCAGACCAACTTCGACAAGGCGTTTCGCGACGCCGCGAGCTGGCTGCCACCCAACGCGGCGTTCCGGTGCGACTTCGTCGCGCGGCAGGTGCGGGTGAAGACGGCCTACGGATTGTGGGTCTCGGCGAAGGAGAAGCAGGCGATGCAGGACGTGCTGGTCGGCTGCTAGCGCATCAGCCGAGTTCGATCAGCCCGCGACCCGGCGTCAGCGCGTGCGTGACCGGGACGTCGTGAGGTTCGCCGGGGAGGTGGTCGACGAGTTCGTCGTCGCGGACCAGTGCGATCAGCCGCGCTGCGGAATTCGCCATGGCCAGGGACCGGTCGTAGAAACCCGCACCCCTGCCGAGTCGGACGCCTGCCCGATCGACGGCCAGCGCAGGGATCACGACCATCGACGCCGCTCCGATCGCATCGGCCGGCAGCCACGGGCCTGGCGGCTCGCGCAGTCCGAAGCGGGCCGCGACGAGCTCGCCGCGATACTCGCCCCATCGAAGTGGCAGCGGTACGCCTGAGTCGTCCGCCGTGGCGACGGGCAGCAACACCCGGGCACCGGACGCCACCAACGCGTCGAGCATGGCGGGCGAGCCGGGCTCGGTACCTACGGGCACGTAGGCGCAGACCGTCGAGTTCGGTTGGGCCAGTTCTGCCAAACGTTTGCGCAACTGGTCGGCCTCCCCGTACCGCACTTCCGCGGACGCAGCGCGGCGGGCGGACAGGATGGCGGCGCGCAATTCGGCCTTCGTCTCCGGCACGACTCCACGATGTCATGTGAGGTGTGCAGGCCTTGCCGGGTTGCGAGCAGCCAATGACGTTATGGTGTGAACGATGACGACACGGGCATTGGTGCCGATGCCGCGCACCGCGATCGTTCCAGCAGCTGGTTTGGGAACGCGCTTCCTGCCTGCGACGAAGACGGTGCCGAAGGAGTTGCTACCCGTCGTCGACACGCCCGGCATCGAACTCGTCGCGGCTGAGGCTGCCGAGGCGGGCGCCGAGCGGCTCGTCATCGTCACCTCATCGGGCAAGGACAGCGTCGTCGCGCACTTCGTCGAGGACCTAGTGCTCGAGGGCACGCTCGAGGCCCGCGGCAAGCACGTGATGTTGGCAAAGGTGCGCCGCGCACCGGCGCTGATCAAGGTCGAGTCCGTGGTGCAGGCCGAGCCGTTGGGCCTCGGTCACGCCGTGAGTTGCGTCGAGCCGAGCCTGGCGGATGACGAGGATGCCGTCGCGGTGCTGCTGCCCGACGACCTGGTGCTACCGACGGGTGTGTTGGAGACCATGTCGAAGGTCCGCGCCAAACGCGGTGGCTCGGTGCTGTGCGCCTTCGAGGTGCCCGCGGACGAGATCAGTGCCTACGGCGTGTTCGACGTCGAGGTGGTCCCCGACGCCGTGAACCCAAATGTGTTGCGTGTCAAGGGCATGGTGGAGAAGCCGAAGGCCGAAGATGCGCCTTCGCTGTATGCCGCCGCTGGTCGTTACGTGTTGGACCGCGCAATCTTCGATGCGCTGAGGCGGGTGCCGCGCGGCGTCGGCGGTGAAATCCAGCTGACCGATGCGATTGCCCTGCTGATCGAGGAGGGCCACCCCGTTCACGTGGTGGTGCATCGCGGTTCCCGACACGACCTGGGAAATCCCGGCGGGTACCTCAAGGCTGCGGTTGACTTTGCGTTGGAGCGTGACGATTACGGACCGGAGCTGAGGCGCTGGCTGGTCGAGCGATTGGGGCTGAGCGCCAACTGACTAGCGTGTGGGCTCTGCGACTGACGAAAGGCGCATGAGTGCGTTCGGTGGAGGAGCAGCAGGCCAAGGTGGCTGCCGCCGCGGTGGCGCCGCGACCCGTGCGCGTGGCCATCGCCGAAGCGCAGGGGTTGATGTGCGCCGAGGAGGTCGTCACCGAACGGCCGCTGCCGGGATTCGATCAGGCGGCGATCGACGGATACGCGGTACGCAGCGTCGACGTCCTCGGCGTCGATGCCGGTGACGACGGCGAGGACGCCGAGAGCGCTGGCGAACGCGAAGTGAGCCTGCCGGTGATGGGTCTCATCGAGGCGGGTGCCAAGACGCCGAGCCGACTGCAGCCACGCCAGGCCGCGCGGGTTCAGACCGGCGCGCCCATGCCGACTCTGGCCGACGCGGTGCTTCCGCTGCGGTGGACCGACGGTGGCGACAACCGCGTCAGGGTGTTGCGGGGCGTGCGGTCCGGTGCCTACGTGCGTCGAACCGGTGACGACGTGCAACCGGGTGACGTGGCCGTGCGGTCGGGAACCATCATCGGGGCTGCGCAGGTGGGGCTGCTCGCCGCGGTCGGGCGCGAACGGGTTCTGGTGCATCCGCGACCGCGACTGTCGGTGATGTGCGTGGGTGGTGAGTTGGTCGACGTCTCGCGTACCCCTGGCAACGGCCAGGTCTACGACGTCAACTCCTATGCGCTGGCCGCGGCGGGTCGCGATGCGGGTGCCGAGGTCAACCGCGTCGGCATCGTGGACACCGAGTCGAAGACGTTGCGCGACGTCGTCGAGGGGCAGATCAATCGTGCCGAGGTACTGGTGATCGCGGGCGCGGTGGGTGGCACGGCTGCCGAAAGCGTGCGGGCGGTGCTCTCCGAGCTCGGCGACATGGAGGTGGCGCGCATCGCGATGCACCCCGGGTCGGTTCAAGGTTTTGGACAGCTGGGACGTGAGGGCGTTCCGGTGTTCCTGTTGCCCGCCAACCCGGTGAGCGCGCTGGTGGTGTTCGAGGTGATGGTGCGTCCGCTGATCCGCATGTCGCTGGGCAAGCGCCAGCCGCTGCGGCGAGTCGTCCAGGCGCGCACGCTGTCGCCGATCACGTCGGTGGCGGGCCGCAAGGGCTACCTTCGCGGTCAGCTGATGCGGGATCAGGACACGGGCGAGTACTTGGTGCAGGCCCTGGGCGGGGCACCTGGGGCATCGTCGCACCTGTTGGCCACGCTCGCGGAGGCCAACTGTCTGGTCGTGATCCCGAGCGACGCGGAGGAGATCCGCACCGGCGAGATCGTCGACGTCGCCTTCCTGGCTCAGCGCGGCTGACGAAGCTCCCGATCATGTTCATGTGGCGGTCGACTTCCATGCATCCCGGATGGCCGAAGTCCGTCGGTCCGCTGCGGGTGCCCGCAGGTCTGGTGCGGCTGCGCCCAGTGCGGCTGCGCGACGGCGCAGCGTGGAGCCGCATCCGGCTCGCCGACCAGGCGCACCTCGAGCCATGGGAACCCGTCGCCGAGGTGAATTGGGAAGTGCGTCATGCCATTTCGTCGTGGCCGTCGATTTGTTCCGGGCTTCGCGCGGAGGCGCGAAAGGGTCGGATGCTGCCGTATGCGATTGAGCTCGACGGGGAGTTCTGCGGCCAGCTGACGATCGGCAATGTCACGCACGGCGCGCTGCGATCGGCGTGGATCGGCTACTGGGTGGCCAAGGATCGCAACGGCGGCGGGGTGGCCACGGCGGCGTTGGCGCTGGGACTGGACCATGGCTTCGGCCCGGTCGGTCTGCACCGCATCGAGGCGACGGTGCGACCCGAGAACGCGCCGAGTCGGGCCGTGCTGGCCAAGGCCCGCTTCCGTGAGGAGGGCTTGCTGAAGCGCTACCTGGAGGTCGACGGGGGCTGGCGCGACCACCTGCTGGTGGCGATCACGATCGAGGAGCTAACGGGTTCGGCAACCTCGGCGCTGGTGCACGACGGTCGGGCAAATTGGGTCTAGCTGTGTGGCAGTTGTGACATGTGGGGCAGATGTGCTTGTCAGGGATGAATTACAGGTGTGTAATTGACCTCGGCGCGTCGTCCCCGGATGCGCTGGTCACGGACCTAGCCTTACGGGGAAAGGAGCCGGCAACATGCCAAGCATCCCCCAATCCCTTCTATGGATCTCTTTGGTGATGCTGTGGTTGTTCGTGCTCGTCCCCATGTTGATCAGCAAGCGAGAGACCGTTCGTCGCACTAGCGACGTCGCACTTGCCACGCGCGTGCTGAACACCGGCAACGGCGAACGACTGCTGCGCCGCCGCAAGCCGGCCGCGGGCCATCACAGCGACCCCGACTGGCGTCCGACCCATGACGACCTCGACGACGACGACGAAGACGACGAGCCGGTCGCCCCGCGCAAGTCCGTCGTGGTGATGGCCGCTGCGAAGGTGGAGCCCGAATCCGAATATCTCGACGTCGACGTCGTGGAGGAGGACTCCGGCGCCCTGCCCATCGGGGTGTCCGCGCAGCTGGCCTTCGACGAGCACCCCGAACTACCACTGGAATTCGACGACAACACCGCGACGTTCACGATCGACGATCTGCAAGAGGTCGACGACGTCGCGGAGGCGATCGAAGAACTCGACGAGCCCGAAGCCGAGCCTGAAGACGAGGCCGAGTTCGACGCGGACGACGAAGACATGACCGACGAGTTCGCCGCCGTCTCCGAGGACGACACGGACTACGACTACGAATACGTCGAGGACTCGTCGGGACTCGAGGCGGCGCCAGACCCCGACCTGCACGTCGCGGGGACGAAGTCGCAGGAGCGCCGACGGCACTACGAGTCGAAGACCGCCGCCGCGGTGAGCGCGCGGAAGTTCCGGTTCCGCAAGCGCGTGCTGCTGGTCATGTCGGTGCTGCTGGTGGCCAGCGCCGTCGCGGCCTACGTGGTGTCGCCGACGTTCTGGTGGGCGTGCGGCACGGTCGGCGCAATCACGATCCTCTACCTGGGCTACCTGCGACGCCAGACCCGCATCGAGGCACAGGTACGGCGGCGTCGCGCGCAACGGATGATGCGGTCACACCTCGGTGTCGAGAACACCAACGACCAGGAGTTCGACGTCGTCCCCGCCCGGCTGCGACGGCCTGGTTCGATCGTCCTGGAGATCGACGACGAGGATCCGATCTTCGAGCACCTGGACTATGCACCGTTCGCGCGCGAGTACGACCTACCCCGCGCGGCTGGTCAGTAGCTCAGATTTCGAGGCCGGCGGCGTCACTGGTAGCCTGTGCTACCGGTACAAGGGGCTATAGCGCAGTTGGTAGCGCGTCTC
>NZ_JAVRQA010000469.1:0-3955 GCF_032161845.1 Mycobacterium sp.
TGGTTGCATTGCCATTACTCCCTAACATCTTTCGAAATCACTGCATATCGGACCAATGGCCCGAGCGGAGCGGTAACTTGCTCCCCGTGGAATCGAACCCCAGATCCCTATGCTGGCTAGTTGCCAGCGGTGTTGCTGAACCTATGCAGTGAATATTACCGGCCCGCCATAGGTGGTGCGAACACTTCTTCTTCGGGGGGGTCTACGTACGCCGCTTGGATGACTTCCTTGCCGTCCGGAGACACGAGAAGCGCCTGGCCAGGCGGCCTGCGCTTGAGCTTGAACTCGCTCGTTGGGAACTCCGCCTTCTCGCCGGACAGGAAGATCGTTGGCGACCCCGCGCCGAACGCGGCGCCGACGAATTTGTCCATGGTCGCGCGGTGGGCCTGGCTCATCTGGCACGCCACGATGATGTGCAGCCCGATGTCCGCCGCTGCAGGCAACAGCGGCGCAAGTGGTGCCATCGGCGAGATCATCCCGCTGGCCGCGACGATCATGTGCCAGTCGTCGACGAGCAACACGATGTCGGGACCACTCCACCAAGACCGCGACCGTAGCTGAGCGGTGGTCAACTCGGGCGTTGGCAACCGCTTCTTCAGGTTGATCGCCAGCGCCTTGATCGACTCCTCAAGGTTTGAGTTGTTGCGATTGACCGCGCCCGCGGCCAAAAGATGGCTCTGCGGCACCGCGTCCAGCAGGCCCGACCGGTAGTCGGCGAGCATGAACCGGACCTCTGATGGATCGTTTCGCGCACAGATGGCCGACGCCACCGCGTGCGCGATGCGCGTCTTGCCCGACTTCGGCGCCCCAAAGATCAGCAGATGCGGCGACGTGTGCATCGGCGTATAGGCGACCGACAGGTCCGATTCGCGCACACCGATGGGGACGGTCCATCGCGTGCGGTAGTCGGACTCGGGTCCCGGAGGGTTCGGATCCAGCTCGTGCAGGTACACCCGTTCGGGCAGCACCCGCACCTGCGGCGCCTGATCGGTGTGCAGTGACGCGATGTGCTCGACGGCTGCCGAGATCGCCTCGACGATGTTGTCCGCGCTGTGGACGCCGTCCAGACGGGGCACGCCCATCATCAGGTGGTGCTTCTCCATCGAGATGGCACGACCGGGGCGGTTGGCGGGAATGTCACGGGTCATGCGGTCGACCTGGGTCTCGTTCACGTCGCCAAGGCGAAACTCGACCTTGGTGCCCAGATAGTCGCGGACACGTGACTTGAGCTCCGTCCACCGTGGCGTCGAGATGATCGTGTGGACGCCGTAGGCCAACCCCTGGCCCGCGAGGTCCTGCACCACGGGTTCGAGGTCGGGGAACTCCGAGACGAATGCGGGCCAGCCGTCGATGATCAGGAACACGTCACCGAAGGGATCCGCAGACGCGGGATGGGCGGGATCCTCACGCATCTGCCGGTACGCGGCGATCGAGCCCACCCGATACTGCTTGAACGTCGCCTCCCGTTGGCGCAGAACGGCTTTCATCTCGGCAACCACCCGGTTGACCCGGTCGGGCTCAGACCGCGTGGCAACACCGCCGACGTGCGGCAGGTCCTCCAGGTACATCAGGCCACCGCCGCCCATGTCGACGCAGTAGAACTGGATGTCACGCGGCGTGTGGGTGGCAGACGCCGACAACACCAGCGTCTGCAGGAACATCGACTTGCCGGTCTGCGGCGCACCGCCGATCGCGATGTTGCCGCCCGCCGTCGAGACGTCGATACCCCACACCTCTTGGCGGTGGCGCCTCGGTTCGTCCATGATGCCAAGCCCGAAGCGCAACGGCTCCCGCCGATCGCGCGCGATGAGCTCGTTGACGGGCGTCGGATCAGTCAACGGCGGCAACCACATTCGGTACGCGCGCATCTCGCCAGTGCCCAACTGGCCGAGGACGACCTCGCGCAACACCCGCTGTTCCGGTTCGACGCTCATGACGTCACCACCTCCGCGATCGGTGCCGCGGTGAACGAGCGAATCCGCAACGGACTCTGCGCGGCGTGTCTCGGCGTGTGATCCCCGTTGCCCGCGTCCAAGGCGGTGGGAACGTAGTTCGTGCCGGTGAAGACGCTGTGGAACTTGACCGGGTCCTCCATGCCGACCCGCAGGAAGCCCACGCCGCTCTCCTTGTTCGTGATGTATTGCGCCTCAGGCGTTCCGATGACTGCCTTGGACTCGGCGGAGCTCGTCGTACGAAGTGCGATGCGGTAGGTGAGGTTCGGCTCCAGCTTGTCGATCCGGACGCCACCGGTGTTCAACGACTGCGTCGCGAGCAGCAGGTGGACCCGCAGCGACCGCCCGACGCGACAGATCCGGTCGAACAGCTGGATGAAGTCGGGGTGATTCTGCAGCAGTTCGGCGAACTCGTCGACCACCACGAACAGCGTGGGCAGCGGGGGGAGGTCGGCTCCGCGTTCGCGATGCTTCTCGTACTCCGCGACACCGGACAGCGCGCCCGCCGCACCGACCTGGATGCCCGCCTGGCGCAGGATCGACTGACGGCGGTCCAGCTCGCCGGAGAGGACCTCGCCCATGCGGGAGACGAGCTCGGCCTCCTCCTCCATGTTCGTGACGACGGCGGCGGTGTGCGGCAACTTCTCCATGCCGAGGAACGTCGAGCCGCCCTTGAAGTCGGTCAGCAAGAGGTTGACCTGATCGGGGTGGTGCGTCGCGGCGAGCGAAAGAATCAGCGTACGAAGGAATTCCGACTTTCCGGAGCCGGTGGTGCCGATCAGCATCCCGTGCGGTCCCGCACCAAACTCGGCACCCTCCTTGATGTCGAGGTACTGGATGTCGCCGGTCTTCAGCTCGTGACCGAACGGGATCCGCAGTCGATCGCGGTCGAGGTCGGTGAACATCCGCCACCTACTCGGCGTGACCTCTTCGACGGTCTGGGCGCCGACGAGCTGATGCCACTCGGTCGCGACCTTCTTCTGCACCCTGGTGGTCTTGTCGATGATCGTCCCGGTGATCGACCAGCCGGCGAGCTTGCGCGCGATGCGGCCGGCCTGCCCTGGCGTCATCCGGTCGGAGTCACTCGTGACGAGCCGGAAGTTGAGGTTGGGCAGCCGGTCGTCGGCCGTGCCGTCCTGATCGACCCTGATCCGGTAGGCCGACCGGTGGTTGCCGAGCGTGATCACCGTGACTCCGGCACGCCCGTCGACCGGGAAGCCAGCCCTGCCGCCCGTCAGGTCGACGACCACGATGTAGGGCCCGCTGGGGGCGGAGTCCGCGGTATGTGGCCCGCGGGCAGTCAGGTCCGACAGTCCGTCGGTTCGGGTGAACACCAGCCGCGTCGACCCCGCCGCGTCGGTGTCGGTCTGGTGCTGGGTGTGCGGCAACCACTTCAGCCAAGCCCAGTCCGGGTCCTCGGGATTGTCGGTCAGCACGCGAATCTGCAGCAGGTCCGGCGGGTGAAATACTGCCAGGTGACACAGCATCGCCCTGAGCAGCCCCGCGGCCCCCGCCGCGTCGCCACCGATGGCGATCGTCGGAAACGTCCGTAGCTGAACGAGTTTCGGGCAGTCGTGAATGAGACCATGGGTACGCAGGAACTTGGTCACCCACATGTGGCTGACCGGTTCGAGGTGCGGCTGCGGCGCTGCCTGAGGGCCTGCGAGCTCGCCACCGACATTGGGCTTCAGGAGCCGGTCGACGGCCGCCTCGCTCCCGGTGCCGATGCGGGTGGCCGCGTAGAAGTCGGCATTCGACGTCCGCGACCACTGACGATTGGTGCCGATGACGGACAGGAGATCGTCGGGATGCGGTGCGTGATAGTTGAAGAACGCGACTTGGGCGCCCGCAGACGCCGTCACGCGCGTCCGCAGACCCGCGAGGTACCGCAGATACTCCTTGCGGTCGGCATTGATCTCGGGGACCTTCTTGCCGCCGGCCCCACCGCCCGCCATGAAGCCGACCGTTCCCATCACCATCATCAGCGGCATCATCAGCATGTA
>NZ_JAVRQA010000470.1:0-4815 GCF_032161845.1 Mycobacterium sp.
ACGTCCCGCGCGCTCGGCGCGGCCTGCGTCTGGTTGGGCGTGAACCAGGAAAACAAACGCGCGCAACGCTTTTACGCCAAGCAGGGGTTCACCATCAGCGGCACCAAGACGTTCCGCCTCGGCGGTCACCTCGAGAACGACTACGTGATGGTGCGCCCGCTGTAGCGCTAATGTCCGCCGGCAGCGGTCAGGGCCAGCAGCCGCGACGTAGCGCGCAGGTACTTCTTGCGAAAACCGCCCGCCAGCATCTCCTCGCTGAAGACCGTGTCGAGCTTGGTACCCGACGCCACCACCGGTATGCCCGCGTCGTACAGCCTGTCGGTGAGCGACACCAACCGCAGCGCGACGCTCTGGTCGTCCAACGGATGAACCCCCGTGATGAACACCTCGGTGACACCGTCGATCAACGCCTGGTACCGCGACGGATGCATCGTCGCCAGGTGGGCGCACAGCGCATCGAAGTCGTCGAGTGTGGCACCCGGTACGTCCGAGGCCTCGGCGCGCACGTCGTCGTCGGAGGGCGGCACCGGCGCCGGCGGCAGATCGCGGTGCCGATAGTCCGGCCCCTCGATCCGCACCGTGGTGAAGATCTTTGCCAGCGTGTTGATTTCACGCAGGAAGTCCTGCGCCGCGAACCGGCCCTCACCGAGCTGTTCGGGCAGCGTATTCGACGTCGCCGCAATCGAAACCCCACGCTCCACCAGAGCCGAAAGCAGTCGCGATATCAGCGTCGTGTTCCCCGGGTCGTCGAGTTCGAACTCGTCGATGCAGACCACCACGTAGTCGGACAGCAGGTCGATGCACTCGAGGAAGCCGAAGACACCGGCGAGCTGCGTCAGCTCGCCGAACGTCGCAAAGGCTGCCGGGCCGGCGCCGGTGTCCGCGAGCGTGTAATAACTCGACGCCAACAAGTGGGTCTTGCCAACGCCGAAACCACCGTCCAGGTACACCCCGACACCGGGCAGCACCTCGCGCTTGCCGAAGAGCTTCTTCTTGCCGGCTCGGCGCTCAATGGCCTGTTCGCAGAAGGTTCGGCACGACTGCACCGCCGCGGTCTGCGACGGTTCGGCCGGATCCGGCCGATACGTGTCGAAGCTGACGTCGGAGAACGTGGGCGGCGGCACCAGCCCCGCGACCAGTCGCTCCGGCGTCACGCGCGGCTGCCGATCCGTCAGACGATTGACACCGCTGGCCCCAGACATGAACGAACTGTATCGACGTGCTGCAATGGTCAATGTGTCCGATGCCGATGCTGCGACCGAGCTCACAGAGCTAGGCCCCCTGGGCAGCACGTTCGACACCGACGACGACGGGCGGCTCGCGGCCTTCTACTCCTATCCGGAGAACCTCGACCGCTGCTGGGTACGCGCCAACATGATCTCCAGCCTCGACGGCGGCGCCACCGACGACGGCAAATCGGGCAACTTGGCAGGGCATGGCGACAAGGCGCTCTTCATGCGCATGCGCCAGGAAGCCGACGTGGTCCTGGTCGGCGCATCGACCGTGCGCATCGAGAACTACTCCGGCGCCCAAATGTCCTTGGCTCAGCGCCAAGACCGACAGCGCCGCGGCCAGGCCGAGCTGCCGCCGATCGCCGTCGTCACCCACAGCGCCGACTTCGAGCACGACGCGAAGATCTTCACCCGCACCGAGGTACCGCCGCTGATCGTCACCTGCCGCGACGCCGTCGAGGACGCCCGCGGCCGGTTCAACGCATTGGCCGAGGTCATCGACGCGTCCGGCGCGCACAGCGACCGCGTCGACCCCGCGGAGATTCTGAGGATCTTCGCCGCACGCGGGCTGCGTCGCGTTCTCTCCGAAGGTGGGCCGTCGCTCATTAGCCTGCTCATCGAGAACGACCTCCTCGACGAACTCTGCGTCACCATCGCGCCGATCCTGGTTGGCGGTGCGGCCCGCCGCATCGCGACCGGATCTGGTGAGGCCCACACCCGCATGCGGCGTAGTCACCTGCTGAGCGACGACGAGGGCTACCTCTACACCCGGTACGTCAAGGACGAGTGACACGGCCGACCCCCCGTCGCTTCGCTCGTCCCCCGCCCGGCAAGGGGATCGCTCGGCGATCGCTAATGTGGTCCCCATGCGTCGGCATCGTCAGCTGCTCAGGGCCCTCTGTCTGCCCGCCGTCGCGGCTGTCGTGCTCGCCGGCTGCGCACCGGGGCTAGCCGCCAACCCCCGGTTCGCCACCGATTCGGGGGCCGGCCCGCAGGGCGAACCGCCGAGCACGTCCGTCGCGGCGGGACCGCCGGCGATCGAGGCGCCCAAGAACGACCTGCCCTGGCGGGACTGCACGGCGCGGGTCTTCAGTCAGGCCGCCGTCCCCGCCGTCCCCGGCGTGAGCCTCGACTGCGCCAGCTTCGATGCCGACCTCGACTCGATCAACGGCGCCTCGGGGACGATCAGCATCGGGGTGGTCCGCGCGAAGTCCGTCGCAACGCCGTCAGACGCCGGTCCCCTGGTGATGACGACGGGAACGGACCTGCCGTCCTCCGCCCAGCTGCCGGTGTGGCTCTCCCGCGGCGGCGCCGACGTCCTCAAGACCAACCCGATCGTCGCCGTCGACCGTCGCGGCATCGGCTTGTCCGGCGCACTGGACTGCCGCGACCTCTTCAGTCGCCAGGAGATGCTCGACCAGGCTCAGTTCGCCTCGGGCGACGACCCGGTCGCCAACCTCAGCGCCGTCGTCCAGACGGCGACGACGAGTTGCACCGACAGCATCGCCCCCGGCGACTCCGCCTACGACAACGCGCACGCCGCCGAAGACGTCGAACGGCTTCGCAGCACCTGGGACGTCCCGACGATCGCTCTACTCGGCGTGGGTAACGGGGCACAGGTCGCACTGGCGTACGCGGGTTCACATCCGAACAAGGTCTCCCGGCTGGTGCTCGACTCGCCGCTGCCACTCGGCATCGCCGCCGAGGCAAGGGCAGAACAGAAGGTCAAGGGCCAGCAGGCCGCGTTGAACGCCTTCGTCGCGCAGTGCGTCGCCTCGGCGTGTGCGCTCGGACCCGATCCGAGGGGCGCGATCGACGCGATGCTGGCGAGCGCGCGCCAGGGGACCGGCCCTGGCGGCGCTTCGGTGGCCGCGCTCACCGATGCCATCGCCACCGCGCTCGCCTTCCCCCGCGGCGACTTCGTCTCCTCGACCAACGCGCTGGCCGGCACCCTCGCCGCGGCGCGCGGAGGGGACATCACCCAACTCAACGCGCTCGTCAACCAAGCCGAGACGACCCGGGAGACCGACGGTCAGTTCGTCAACGGTTGCAGTGACGCCCTCAACCGGCCGACCCCCGACCGAGTGCGCGAACTCGTCGTCGAATGGAACAAGCTCTACCCCGAGTTCGGCACCGTCGGCGCCCTCGATCTGGTGAATTGCCTCGCCTGGCCCAGCGGTTCGACACCGCCGGACCCTCAGAACCTCAAGATCCCGGTGCTGCTGCTCGGCGTGCAGAACGACCCCGTCGTCGGAAACGAGGGCGTCGCTGCCGTCGCCGCGACCATCATCAACTCCGGTGCCGCGAACCGCCGCGTGATGTGGCAGGGCGTCGGCCACGGTGCCAGCATCTACTCGACGTGCGCGGTGCCGCCCGTGCTGTCGTACCTCGGCACCGGCAAGGTTCCCGAGACCGACACGTACTGCCCCGCCTAGCTTGTCGCTCGTGGCGTCCGGTGTACGGTGCGCTGGTGGCGGTACCAGAGACGTTGTTGAACGCATTCCGACCCCGCACCACCCCGCCGAATGCCGCAACCGTTCTGCGCTCGGTGCTCTGGCCCGTCGCGATCCTCTCGATCGTGCACCGCAGCTACGTGCTGGCCACGAACGGCTACATCACCGACGACTTCGGCCCGGTCTACCGCGCGGTCATCAACTTCAAGCTCGGCCTCGACATCTACAACGAGCACTTCGACCAGGTGGATCCGCACTACCTGTACCCCCCGGGAGGGACGCTGCTGCTGGCGCCGTTCGGCTATCTGCCGGTCGACGCCTCGCGGTACTGGTTCATCACCTTCAACACCATCGCGATCCTGGTGGCGGCGTACTTCCTGCTGCGGCTGTTCAAGTTCTCGCTGGCGTCGGTCGCCGCGCCCGCTCTGCTGCTCGCGATGTTCTGCACCGAAAGCGTCACCAGCACACTCGTCTTCACCAACATCAACGGTTGCGTCCTGCTCGGTGAGGTCCTGTTCCTGCGGTGGCTGCTCAGCGGGAAGATCAGCCACGAATGGCTGGCCGGCATCGCCATCGGGTTGACGCTGGTGGTCAAACCGTCGCTGGCGCCCCTGCTACTGCTTCCACTCCTGAACCGGCAATGGCGGGCGTTGGTCCCCGCCTTCGGCGTGCCACTGCTGTTCAATGCCGCCGCGTGGCCATTGGTGAGCGACCCGATGGGCTTCGTGCGCAACACGGTGCCCTACATCTTCTCGGTGCGCGACTACTTCAACAGCTCCATCCAGGGCAACGGCATCTACTACGGGTTGCCGCCCTGGCTGATCCTGTTGCTGCGCTTGGGCTTCCTGGCGCTGGCGATCGCGAGTCTGTGGCTGCTGTACCGCCATTACCGTCAGCGCGACCCGCTGTTCTGGATGGTGACGTCATCCGGCGTGCTGTTGATCGCGACCTTCCTGGTGACCTCGCTGGGCCAGGGCTACTACTCGATGATGCTGTTCCCCTTCCTGATGTCGGTCGTGCTGCCCAACTCGGTGATCCGCAATTGGCCGGCCTGGCTGGCGATCTACGGCTTCATGACGATGGACCGCTGGCTGCTTGGCCACTGGCCAACGACCGGGCGCTACCTGGAG
>NZ_JAVRQA010000471.1:0-9820 GCF_032161845.1 Mycobacterium sp.
CGCCGGCTGGCTCCGGTCGGCTGACGACGGCGAGATCGTGCAGCAGACCGGCTGCGCGCACCTCACCGGCCACGACGAACCACAGCCGGACGTCCCCGTCTCGGACCGCGGAGTGGATGTCGACGGACTCCCCCAGCTGAATCGGCTTGCGGTACTCCACAACTGCCCGGTACGTGCTCGACACCAGCTCCGAATATTGCGCGAGCACTTCGTGCACGCCATGCCAGTACACCGTGTTGTTGACATGCCTGAACAAGTCGATGTCGGTGTGGCGCAAGGCAAACGGCGTCACCACATCCGAGCTCGCCGGGCCGGGCAGCCACGGCCGCCACTTGAGCCTGGTGTCGTCGGTGGTCGTGGCGAATCGGTCGAACATGCTCTCCGAGATCAGCGACGGCGTCGCGGTGTCCTTGTTCATGTTGATCCAGAAGCCCTCGGTCTCGATCAGGCCGCCGTCGGAACCGTCAAGACGAACCCGCATGGAACACCATCGGTTCGAGATGCCCGAGCACCAGCGCCGGAAGGTGATGTCGCTCGGCAGTTCCAGTGGTTCGAGGACGTCGATGACCGTGCGCTGCACGATCCAGTGCGGATGGACGTCGGCGTACCCGGCGTCGGCCAGGTGCTCGGCACCGACCTCCTGGATGTTGCGGGCCACCCCATCGAGCCGAAGTCGCAGATCCGAGTCGATGTCGCTGGTGAGCAACCGCCAACCGGTGCGATAGACGTAGCCACGCTCGGGCAGTGGGCTCAGCGGGTCGTACACGGTACCGACGGTAACGCACGGGCCACGCTTCGATAGGGTCCGCGCCATGCCGACCATCGAGACCGACTACCTCGTCATCGGCGCCGGTGCCATGGGCATGGCATTCGCCGACACCCTCGTCGCGGAGAGCGCTGCCAGCATCGTGATGGTGGACCGCGGCGATCGGCCGGGCGGTCATTGGACGCGCGCGTATCCCTTCGTGCGTCTGCATCAACCCTCGGCGTATTACGGCGTCAACTCGCGGCGACTGGGCACCGACGCCATCGACGAGGTCGGCTGGAACTCCGGACTGCACGAACTGGCGACGGGCAGCCAGGTGTGCGACTACTTCGTCGGCGTCATGGAGCGAGACCTGCTGTCATCGGACCGTGTGACGTACCTACCGAACACCGAGTACCTCGGCGACGGCCGCATCCGTGCCCACGACGGTGCCGAGACCACGGTCGTGGCGCGCCGGATCGTCGACGCCACCTACCTTCAGACCGTCGTGCCGTCGATGCGTCCCCCGTCCTACGAGGTCGCCGACGGGATCACGTGCGTCCCGCCGAACGAATTGCCGTCATTGGCAACGGGATTCGAACGGTTCGTGATCGTCGGAGCGGGCAAGACCGGCATCGACGCCTGCCTCTGGGCGTTGGAGGCCGGCATCGCACCGGATCGGCTCACGTGGATCATGCCGCGCGACGCTTGGCTGCTCGACCGAGAGAACATCCAACCGGGCCAGGACTTCCTCGGCCGGTTCAAGGCGAGCTTTGCCGCACGGCTGCAGTCGATTTCCGAGGCCACCTCCGTCGAGGACCTCTTCGCCCGGCTGGAGGCCAACGGCAATCTGCTCAGGCTCGACGCCGCGGTGCGCCCGACGATGTACCGCTGCGCGACGGTGTCGCGCGCGGAGTTGGCTCAGCTGCGCCGCATCGACGACGTCGTTCGCCTCGGCCGCGTCGAGCGCATCGGTCACGACGGGGTTCGACTCACCGGCGGAGCGGTCACCGGCAACGCCGCGGCGCTGTACGTCGACTGCACCGCCGACGGGCTCGAGAGGCGCCCTGCCGTCGACGTCTTCGACGGTGACCGCATCACCCTGCAGAGCGTCCGCGGGTGCCAGCAGGTGTTCAGCGCGGGCCTCATCGCCCACCTCGAGGCCACCCGTCCGGACGACTCAACCAGAAACGAGTTGTGCGTACCCGTGCCGCATCCCAACACCGACGTCGACTGGCTGACGATGACCCTGGCCGAGCAGCGCAACGAAGTGCGCTGGATCGCCGATCAGGAACTCCTCGACTGGCTCGCCGCGTCACGGCTGAACCTGCTGCGCGAGATGTTCGCCCCGATGCTGGCGCGGCCACGCAGTCGCGAACGGTTGCTTGGCATGGTCGCCAAGGGACTGCGGACGGCCAACGACCAACTGGAGCGCCTCATCGCAGCGGGCTAGTCAGCCTTCCTCGTCCTCGTCGATGTCCTCATCCTCGTCGATGACGTGGACCGCTGCCTCTTCCGCTGACGCCGCCCCGCCGTCGATGCCGACCTCGCTGCCCAGCAGGTCCTTCTCGGTATCCGCGCCGAATCCTTCGTTGGGCGCCACCAGTCGACCGGCTCGCCGGTCGCCGACCTCGTCGTCGCCGGCCTGCTCGTCGGGATCGTCGAGCTGCATCGCCGGGTCGGGCTCCTCTTCGGACAGCAGTTCGTCGAGGGTCTCGTTGTCCCTGGGTTCCTTCCACCGGTCGGGTGGCGAGTAGCCCTCGTCGAGCAGATCGTCGACTCCCCTGTCGATAAGGGTGTCCTCCTGGGTCAGCTGATCGTCGTCGGCGTCGCTGTAGTCGCTGCTCATCACTCAACGATGTCATAGATGACGATGGCGGGGCTGTGCCAGTCTGTAGCCATGACAGCACGCCACTTTGCTCGACTGGCCGGAGCCGGCGCCGCGATCGCATTCGCGCTCTCGGTCGTCCCGACGGGGATCCCGACGTCCTCGGCGGCCCCGTGTCCGGACGTGGAAGTCGTGTTCGCGCGCGGCACTTTCGCACCTCAGGGCTTTGGCGGAATCGGAGAGGACTTCGTCAACGCCGTGCGCTCCAAGCTCGGCACCAAGTCCGTCGGCGCCTACGCCGTCGTCTATCCCGCGAGCACCGACTTTCCGACCGCCGTCGACGGCATCCGGGACGCCGCCAACCACATCGAGAACATGGCGGCGACGTGCCCGAACACGAAGCTGGTGCTTGGCGGCTACTCCCAGGGCGCGGCGGTGATCGGTTTCACTACGGCGAACGTGGTGCCACACGGCGTCGACCCTTCCGACGTGCCGCAACCGATGCCCGCCAACGTGGCGGACCACGTCGCCGCAGTTGCCCTGATTGGTAAGCCCAAGCCCACGTTCATGGCAGCCATCGACGATCCCCCCGTCACGATCGGCCCGCTCTACGCGAGCAAGGCCATCGAGCTGTGCGCGCCGGGCGATCCCATCTGCTCCGACGGCGACGACAATGCCGCCCACACCAGCTACACGACCATCGGAATGACCGATCAGGCCGCAACATTCGTCGCGAGCAAGATCTGACCGTCACCCTCGCCATCGGCGAGCTCCTGGCCGCCGATCCGGCAGACGCTTGGAGCACGGCCGGATTCACTGTCGATGTCGGCGGCGACTCCGAACCCGTCTGCCGCATCGGCGGCATCGGCATTCGATTGGTCGGACGCGACACCGGAGCCGCCCCGGCGGCGAAATCGAACAACGGCGCTGGCATCGTCGGCTGGTCGTTGCGCGGCCTGCCGTCGGACCGGTCGATCCGTGATCTCGACGGCATCCCGACGACGGCGTCGCACGCGGTGCCCTCGACGCCGGCCACCCACCCGAACGGCGTCATCGCGATCGACCACGTCGTGCTGATGTCACCCGACCTGAGCCGGACGGTTGAGTCGCTGGCCGCCGTCGGAGTCGAACCGCGCCGGGAGCGGGACGCCGAACTCGGCGGCCGACCGATCCGCCAGATCTTCTTCCGGTTCGCCGACGTCATCGTCGAGGTCGTCGGTTCGCCGGATGCGGCAAGCGAGGGGCCAGCCTCCCTCTGGGGCATCACGTACACGGTCGCGGACCTCGACGCGACTGCCTCCTTCCTCGGGGATCGCACCGAACCGGTCAAGGCGGCGGTGCAGCCCGGACGGCGAATCACCACGCTTCGGCATCGCGAGCTCGGCATGTCGGTCCGGACGGCGCTGATCTCGGCACCTATTCTCGGCGGATGATCGAAGACCCGGTGGTCATCCACACCGACGGCGGGTGCCGACCCAATCCGGGCCCCGGCGGCTGGGGGGCGGTGCTGCGCCATCGTGAGCACGTCCGCGAGATGTTCGGCGGCGAGCCCGACGAGACCAGCAACAACCGGATGGAGTTGACCGCGCCGATCATGGCGCTGGAGGCACTCACCAGACCCGTGGTGGTGCACCTGTACACCGACAGCACCTACGTCCGCAGCGGCATCACCAAGTGGGTCCTCGGTTGGGAACGCAACGGCTGGTTGACCGCCGCGAAGCAGCCCGTGAAGAACGTCGACCTGTGGAAGCGCTTGCAGGCGGCGTGCGAGCGGCACCAGGTCGAATGGTTTTGGGTCAAGGGGCACTCGGGTGTCGCCGACAACGAGTTGGCCGACGTCCTCGCGACCCGGGGTATGCAGGAAGCGATCGCCGCTTCTTGCTGAGTACGGCCGCCTACTCCCACACCACCTCGCCGGGCTCCTTGTCCGGTCGCATGCCGCGCCAGCTGGGTTGTCGGAGCCTGCCATCCGAGGTGCGCTCGCTGTAGCGGACCTCGCCGACCAACTCCGGACGCACGAACGTCACTCCCTTGGCGTCGGGCCCTACCAGTCGCTTGGTGAACGGAGACTCCTTGGACTGCAAGGGTTCCAGGGTCTTCTTGAGCTTCGCGAGATCCTTGTCCGTGAAGCCTGTGCCCACCCTGCCGGCGAACTGCAGGCCGCCGCCCTCCGGTACGCCGACGAGCAGCGCCCCGATGCCACTGGTGCGGCCGCCCTCACCTGCACGCCATCCACCGATGACCACTTCCTGGGTGAGCCATAGCTTGTCCTTGAGCCACGACGCGGAACGCCGCCCCGGTTGATACGTGGAGTCGCGTTTCTTGGCGACAACGCCCTCCCAGCGGTGCTTCTGCGCGTACTCCAAAGCCTCCGGCCCGTCACCCGGCAACTGCTCGGGCACGATCAGCCCGCCGTCACCGTTGGCCAGCATCTCGAGCACCTTGCGACGGTCGGAGTACTTGGCGCGCAACAGGGATCGGCCGTCGAGCGAAAGCACGTCGAACGCCCAGAACTCGATGTTGGCCCCCGCAGCCCTGTTCTGCATGGCACCGAAGTTCGGCACGCCAGATGCGTCAAGGGCAACGATCTCCCCGTCGAGGACGACGTGATGGTCGGCCAGATCGGCTGCGAGCGAGCCGAGTTGCGGGAATTCGGCGGTCACGTCGCGACCGCTGCGCGAGCGCAACGTCAACGCCCCATGATCGGCGTCGACCAGCAGCCGATAGCCATCCCACTTCCCCTCGAACGCCCACTGCCCCGCCTTGAGCTTGGCGACCGACCCGTGCGTGGCAAGCATCGGTGCGAGGTCCTTCTCGGTGATGACGGGCTGCTCCTTCATCCGGTGTGCCAGCCAGTTCTTTCCGCCGGTCTGGATCAGCGCGTAGCGCCCGGAGACCTTGCTCCCGTGCAAGGTGACGATGACCTCGCCGCCCTTTTCGGGGCCGTCTGGCGAGTGGTCACGGAACTTCTCCGCCTCGTAGGTGCCGGTATCCCAGACGATGACCTCACCGCCGCCGTACTCCCCCTTGGGAATCGAGCCCTCGAAGGTGGCGTACTCCAGCGGATGATCCTCGGTATGCACTGCGAGGTGATTGACCGACGTCGTCTCCGGCAGATTCTTGGGCACGGCCCACGACACCAGCACGCCGTTGCGCTCGAGCCGGAAGTCGTAGTGCAGGCGTCGCGCGTGATGCTCCTGGATCACGAAGGTGTCGTCGTTGCCGACTGCGGGCGCCTTTCGCGGCACGGGTTCGGGTGTCTTGCCCGCGTCGCGCATGCTGCGGTAGGTCGTGAGTTTGTCTGGTAGCGAGACGTTCTCGTCCAACGGAGCGAGCAGATCGCCGTCCCGCGCGGCGCGCTCGAGCACCTCGTCGAAGCGCAGGTGCCGCAGGTCGGGATCCTCGATCTCCTCCCACGTGCGGGGCGCCGCCACGGTCGGCTCCTCACGTCCACGCATTGAGTACGGCGCGATCGTGGTCTTGGCCGAACTGTTCTGACTCCAGTCGAGGAACACCTTGCCCTCGCGGAGACTCTTCGTCATCGTGGCGGTGACGTGCTTGGGCATGGCCTTCTCGAGTTGCACGGCAATGCGTTTGGCCAGCACCGACGCGCCTTGGCTGCTGATCGGATCCGTCAACGGCACATACAGGTGCAGACCCTTGCTGCCGCTGGTCAACGGGAAGGTGGTCAGCCCGATGTCGGTGATGATTCCGCGCACCTCGTGAGCGACTTCGCACAGCTGGCGGAACGTCACCCCTTCGCCGGGGTCGAGATCGAACACGATGCGCGTGGCGGGACCGGGTTCGGACCCGTCGAACCGCCACTGCGGAACGTGGACCTCCAGTGCGGCCTGTTGCGCAATCCAGGCCAAGCCCTCGCGGGTGTCGATGATTGGGTACGTCGTGGTGCCCGACTTGTGCGTCACGGACCCGCGCGCCAGCCACCCGGGCGCCGATGACGCCAATTGCTTCTCGAAGAACTCCTGGCCGCCGACCCCATTCGGCCAGCGCTTGCGGGTAACGGGCCGACCGGCGATGTGCGGCACCATGACGTCGGCGATCGCGACGTAGTACTCGAAGATCTCCGCCTTGGTGGTGCCTGTCGCCGGGTAGAGCACCTTGTCGGGGTTGGTCAGTTTGACCCGCTCGTAGCGCTCCACCACCTGACCGTATTACCCCCGACTTCTCCCGGGTGAACTTCGCCAGCTAGGCAGCGTTGGGTTCCGGTCCGCCTGGTCGGCCGTCGACCTCGGCGCCAGGGGCTACCGGCTCGTCATCTGGTGGTCGGTAAAGGCATTCGGGACGGTGATACTGGTTGACGCGGGCTTGGCCGGTATCGAGGCGGGCCGGCGGAATCCATTCGACGTCGTTTTGGGCGTTGATGCGGGTGGTCCAGCCATCGGGGCCGACCGCGCGGTTGTCGGGTCCGCACGCCAGACCCAATTCGTCCACGTTGGTCTGGCCACCATCGGCCCAATCGCGGGCGGCGTGATGGACCTGGCTGCCGTAGGCCGGCACCGTGCATCCGGGTTTGGTGCAGCCCCCATCGCGGGCGATCAGCATGATCCGCTGTAGCGGTGAGGCATTGCGGCGGGCGCGGAAGAGGTTCAGGGCTGATCCGGTGGCGCCGTCGAACACCGCGAGGTACTGGTTGGAGCCGCGGGCAGCCAGCCGGATCACGTCGCTGATCGGCATCACGGTGCCGCCACCGGTGACGCCGACCCCTGCGCGGCTCTCCAAGTCCTGCAGCGTGGTGCGGATGATGATCGACGTCGGCAACCCCTTGTGCTGACCGAGCCCGCCGCCCTCCAGTACGCTACGCCCGGCCTCCGCCAATGCGTCGTGCTGACGCTGAGCCAGGGTGCGGTGGTCGTCGTCGATCTGGTCCTGGGTGGGAGTTCCCGACGTGCAGGGGAATTCGTCGGCCGGGTTGCACATCCCCGGCGCTCCCAGCTTGGCGAAGATGGCCTCGTAGATGGCCCACGCTTCGGGCGTGAGGTTGGCCTTGATTCGGATCATCCCGTCAGGCTGCTGGGGCGCCTTGCTCACCCCGCGGCGACGCGCCCGTTCGACGTCGTCAGGTTCGGGGCCGTCCTGGTCGAGCAGAAACAGGGTGCGGTCGGCGTGGTCCTTGAGCTCCTTGGGACCGACACCCATCGCAGTCTTGACGAAGTCGGCTTCGATCTGGGACCGGGTGGTGGCGTCGATTGCAGGCGGAATGCGACTCATCCTGTCACTCAGAATCCGCACGTGTTCGCGGTTGATCACCCCGTGCGATTGGGCGATGGCGGTACATGGCAACACCGGCTCAAGTGGTGCACCGATCAGTGTCTGGCGCGACGCGAGTAACGCTGCCTCGTCGAGTCGGCGGCCGGCTTCGCTGGGAGAGATTCGCCACCGGATCGCCAGCACGTCGCGCCATGACTTGGCACCCATCGCCTTCGGCGTCGTCTCGGCCTGCAAGCGCGTCAGCATGCGATGGCTCTCGACGGGCAGTTGACACGTAAGCGTTTCGAGTTCGTCGAGGACGTCGACCAACTCGACCGCGGTGAGTGCTTCCACGGGCAGTGCGGCCATGGCGTCGTACGCCGCACGCAACGCTGCGGCCGCTGCCTTCACGCACCCCACTGACATGAATCGAACATTAGTTCGACCCACCGACAAGCCGGACTCGTTTTGTTACTACTGAAACCAAAGCGACAGAAGAGGTTTCATCGATTTTGGACCGTCAGTCGTCATCGATCTGCAGCACGGCGAACGGGGCCGTCGGGACCTCCGCGACGGCCATCTTCGCCGCGGAGTCGGTCGGTATGACGTCACCGGCTAGCGCCGCGAGCGCCTTGTTGGTACCGACGTCGCGACCCGCCTTCTCACTAAGCAGCCACCGGACCTCGAGCAGATCGCAGTACGCCTGGATCGCGGTGCCCCGGTGGCCGACGACCTCGTGCGCCAGTTGCTCGTACGGGGTCAGCACCTCGATGACCCACAGTCGCGCGGCCGTTGCCTCGTCGACGTCGTGACCCGCCTCGACGCACAACTGCGCCTGATAGGCGTGCAGGTCGCCGAGCAGGATGGCCGCCTGTCCCTCGCCGACGTCCAAACCAGTGAGCTCCCGCAGGTGCTGCGCGTGATAGCGGCGGTCACCGACGGCGACGCGGACCCGCATGCGGCTCGGATCCAACGCATCCGGTTGCAGCGACAGTTCGTCGACGGCGAAGCCGAGCTCGTTGAGACGACGGATCGTCCCCTCGACTCGGTAGCGGTCGGAGAAGCCGAACACCGGCTCGGCGTGCAGCAGGTCCCATAGCTTCTCGTACCGCACCTGAACCTGCTCGGCCTCGGCGATCAGCGTGCCGTGGATTTCCTCCGGCAGCCCGAGCCGCTCGGCGAGATCGACCAGACCCTCCGCGACGTTCTCCACCAAGATCTCGAGGTCGTGCCTGCGCTGGCCGCGGCTCAACGTCGGGTGCACCTCAGACGTCTCGGCGTCGACCAGCCACGCCTGCAGAAGCTGTCCATCGCGGGAGAACAATGTATTCGCCAACGAGCAGTCGCCCCAGAAGACTCCGTGCCGGTGCAGTTCGACCAACAACCCCGCCATCGCATCCAGCAGGCGGGCCCGGTGCCTCGGCTGGTCCGGCGGCAACCGCATGAACAGCCTGCGGTACTGCCAGGACCCCTCGAGATAGCGCGTCACCAGGATCGCGGTCTCGAACTCGGGCTGGAGCACCAGCCCGGCCGGATGCACCGCCGGTAGGCCCATCTCCTCGAGTCGCCGCAGGACGTCGTACTCCTTGATCGCGGTCCGCGGCGGCATGTCCTTGACCGCCCAGAGAAGGCCGTCGGCGTCGACGAATTTCACGAGGTGGCGGCTCATGCCCACCGCGATGTCGCGCAGTGGGACGTCGGGGACCACCCACTCCGAGAGTGGGCGGTCCCACGGCAGCCCTAAGAGCCCGGGAGTTGGTGCACGGAGCCGCAACTCCGGTTGCATCATCTCAGTGGCGCTGATCAGTTCAGGCGTTCGCCGGTTTCCGGGTGGAAGAGGTGCACGGCGCCTTCGGGATGCCTGCGCAGCCGTACGGTGTCAGCAAGTCTGGGCGCCGTGCGGGGGTTGCTTCGCGCCACCAACTCGACACCGCTCGCGTGCGTGTAGACGTACGCCTCACTGCCGAGATCCTCGACGAGGTCGACGACGACCTCCACGCCACCGGAATCGGTGACCTCCAGCTGCTCGGGCCGGACAC
>NZ_JAVRQA010000472.1:0-3607 GCF_032161845.1 Mycobacterium sp.
TGCCGGTCAACTTTCCCTTCACCAGATCTGCTGCCGCCGCGATCTCGTCGGCGACGGCGACCTCGGTGACGACCAGCTCATTGCCGTGGGCGTCGTGTGCGCCCCCGTAGCCGTGCAGCACGGCGAGTCCTGCTGACCCGATGGCGGTGTCGGTCTGACCGTTGCGCCAGGCCCGTCCCATCGTGTCGGTGACGACGATGCCGACCCTGACGCCGAGCAATGTCTGGAGCCGGCTGCGAAGACTCGCGGCGCTGCCGTCCGGATCGACGGGCAACAGGGCCAACTCGGCCGAGTCGACGTTGGATCCATCGACGCCGGCCGCGGCCTGGATCAGTCCGATCGCGTTCTCGGTGATCAACGTTCGTCCCTTGCGGGCCAAGACCCGAACGGCCTCGGCGTCGACGAGGCTGCGTCGCAGGGCATCCCGTGCCTCGGGATCCGTCGGCGCCGCGACGATCCGACCCTCGCTCTTGGAGAGAACCTTGCTCGTCACGACGACGACGTCGTCGTCGCGCAGCCACGGGGCGGCCGCGGCGATCGCGGCAGCCACGTCGTCGCCGGGCCGAAACTCGGGCAGGCCTGGCACGGGCAGAATCTCGACGGCGGCCGCAGCGCCGTGATCGGCGGTCCGATCGGAGCCCGTCACGAGCTCGTCTCTAGACCCGCGAGTTCGACTCCGCTGCGCACCATCTCGGCCGTGGCCTTCGGGTCGGTCATCAGTAGCGGGATCGCACGGACGTCAATGCCCTCGATCGCGGCGGTGTCACCCTCGTCGATGAGCCAGCCGTCGAGCAAACCCGTCCCGGACCGTGCGCCGAAGTGGGCGCCCACGGCTTGCGATGAGGTCTCCACCCCGATGACGGAGAGGCATTCGTCGGCCATTCCGCGCAGCGCGCGTCCGGCCACGATGGGGGAGTAGCCGATCACCGGCGCCGACGTTGACCGAAGTGCCCCACGGATTCCCGGGATGGCGAGGATTGGGCCGATGCTGACGACCGGGTTCGACGGTGCCAAGAACACGACGTCGGCCCCGGCGATGGCCTCGAGCGCCCCCGGCGTCGCGGTGGCCTTGTCGGCGCCGACGAATGCAAAGTCGTGCGTGGGGATTTGGGCGCGGTAGCGCACCCACCACTCTTGGAAGTGGATTGCGCGCCGACTGCCTTCCTTGGGGGACTCACTCCCGGGTCGCTGCGCTCCTGCCCGCTGGTCCGGTTCGGGATCGGTGACGACGACGTGGGTTTCGGCCCGGTCGTCGGTGGCGGGCAGAAGCCGGGCGCCGGGCTGCCATCGCGCGCACAGCGCTTCGGTCACGTCCGACAGTGGGTAGCCGGCGCGGAGCATCTGACTGCGGACCAGATGGGTCGCCAGGTCGCGATCGCCAAGTCCGAACCAATCGGGCTGCACGCCATAGGCGGCGAGTTCCTCCTTGGCGTGCCAGGTTTCGTTGGCATGGCCCCAGCCCCGGTCGGGGTCTATACCTCCACCTAACGTGTACATGCACGTGTCGAGGTCTGGGCAAATGCGGACGCCGTGCATCCAGGCGTCATCTCCGACGTTGACCACCGCGGTGAGTTCGTGATCACCCGCAGGCCCCGTTGCGGTGCCCGCGAATTGGCCGAGCCCTAGGTACTGCTGGACGCCGAGGAGGAAGCGCGCGCCGCCGACGCCGCCCACCAGAACAGTGACTTTCACATCAATCGACACTAGGCGCTCGCGGTCGAACGTGGTCCACGGCGGGGGCCGAATTGGTCACTTTCGCGACACGCCAGGTAACCGACGCGCCGACATTTGGTCACGAGATGGTATGAAAACTCGCTCCAACGCTTGACCGCCGCAGCTAACGCGTGTCTAATCACATCAGTGTCATTTCCCGGTTCGCATTCGGTTCCAGTGTCGCAGACCGAGATTCGATCACTTGTTCGATTGAAGTGACCGCATGGTTTCGCGGTGGGGTTGAAAACAGGGAACTTCTAAACCAGTGAGGAGGCGGAAGATGTCTTATGAGCGCGTTGATTTCGATCGTGTCATCCGATTCGACAGTCGGATGCTCGGCTCAGTAGGCAACGAACCGCATACCAATACCGGGCCGTCGCAGGGTGGGGTGATTGGCCGTCCCCAATTGAGCGTGGTTCCCGACCGCGCTGGCGATTACGACGAGCCGGCTATCGACGACGAGCAATGGCAGGAACGCGCACTGTGCGCGCAGACTGACCCGGAGGCGTTCTTCCCCGAGAAGGGCGGCTCCACCCGCGAGGCCAAGCGCATCTGCCTCGGTTGCGAGGTGAAGGACGCGTGCCTCGACTACGCACTCGCCAAGGACGAACGCTTCGGAATCTGGGGCGGCCTCTCGGAGCGGGAACGGCGCCGCCTCAAGCGCGGCATCATTTGAACCACCGCTGACCGCGGAGAGGTCAGTCGTCGTCGATCGTCGGGTCGATGACCGACGGCTCGACGCCCAGGTAGGTAGCCACCTGGGCCACCAGCACGTCATGGAGCAAGTCCGACAAGTCGATGGTGTCCTTCGCCCGTCGCTCGATTGGCTTGCGGAACAGCAGGATTCGCGCGCGAGTGGAATTTCCTCGCACGTCGACCCCCGCAGGGATCAGTCTGGCAAGGGCTATCGGCCCATCCGCGATCACCTCGGGCGGCCACTGGATGTTCTCCGGATCCTTCGGTGAGATCCGGGGAATCTCGTCGACTGCGACGTCCAGGCCGGACACCCGGTCCTGCCACTGCCGCTCGATGGGCTCGTACGCCTCGAGCACGGCCATGTCGAAGCGCTCGGCCCGGCTGCGCCAGCCCGGCACCGTGGGAGGCAGTAGCGGGCCACGCATCTCCCGGCGTCCGCGGTGCGCTCGCAGGGGCTGCCGCTCGACCATGCGGTGATCGTAACGGTTGGAGATCGGCCGGTTGCGTGCTGCGCGTGTCGCCGACCCGAGACGTTCCCGCGCGATAGCCTCGTGTCCGTGAACGTTCCCCGTCGCTGCTGCAGGCCCGGGTGCCCGCACTACGCCGTGGCGACGCTGACCTTCGTCTACAAGGACTCGACCGCGGTCGTCGGTCCGCTGGCCACCGTCTCCGAGCCGCACTCCTGGGATCTGTGCGTGATCCATGCCGGCCGGATCACCGCGCCGCGGGGATGGGAACTCGTCAGGCACGCCGGACCGCTGCCGTCGCATTCCGACGACGACGACCTGGTGGCACTCGCCGACGCCGTGCGCGAGGGCCGCGACGTCGCGGTCGGAGCAGCGCCCACGGGTTTCTCCGATCCGGTGACCGGTGTCCGTGGCGGCGCGCTGATGGCGCCTCCGGTGCAACGCGCCGAGCAGAATGGCCGTCGACGCGGGCACTTGCGGGTGTTGCCGGACCCCCTGGATTAGTGGGCGCCCAACCCGCCATGTATTCGAGCGAGCCGCTGCGACCCAGCGGCGCGACCCGGCGGCAGGCAAGAAGTCCAGCCGATAGGCTGGCCCCAAGAGCCCCCTTCGCGAGGAGATCCATGTCGAGGCCCGCTGCGGCTGTCAACCGCGTCATCAAGGCGTATGACGTTCGTGGACTCGTCGGCGAAGAAATCGACGAACAATTCGTGGCAGACGTCGGCGGCGCA
>NZ_JAVRQA010000473.1:0-11481 GCF_032161845.1 Mycobacterium sp.
GGCCCGCGCCGAGGCGCAAACCGCACTGGCCACCGCACCCGCCGGGGCAGACCCGTGGATCGTCGGACACCTGCACCGCTGGTTACACCTGTCCGGCGGTCCACCAGTCAGCATTTCCCCCGCCGAGCAGGTGACGCCCTACCAGCTGGAAATCAGCGGCGACTGGCGCGCGGCGGCCGACGGATGGACCGCGCTGGGCTGCCCTTACGACGCCGCCGTGGCCCAGCTCGGCGGCGACGCAGCCGCCGTGGAAGCCGCCCTGGCCACCTTCCGCCGGCTCGGCGCGCGCGCCGCGGCCCGCCGAGCCCGTCACCGCCTCACACAGATCCGCGGCCGAACCCCCCACCCGCGCCTGGCCGAAACCCGCGCCGACCCACATGGGCTGACGCGGCGCCAACGCGACGTACTCGAACACCTCTCCGCCGGCCACAGCAATGCTGACATCGCCACCAACCTGGGCATCAGCCCCAAAACCGTCAACAACCACATCACCGCGATCTTCACCAAACTCGGCGTCAACAACCGCACTCGGGCGGCCGCCTACATCCCAGGCAACCGCACCAACGAATAGTTCGACCGCGACGCCGTCGCCGACTGGCTGGTGCGGGTGGCACAGATGCTGCTGATGGAACACCTCACCGCTCGGCCCGACGAGACCAGGCCCGACCGCCGCGCGTTGCTTCGCGATTTCGTCATCCCCGGCATCCTCAATCCGACCCAAGAGCGTTGACGGCTGCGCGGCACGAGGCCGTTCGGTTGGGTGGCGCCCCACCGGGAATCCGCACCGAGTGGCCGATGTGGCCCGCACGACGCTGCCGAATTGGTTGATGGTCGCCAACTCTGGCATCGCCGCGACCGAGCGGAAGAACCGTTCGAACACCGGAATACCCGACGGATGGGTCACGCGTTACCTCCGGTCCATAGATCCTGGCGGGCCCGAATGAGTTCCGCGACGATGGCGACGACCATCTGGCAAGACGCCGTGAAGTCGGCCGGTCTGCGACCCATTGATTTGCACGCAGCTGATTTGCAAGCAGCTGCCCACAGTCTCGGTGCGGCAGGTGGCCGAGTGGATGGGGCACGCGAACCCGACGACGACCGAACTCGTCTACACACATCTATACGCGAAGGGCAACCACGATGACGAAATGGCCGCGCTCGGTGCGCTGGCGGCTGCTCCGAAGTACCACGGCGGCAACGTGATACCGCTGCACGGTTAGTGCGCGCTAATGCGAAAGACCTCGACTTCTTCGGGTAGGCCCTTGAGTTGCTGCACGCCAAGGCTTTCGAATCTCAAGCCCGAGCCTGCGGAGAGGTCTCGGACGGTGCGGCTGGCCAAGACCTCGCCTGGGCCTGCCATTGCGCTGATACGGGCACCGGTGTGCACGGCCATGCCACTCCACTCCGTGCCGCGTCTTTCGCACTCGCCGGTGTGGATTCCCGCGCGGATTGGGATGCCACGCGCAGCCAGGGCAGGGACGAGTTGCAGGGCGCACTTCGCGGCCTTCGTCGGGGCGTCGAACAACGCGAAAACCCCATCACCCGTGTGGTTGGCCCGAAAGCCGCTAAATCTCGACAGCGTGTGGTCAACGAGCTTGTCGTGAATGTCCAGCTGATGGCGCCAGTGTGCGTCGCCTCGGGCAGTCAGTTTCTCGGTCGAGCCAACGATGTCGGTGAACATCGCCGTCTTCAGGATGCGTTCATCGGGGGGAGCGCTTGGATTGTCGGAGACGAACGCCATTACGTGCTCGAAAAGGTCGTCGAGGACGTCGAATCCATTGTGGGGACCGGGTGCCAACGCATGGAAATGCGCGTTCGGGATGGCGGCCGCCATTGCGGCCGCAGCCTCGACGGGAACCAATTGATCGCCTGGGCGTGCGAGCACCAGCGTCGGTGCGCGCACCGCGGCCAGCACGCTGCTTACGTCTATTTCCATGAAGGCCCGCCAGCCGAGCTTCGCCATGGTTGGGCTGGCGATCGACCGCTGCAGCCTGCCGAACATGTGCCGCACGCCTGGGACATCGGCGGCCTCGCCGTAGAACAGGTCGCCCAGCGCACCCTCGCCCCAGTCGCGGTCGATCTCGTCGAGTTGGGCGTCAACTTCGGCGGGCGTGAATCCCCACGGGAAGTCAGGAAGGTCTTGCGAGAACCGGGCCGCCGACCCGTAGAGGCAGAGGAAACTGACCCGCTCGGGGTACCTGGCCGCGAACAGCGTGGAGACACACCCACCCTCGCTGGAGCCCACCAGCACCGGGCGGTCGACGCCGATCGCATCCACCACGGCGCGGAGGTCGTCGATCCGTTCGTCCAGCGAAAGGAGATGCGTCGTGGGATCGGAAAGGCCGGTGCCGCGCCGATCGAACATGACGAACTGCATGGACTGTGAAACCAGGTCTATGAGGCGGACATAGGGGCTGTCGGGTTCGCCGATGGTGTCTACGTTGCTCACCACCCAACCCGGCGTCCAAATGAGTAGCGGCCCGGAGTCGCCGAAGACCCGATAGGCGAGGCGGACATCCCCGTTGCGGGCGTACCGCACCCGCCCGTCGCTCACGCGTCCATCGTCGCATTTCGTGGTCGGACGGGCGCGCACAATTTTCTTACACGCTCGGGCGGCCAGCGGCCAGCGGGCGGGACCATTGCGGGGACCGCGGCCCCAAGGGCTAGGACGGGAATCGGGCGTATGCCCTGCGCTGGTCGAAGTGGAGCCGATGACGGGAATCGAACCCGCGTATTCAGCTTGGGAAGCTGATGTTCTGCCATTGAACTACATCGGCCTGACCAGCTGTGCTGGTGCTCAGGAAGGCTAGCATTCGCCGCCGTCGGTCAGGTCTCGGGTGGTTCTGATCAGGACGGGTCCGCCAGCGCGGCTGGACCCGGCAGTGGCGCCGGGCCGGGCAGCGTCGGCCCGACCTCGACGTGCTGCGCCGGCGTCACGTCGGACAGCGCGGTCGGTGCGGGAGTCGTTGGCTGTGGGTCCAGGCCGCCCGCAGCTGCCGCGGCGGCCGCATCGGCCGTCCACAGTGCCTGCAGCCGTTGCGCGGCGAAGGTAGCGCCTTGGCCGACGAGGCCGGCCTCGTCGTACCCGTCGTGAACGGAGAAGCTTCGGCCGTGAGGATCGCAGACCAGATCGTTGTCGACGCACAGGTCGATCGTCTTGGCGGCGTAGCTGGGGCCGACGACGATGTCCGGGTCCTTGAGCACGTTCATGAAGCGCTTCGAAGGTTTGCCGAAGAGTACGACCGCGGCCACGTGGTCAGCCACCTCGGGAGGCATCGGCGCGGGCACGTCGGGCGATGAAACCCCATCTGGCACAACGCTGGCGGTGACGAAGCCGATGACCGCTGCGCCCTGCGAGAACCCGCCTAGTACGAGCTTCGTGCTCGGGCAGTTGGCGACGGTGGTCAAGATGTGTGACCGCGCGTCGGCGATGCCCTGCACGGCAGTCGAGAAGGCCATGGTGGCGGGGTAGTCCACCCCGTACACCCCTACCGACCGTGCGCCGACCTGCGCGCGCAGGGCCGCCACGAACGCTTCTCCAGTGGGACCGACGCCCGGCTCTTCGGTCGTGCCGCGGGCGAAGACGATCTCGGTGTCCGGGCATGGCGCGGCGCTCGACGTCGGCATGGCAAACGTCTGTGCCGCCGCAGCGATCGTTACCACCGACGCCACGGCCGTAGTCACCTGTCTCATCAGCCCCATGAGCAAATCCTGACACGCAACTTGGGTAGCCGCCTAGTGAGTTGGTGAAGGCACAGAGATATGACAAGAACGACAGCGTTTCCTTAGAGAGTCACCTCGACGGCGGTGGCCAGGCGAGTCGCGACGTCGTTGCGCCGTCTAGGCTCGTCGGGTGCTGCTCTCCGATCGCGACATCCGGGCAGAGATCTCCGCAGGGCGCCTGGGGATCGATCCTTTCGACGACAGCCTGATTCAGCCTTCGAGTGTGGACGTCCGGCTGGACAACCTGTTCCGGGTCTTCAACAACACCCGGTACACCCACATCGACCCGGCGATCCGTCAGGACGACCTCACCACGCTCGTCGAGCCGAAGGAGGAGGAACCCTTCGTGCTGCACCCCGGCGAGTTCGTCCTCGGTTCGACGCTGGAACGGTGCTCGCTGCCCGACGACCTGGCCGGTCGTTTGGAGGGCAAGTCGTCGCTCGGTCGGCTGGGGTTGTTGACGCACTCGACGGCCGGCTTCATCGACCCCGGCTTCAGCGGACACATCACGCTGGAACTGTCCAACGTCGCGAATCTGCCGATCACGCTGTGGCCCGGAATGAAGATCGGCCAACTCTGTCTATTGAGGCTGACCAGTCCGGCCGAACACCCCTACGGCAGCGCGAAGGTCGGATCGAAGTATCAGGGCCAGCGCGGACCGACCCCGTCGAAGTCCTACCAAAACTTCATTCGACACTGACCTCGCCGAGGCGGGTAGGGTCGAAAAAGCGGGCCGAAAACCGACGCGTTCGGTGTAACGACGGCGCTGGTCGACGCGATGAAACATTGGGGCCCGCTAGGGCGTTGAGCCCTCTGCGAGAACAAAATACGTAGCACAGCTAACACTTGGAGGAGTTCGTGGACATCGTACTTGGTGTGTCTCTGACGCCAAAGACGGTGCGACTGGTGCTGGTCGAAGGTATCCAGGGCGACGGCGCCATCGTCGACCACGACACATTCGACGTGACACCGTCCGATGGCTCGGCAACGTCGAGTGCGTCGGCTCAGGTGGTCGCTGCCGTCCAGGGAACGCTGGAAAGCGCTCGCGAAGGTGGCCACCAACTCAAGGCCATCGGCGTCACGTGGAGTGACCACACCGAGGCGTCCGAATTGCGCGACGCCCTCGCCACGGCAGGCATCCGCGACGCGATCATGGTGTCCGAACTTCATGCCGCGGGCGCGCTCGCCCAGACCGCCGGTCGCGCGGTGGGTTACGAGAGCACCGGCCTACTGTTCCTCGACCGGGACACCGCCACGCTGTCCGTCGTGCGCACCGACGACGGCTCCATCGTGAAGGTGCTCAGCAGAAGCCTGCACAGCACCGACGCGATGGCGGTGCTGACGGAGATGGCGTCGGCCGTCGCCGCGCAGGACTCTCCGCCGCAGGGCATGTTCGTCGTCGGCTCAGGGGTCGACGTCGCATCGGTCAAGTCCCATCTGCAGGACCTCGTCTCGATCCCGGTCAACGCCCCCGAGGAGTCGGGACTCGCCCTGGCCCGCGGTGCGGCGATCGCGGCGGCCAATGCGCCGATCTTCGACGCGTCGACCGTCGGCCTGGCCTATTCGCAGGATCCCGAAGGGGCGACGGCGGGCAACGACTACCCGGGACTGTCCGGCGCCGATACCCAGCTCCGGGCCGTCGGTGCTGCTGCGCCCCTGGCCTTCCACGAGGACGGTTTCGACGAAGCCTTCGGCGACGTGCCTGCCGAGGAGGGGCGCAAGCCGTTCCTGCTGGTGGGAAGCGCCCTGACCTCGGTTTTCGTCATCGGGGTCATCGCGTTGGTCATCTCACTCGCCGTGAGCATCCGGCCGACGGCCGATCAGCGTCCCGACCCCGGCCAGGGGGCGATCATCCCCAGCGCCGCCGCGCCCGCCGCACCGCTCCCGGAGATCGCCCAGGTGCCCGCTCCGGCGCCCGTCGCCCCCGCGCCAGCACCACCCGCCGAAACCATCCAGGCGCCGATTCCGGTCGTTCAGCAGGAGCAGGCACCGCGCCGTCAGGTCTACGTTGCCCCCGCCCCGGAGGCGCCGCCCGCGCCTGCCCCGGACCCGCCTGCCGCGCCGCCGTTGCCCGACCCGGTCCCGGTGGTCGCCCCGCCGGTCCCGGCGGTCATCCCGCCCCTGCTGCCGCAGATCTTCAGCCCGCCGGTTCAGCAGTACCCGCGGTATCCCCAGTACGGGCAGTACCCGCAGCAGCAGTACCCCCAGTACCCGCAGCAGCAGTACCCGCAATATCCGCAGCAGCAGCCGCCGTGGCAACAACAGCCGCCGTGGCAGCAGCCGCAGAACCCGTGGCAACCGCCGAGCAACCAGGGCTCCGGTGACGACGACGGATGGCCAGGGCGTGGCGGCGACGGCGGTCGGCCCGGCCGCGGCGGCAACGGTGGCAACGGCGGCGGTTCCAATTGCTTCCTGATCTTCTGTGCCCCGGGTGGCGGTGGCGGACACCGCTAGCCGGAGTTCCCCCCGTCGCTTCGCTCGCCCCTGATGTCCACTCGTCACCCAGCGTTGGTCTGCCGCTCAGTGTCACTTTGCAGTTAGCTCATCGCAGAGGCCTATTCAGGCAGTATGCGATGCACTGTGTTCGGAACGGGTTACCTCGGAGCGACCCACGCCGCTGGAATGGCCGAGCTCGGTCACGAAGTCATCGGTGTCGACATCGACCCGGGAAAGGTGGCCAAGCTCGCGTCGGGTGACATCCCGTTCTACGAGCCTGGGCTGCGAAAGGTGCTGCGCGACAACCTCGATGCGGGACGTCTGCACTTCACCACCGACTACGACGAGGCTGCCGAGTTCGCCGACGTGCACTTCCTCGGTGTCGGAACACCACAGAAGAAGGGCGAATACGGCGCGGATCTGCGTCACGTGCACGCCGTGATCGACACGCTGGTGCCGCGGCTGAAGCGGTCCGCCGTAATCGTCGGCAAGTCGACGGTGCCGGTCGGCACGGCAGCCGAACTGTCCGAGCGGGCCCGCCAGCTCACCCCGGCCGGGGTCAGCGTCGAGATCGCCTGGAACCCCGAGTTCCTCCGCGAGGGCTACGCCGTCCACGACACCCTGCACCCCGACCGCATCGTGCTTGGTGTGCAACATGATTCGCTTTGGGCCGAGGCCGCCATCCGGCAGCTCTACGGGCCGCTGCTCGGCGAAGGCGTGCCGTTCCTGGTCACCGATCTGCAGACCGCCGAACTGGTCAAGGTATCGGCGAATGCCTTCCTGGCGACCAAGATCTCGTTCATCAACGCCATCTCCGAGGTGTGCGAGGCGGTGGACGCCGACGTGACACTGCTCGCCGACGCACTCGGCTACGACCCGCGGATCGGGCGCCGATTTCTCAACGCCGGGTTGGGGTTCGGCGGCGGCTGCCTACCGAAGGACATCCGCGCGTTCATGGCCAGGGCGGGAGAACTCGGCGCCAACCACGCGCTGACCTTCCTGCGCGAGGTGGACAGCATCAACATGCGCCGCCGCACCCGGATGGTGGAGTTGGCCACCAAGGCCTGCGGGGGCTCACTTCTCGGGGCCAACGTCGCCGTCCTCGGCGCGGCCTTCAAGCCCGAGTCCGACGACGTGCGGGACTCGCCGGCGCTCAACGTGGCGGGTCTGCTGCAACTCAATGGGGCCGCGGTCAACGTCTACGACCCAAAGGCGATGGAGAACTCGCAGCGGGTCTTCCCGACGTTGAACTACTCGACGTCGGTGCTCGAGGCGTGCGACCGCGCCGACGCCGTGCTGGTGCTCACCGAGTGGCAGGAGTTCGTCGACCTCGACCCGGCCGCCCTCGCCTCGACGGTCCGCGCGAAAGTGGTTGTCGACGGGCGCAATTGCCTTGACGTGGACAGGTGGCAGGACGCGGGTTGGCGGATGTACGCGTTGGGTCGGCGCCTTGTGGCAACGGCGGGCGCGGTCGCGTCGTAGCTTGGAGGTATGACGGTCTACGCCCTGAACCTGTTCGACGTCGCCAACCGCGACGAATACCTGGCCTACTCCAAACGGTCGGTCACCGAGGTGGGGCGTTACGGCGGGCGGGTGGTCGCCCTTGGCAAGTTTCGCGAGAACGTTCTCGGTGAAGTCGCGGGGCGGCAGGTGCTGGTCCTGGTGGAGTGGCCCGACAAGGACGCCTTCGACGGCTACTGCAACGATCCCACGCTGGGTGACCTGCACGCGCACCGCGAGAACGGCACCTCGGCCTACATCTGGCAACTCTTCGATCGGTTGGACGATCTAGGACCGGTGCTTAAGCTCGAGGAATGACGTTGGCATACAAGATGGCAAACAGGCCGAAGTTCAAGCAGCGCCTGCACTGGTTCGCGCTGCACGGGGTCATTCGGGGACTGGCGTCCTACGGCGCCAAACGCGGCGAGATGCAGGGCAGGCTGATTGCCGACCCCGCAGTGCGCGCCGATCCCGGTGGCTTCGCCGACGAGCTCCGTGAGCGCGGCAAGATCGTTCGCGGGCGCGCGGCATGGCTGACCGCCGATCACGCGCTGGCTCATCAACTCCTGCGGTCCGACGACTTCTCGGTCACGGCGATCGGCAAGACCCTGCCGGGTCCGCTTGGCTGGCTGGAGGCGAAGACCACCGTCAAGGGCAGGCTGCATCCGCTGCTTCCGCCGTCGATGCTCTCCGTCGAACCGCCGGAGCACACCCGCTACCGCACGACGGTGTCGTCGGTGTTCACCACCAGAGCCGTTGCGGCACTGCGGGAACGGGTGGAGCAGGCGGCGACCGGTCTGCTCGACGGCATCGTCGCGGGCCCGGCCGACACCGTCGACGTCGTGGTCGGCTACTGCTCACAGCTGCCGGTCACGGTCATTGGCGACATCCTCGGCGTTCCCGACCAGGACCGCCCCCGCATCCTCGAGTTCGGCGAGCTCGCCGCCCCCAGCCTCGACATCGGCCTGTCGTGGGATCAGTACCTCCGCGTGGAGCACGGCCTCGACGGCTTCAATTCCTGGCTGGCGCAGCATCTCGGCCACCTCCAGCGCCATCCCGGCGACGACCTGATGAGCCAGATAATCCAGGCCGGCGACGAGGGCACCCGACTCAACGACGAAGAACTTCGCGCCACGGCGGGGCTGGTGCTCGCCGCCGGGTTCGAGACCACGGTCAACCTGCTGGGCAACGGAATTCGGATCCTCCTCGAACACCCCGATCAGCTGGCGATGCTCCTCGACGACCCCGAACTGTGGCCAGGCGCGGTCGAGGAGATCCTGCGGCTGGAGTCACCGGTGCAGTTGAGTGCGCGCCTCGCCCGCGTCGACACCGAGGTCGCGGGGCGGCCGATCCTCGCCGGTGAACTCGTCATCTTGTACCTCGCCGGGGCCAATCGCGATCCCGAGGTGTTCGAAGATCCGCACCGATTCGACATCACCCGCGACAACGCGGGCAAGCACCTGTCCTTCTCCGGAGGAAGGCACTTCTGCCTCGGCGCGGCGCTGGCCCGAGCCGAGGGCGAGGTCGGCCTTCGGACCTTCTTCGAGCGCTACCCCGACGCCCAACTCGCAGGCGACGGGAGTCGCCGTGACACCCGCGTGCTTCGCGGGTGGTCGACGTTGCCGATCAGACTCGGTGAGGCTCGCGCGGCGGTACGTTCGTAGGCGTGGACTTCCGCGCAACGCTGCTTGGGGAGACCCGAGCCCTCGGTGACGTCATTGCCGCAGCCGACCCCGACGCTCCGGTGCCGTCCTGCCCGGGTTGGACGATGAACCAGCTCCTCAAACATGTTGGGCGAGGCCATCGCTGGTCGGCGCAGATCATCGCCGAACGTCGGCTGCAGCCGCTCGATCCCCGTGAGGTGCGTGGCGGCAAGCCGCCCGAGGATTCCGACGGTGCGATCGACTGGCTGAATGCGGGCGCCCAGTTGGTCATCAACGCGGTCGACCGGGTCGGCCCCGAGACCAGGGTCTGGACGTTCACCGGGCCGAAGCCCGCGGGCTGGTGGATTCGCCGTCGTGTCCACGAGGCAACCGTGCACCGCGCCGACGCCGTTCTGGCCAGCGGCGGTGACTTCGAACTGCCCGCCGAGATGGCCGCCGACGGCATCTCCGAGTGGATCGACCTCGCGACCGTCACCGCCGATCTGCATCAGCCCCCGCTGCAGCGGGGGCTCACGCTGCACCTGCACGCCACCGACGACGGGCTCGGCCCTACGGGGGAGTGGACCATCACCCACGACGAGGAAGGCCTGCAGTGGTCGCACGACCACATCAAGGGTGAGGCCGCGGTGCGAGGCAGTGCCGTCAACCTGCTGTTGGCCGTGACGCGGCGCCGTACCACCGCGGAGGCAGGCATCGAGGTGCTCGGCGACGAGGCGGTCTGGGATTCCTGGTTGAACGGAACTCCGTTCTAGGGCTTCTTCAACTGCGGCGTGGCCAGCACCGCGGCGATGCCCGTCGTCAGCGGGACCGACAGCGCCAGTGCGATGCCGCCCACCGCGGACCGCGCGATCTCGATGGCCACGCTCTCGCTCGTCAGCACGTCACCGAGTGACCGGTTCGCGACGCTGAAGAGCAGCAGCAGAGGCAACGCGCTGCCCGCATACGCCAGCACCAGGGTGTAGACGGTGCTGGCGATGTGGTCGCGGCCGACCCGCATCGCCCCGACGAAGATGGCCCGCCGACTGGCGCCGTGCTCGGCGATCTCGAAGGCCGTCGACGCCTGCGTGACCGTGACGTCGTTGAGGACGCCCAGCGAGCCGATGATGAACCCAGCGAGCAGCAGTCCCGTGATGGACACGTTGCCGAGGTAGGCGGCTACCTCGTTGTTCTGGTCTTCGGACAATCCGGTGAGATGCACTAGTTCAATTGCGGCCCAGGACAATACGGCTGCTAGGAGCAGTGCGGTCAACGTGCCGAGCAGGGCGGCGCTGGTGCGCAGGCTGACGCCGTGCGCCAAGTAGATGACGGCGTACAGGATGGCCCCCGATGCCACCAGCGACACGGGGACCGCGGGCGCCCCGTCCCGCAACGCGGGCAGGAGGAACACCATCAGGACGGCGAAGGCCACCACGATGCCGACGATCGCGCGTAGTCCCCGCCACCGAGCCACCGCGACGACGACGACGGCGAACATGGCGGCCAGGATCGCCAGCGGCCACGTCCGCTCGAAGTCGTAGAACGCGTACGTCGTCGTGCCGTTCTGGTCGACCTGCCTGCTGACCCGGACGTCGTCACCGACGGCGAGGCTCGGCTGGCCGGGCCCACCGCTGAACTCCAGCAGGGTGTCGGCGCCCTTGTTCGGCCCCGACCCGATCTCGAGGAGGGACTGGACGCACTCGCCGCCCCCCGGCTGGGCGGCGACGGGCGATGACGTCAGCACGGCGCCCGCCGACGGACTGCCGCACGGCCCTTCCGAACTGGACACCACGCGGCCGGATTCCGTCGTGACGGCACCCCCCGCAGCGTTCTGGAACGGCAGTGGGATGTCGACGCTCTGGTGGCTGGGCCAGAGCAGTGCCATTCCGGCGATGACGGCGACGGCTATCGCGATGAGCAGCCCGACGACGACCTTGGCCGCCATCGGTCCGAGCGGCGCCGGGCCGGACGGCGAAGAGTGCGAGTGCGAATGCGCCACCCGGACAGGGTAGAGGCTTTGCCGGTGGGCAGGTTACTGTCGGTAACTGGCCAGGAAGTTGCCGAGCCGGTCGATCGCGTTGGTCAGGTCACGCGCCCACGGCAGGGTCACGATGCGCAGGTGATCGGGTGCGGGCCAATTGAATCCGGTGCCCTGCACCACCAGGATCTTCTCCTGGAGCAG
>NZ_JAVRQA010000474.1:0-6831 GCF_032161845.1 Mycobacterium sp.
CTCTACGGGCGCAAGACCACCGCGCTGACGTGGGCCCTGGAGAGCCGGGCTTGGCGGCTCGCCCGGCTGACGCGATTCTGGGATCCCGACTACTACCGGACCTACTCCGAGCGGCCCGGCGACCCAGTCGGCCACATGTCCGTGCAAGCCGAAGTCACTCGCGCACTGGCGCACCCCGACGACTTCCGCGACGTACAAAGGGGTTCCGTGGACTGGCGGGCCAGGAGCTCGGGGATGACGCGCGACTCCGCGACCAACCCGCGGCCCGCGTTCGTCGTCGACGACGGCGCCTATGTCTCGGCCCGCTGGCCAGGCGACACGCATACGTTTGCCGCAACCGTCTCGGCGAGACTGCCTGGCGGCTAACGTCGGTGTCGTGGGCTTCATCGAGAGCGTCGAGCTCGTCGGCAAGGTCATCGATGGCGTCGGCGTGGCGATCATCGCGATCGGTGCCGTCGTGGCCGGGGGGATCGCCGTCGGGCGACTCTTCCGAAAATCGGCTGATACGTACCGCTTCTTCCGCGAGACGCTCGGCCGGACGATCCTGCTCGGCCTGGAATTCCTGGTCGCCGCCGACATCATTCGCACCGTGGCAGTCACGCCGAACGCGCAGAGCGTCGCCGTCCTCGCGGGCATCGTGGCGATCCGGACATTCCTCAGCTTCTCCCTCGAACTCGAGATCACCGGGATGTGGCCGTGGCAGAAGAAGCCTCGCGCGACGGGTGAGGCCGCCTAACCTGGCTGTCCGAAATTTGTCGTACCCCGGTGCTTCGATGGTGTCATGTCTTCGACCGCAGCGTCTTTGGTGACTGAGCTCAGTCCCAAGGAGCGTCTGGAGGTGTTGTTCGGGGAGATGGAGGAGTTGGCCGGGCAGCGCAACGCGATTGACAGCCGGTTGGTGGAAATCGTCTCCGAGATCGACGGCGACGGGATCTGGGGCGCCACCGGCGCTCGGTCGGTCCCGGCGCTGGTGGCCTGGAAGTTGGGCACCGCTCCACGGACCGCTGAGACCATCGTCGCGGTCGCCCGTCGGCTCGAGGAGTTTCCCCGCTGCGCGGCCGCGATGCGGGAGGGTCAACTGTCGTTGGATCAGGTCGGGGTGATCGCCGAGCGGGCCGCCGACGGTTCCGACGAGCACTACGCCCAGCTGGCATCGGTGGCCACGGTGACCCAGTTGCGGACCGCGATCAAGCTGGCGCCGCGACCCGACCCCGATCCGAAGCCGGACGTGGAGCGGTCTATCAGCAGGACCGTCGGCGAGGGGTATACGACGTGGCGGATTCGGCTGCCGCGGGTGGAGGCGGCGAAGTTCGACGCTGCCCTGCAGTCGCATCGCGATGGTCTGATCGCGGCGTGGAAACGCGACCACGGGGAGCACGACGACGTCGACCACGACGGCTTTCACCACGGCGACGGTGACGGCGACGAGGGCTCACCTGTTCAGGTGCCGCCATTCCCGAACACCGTCGATGCGTTCACGAGCCTGGTCGAGGCCGGCTGGGACGCCGAGGCGGCGCGGCGCCCACACGGCCAGCACACCACCGTGGTCGTGCACCTCGACGTCGACCAGCCCGCCGCCGAGCTGCATCTGGGTCCGCTGCTCTCACCCGGCGACCGCCAATACCTGCTCTGTGATGCCACCTGTGAGGCCTGGTTCGAACGCGAGGGCCAGGTCATCGGGTCCGGGCGGGTCACCCGCACCATCAGCCGCCGACTCCGTCGGGCACTGGAGCACCGCGACCGCTGCTGCGTGGTCCCCGGGTGCGGGGCCACCCGCGGGTTGCACGCCCACCACATCCGGCACTGGGAGGACGGCGGACCCACCGAACTGGTCAACCTCGTGTTGGTGTGTCCCTTCCATCACCGCCTGCATCATCGCGGTGGCATCACGATCACCGGAGACGCCCAACACCTCCTGATCACCGACACTGACGGCGAACCACTCAACCCGGGAGCCCTGGCACGCCCACCCACCCAACCCCGGCCCGCGGTCAAACCGTGCCGCGGTCCCCTTGGGGAACGCGCCGACTGGTGGTGGTACGACCCCTTCCAACCACAACCACCACCCTCGGAGAACTAGGGGTGCGGGTCGCCTACGCGGTGGTCGCGATGCCACCGTCGACTGGGATGATCGTCCCCGTCAGATACGAACCCGCCCGGCTCGCGAGGAACACTGCGATGCCGGCCATGTCGTCGTCTCTTCCGATGCGACGAAGCGGCGCGGAGGCGGCGATCGCGTCACCGAACGTGTCGAGCGTCGCCGCCATCATCTTCGACGGGAACGGCCCTGGCGCCACCGCATTCACCGTGACATGCTGCGGCCCCAACTCCTTCGCGAGCACCCTCGTCAGTTGGTGCAGTGCCGCCTTGCTGCTGGCGTACGAATAGATGGGCAGCGGGCTGACGCGGAGTCCGTCGATGCTGCCGACGTTGATGATGCGGGCGGGGTCATCGGCGGTGCCCGCCTGACTCAGCGCTGGCAGCAGGGCTTGCACTAGCCAGAACGGGGATTTGAGGTTGAGGTCGATCACCTTGTCCCACGCGGCATCCGGGAACGTCTCCAACGGTTCACCCCACGTCGCGCCCGCGTTGTTGACGAGGATGTCGAGACCATCGGAGTCGGCGGTGACGAGGTTGGCGAGCCGTAGACATTCGTCGTGGGTGGATAGGTCGGCGGGGATGGCCCGGACATCACCGAACGCCGACAGCTGCTCCTGAGCGGCAGCGCACGCATCAGCCTTGCGCGAGCTGACCACCACGCGGGCGCCGGCCTGCAACAGGCCGCGCGCCATCATCATGCCGATGCCCCTGGTGCCGCCGGTCACCAGGGCATACTTGCCGGTCAAGTCGAAAAGGTTTGCATGCGTGGTGGATTGGCTGTCCATTGATCGCCTTCCGTCGTCGTTGAGGAAACGATACGTTGACACCGTTGCCGGAACGATCCAGGCTAATCGAACCCTTCGGTCGACGGAACGGCGGAGCACGATGACTGACGCATTCATCCTCGGCGGCGTGCGGACGCCGTTCGCGCGCTACGGAAGCTCGTTGTCGCACATCCGCACGGACGACCTGCTCGGGATGACCATGAAGGGCGCCTGTGAGCGGGTGGGTGTCGAACTGGGCGCGGTCGAGGACATCGTCGCCGGCTGTGTGAACCCGGCCCACGAGGGCATGGGCGACGTGGGCAGGTGGGCGGCACTCGCGGCGGGATTCCCCGACAGCGTCGCCGGGGCGACGATCAACCGATTCTGCGGCTCGTCGCTGAGCGCCACGATCAACATCAGCCACGCCATCATGGCGGGAGACCTCGGAGTCGGCATCGCCTGCGGCGTCGAGTCGATGTCCCGTTCCGGCTGGGCGCTGATGAAGGGGGATGCCGCCTTCAGCCCCCGCGGACCCGTCTTCATGCTGGACACCATGTGGGCGGGTGCCGGGGGCCCACCCAACCCGGCACTCCTGGCGCGCAACGCCTACATCGGGATGATCGAGACTGCCCAGAATGTCGCCGATCGGTATGGGCTGACACGTGAGGAGATCGACGCGTTCGCGTTGCGGTCACAGCGAAATGCCAAGGCGGCCCGCGACTCCGGCCGGCTGGCCAAGGAGATCATGCCGGTGACGATCCCGGCGACGAGGAAGACTCCGGAGGTCGTGTTCTCCGACGACGAGTTCATCCGCGACGATACGACGGCCGAGTCGTTGGCCAAGCTCCCCGCCCAACCGGGGACCACCCAGATGACCGCGGCCAACTCGACGCCACTGACCGACGGCGCCAGCGCAATCGTGATCGCCTCGGGGGATCGTGCCGCCGAGCTCGGCGCCGAACCCCTTGCCCGCGTGGTGTCCTCGGCGGTGTACGGCATCGACCCGCTCGTCATGGGGCTGGCGCCGGCGTGGGCGATCCCGCTCGCGATCAGCCGGGCCGGCCTGAAGCCAGAGCAGATCGATGTGTGGGAAGTGCACGAGGCGTTCAGCGCTCAGGCGCTCGGTGTCCTTCGCGAGCTCCCGAATCAGTTGGGCGGCTTCGTCGTTCCCGATGAGAAGTTGACACCCAATGGCGGGGCTGTCGCCATCGGGCATCCGTTCGGCGCGACCGGGACGCGTTACGTCCTGACACTTGCCACCGAACTGCGCGAGCGCAACGCCCGCTACGGGGTCATCGGCGTTTGCATCGGCTCGGGCCAAGGAGTGGCCATCGTGCTGGAGAATCCGAACGCGGCGTAGCGGGCGTACCGTCAAGGCATGATCCGTCCGCTCCGCTACGTCGCGCTGGCCGCTGCCGCCTTGGGCGTCTGCGCGGCCGTTTGCGCCCCTGTCGCCGGGGCCGACCCGTCGGCCGCCAACGGTCCGGCCAGCGCCGTCATCGACGATCTGAAGGCGCGGGGTTACAACGTTCAGATCAACTGGGTCAACGGATTTGACACGAAACCGCTCTCGGAGTGCCGGGTCACGGGCGTCAATGATCCGGGCGATGCGCCGCCCACCGACGGCAGTTTCACCACCGTGTACGTCGACGTCGCCTGCCCGAACGGAGACGACGGCGGCTTCAGCTTCGGGGCGGGCATCGGCTAGCGCTACCGAGGCAGCTTGGCCTCGATCGCGTCGGACACGGCGGCCGCCTTCGTCACCGTCGAGACGTCTCGGGTGCACGCCTGAACGTCGATGATCACGTTGTCGTCCACCGCCAGCACACGCTGGCAGGAGTCGACTCCGTTGGCGCTGCCCCTGGTGAAGGGGATAGCCAGTTGGCTGTCGGTCTTGGTCAGCTCACCGCTTCGCCACTTGGGTAGTGGCTGGTCGTTGAGGGTGATGTTCACGTTGTGATTGGTGCACTTGGCCCAACGATCCGCTGACTGGCCGAAGAAGTCGTGTGCGGCCTCGGTCGATGGGTAATTGACCACCGACTGCACGACGAGGCTGTGCCAATTTTCCGTATCCGGTGACCGCAGCAGTTCCTGGCGCAGTGCGATCCAGCCGTCCTTGCCGTACACGCCGGCTTCGTTGACCTGCCAGATTCCCAGGCAGTTGAGGTTGGGCAACAGGTTGCGGTGATCGCTCATCGCCTCGACGCGAGGGTGCGCGGTCATCCCGGTGGTCCCCATGACCGAGTCGACCTCGGCAGGGCTGAGAAGGACCTTGTCGAGCACGCTGGCAGGGACCAGTTCTGGCGGGGCGGACGCCTGGCCGCCCCCGCTCGAGCACGCCGTCAACGTCAAGGCGAGCGCGAATGCCCCTGGGAGGAAACGCTTCACCACGGGTCAGGCATGCGTGCCCGCCGCTGCACAGGCCTGCTGAGCGTTGGTGGCGTCGGTGTTCATCTCCGTCGCCGTGGTGTTCAGGCTCTCGCCGGGGATGTGTAAGCCCATCTTGAAGAGCAGTTTCGTGGCGTCCACCGACCAGGATCGCATCGGATCGCCCACCTGCGGGTCGAGTCCGGGTGTGTTCGCGGCATCCATGGCCACGCCCGCGGCCTGACGCAAGGCGGTTCGACCGACTTCGTTGCTGCTCTGCACGGCGGGGTCGTTGTAGTCCGAGCCCTCGAACGAGTCGGAGAACTCCCCGTAGTACGTCGAAGCGCCGTCGAGCGCCTGGGCGAAGTTGCCGCAGGCCACGACGGCAGCAGGCTGGGCGTTGTCAGACATCGGTACGGCGTTGACTTGAATTGCTGGGTCTTGTGGTGCGTCATCGTCGGCGAATGCCGTTGGAATGGAGGCGAATCCCATCCCGAGCGAGATCAAGGACGCAGCTGCCGCTCGCGCCAAGACGCGGGATGAACTCAAGGTTTCCTCCAAAGCTATTGGTGTCGCAGTCGAACCACGGCGTTGGCACCATCTGGCCACCACCGTCGGTCAGTTAGGTGTCCAGTTGGTGAACGACTGGCCAACGTCCGACATCCAACGGCGATCGATCGGATGTCCTCGGACTGTGAGCTTGCCGAAAGCGTGGACTTCGCTGCACATCAATGGTTCTGGTGCTTGCCACGGTCGCACCCACTGGATGGGAACGAGGTGTGATTTGTTGGTCGGCCGTTCACCACCCGGTAACCCTGCCATTGGATGCTCCGTCGCGACAGATCCGTTATCTGCTGGAGATTTAGACCACGAGAGGCGCCGATTCACTCATGTTGAACCGTTTTGCGACGCTGGCAGCTGTTTGCATTGCAATCCCGGTCGGAATGGCGCCCGTGGCGCTGGCCGACCCCCCGCCGCCGGACCCAGCGGTCCAGCCGGTGGCCGTACCCGGCCCTCCCGTCGACACCGGTGCCGTGCCCTCGGCCGCGCCCGGCATCCTCGACACCCCGGACGGTTGGCACCTGCAGGTCGTCGGCAGCAACGAGACCCAGTTGCCCGTCGCGCCGTTGACCACCGCCATCTCGTCGCGCGAGTACCTGATCTCGGGCACCTTCACCGGCACCATCACCGGTGGCGGCAAGACGAAGCTGACCGGCGGCTCGATGGAGGCCGGCGAGCAGATCGGTTGCGGCATCATCTCCGACGAGGCGGAGATCAACCCCGGCGCGAGCATTCAGCCGGGTATCGGCTTTCCCGCCGGTTAGCCCACACTGCAGGCTGGCATCAGCCTGCAGGGCAAGGTGTACCTCAAGCCGGGCACCGTCACCACGGTGGCGCTGGACAAGAAGTCCTTCAAGGGAACCACGACCCGCATCACCCTCACCGGTGTGCGCGTCAAGACCGATCAGTGCGCCGGTCAGTCGTTCATCCGGTCCTACGCCACGCTGACGAGCTCGACCGACAACACCGACGACGTCATCACCTACCTCGGCGTCACCAAGTCCGTCTAACCCCAGTCGACCTCGAACGAGAGAACACA
>NZ_JAVRQA010000475.1:0-26386 GCF_032161845.1 Mycobacterium sp.
CCACCAGGGTGGAAAGGGCTTCGCCCTCGACGTCCTCGGCGATGATCAGCAACGGCTTGCCGGACTGGATGATCTTCTCCAGCAGGGGCAGCAGATCCTTGACGGTCGACACCTTGGAGCTGACCAGCAGGATGTAGGGCTCTTCCAGGACGGCTTCCTGACGCTCGGCGTCAGTCACGAAGTAGCCCGAGATGTAGCCCTTGTCGAAGCGCATGCCTTCGGTGAGCTCGAGCTGCAGACCGAAGGTGTTGGACTCCTCGACGGTGATGACACCCTCGTTGCCGACCTTGTCCATGGCCTCGGCGATCAGATCACCGATGGACTGGTCGCCGGCGGAGATCCCGGCGGTAGCCGCGATCTGCTCCTTGGTCTCGATCGCCTTGGCCTGAGCCAGCAGGGTCTCGGTGACCTTCTCGACGGCCTTCTCGATGCCGCGCTTCAGACCGAGCGGGTTGGCGCCGGCCGCAACGTTGCGCAGACCCTCGCGCACGAGCGCCTGGGCCAGAACGGTTGCGGTGGTGGTGCCGTCGCCCGCGACGTCGTCAGTCTTCTTGGCGACTTCCTTGACCAGCTCTGCGCCGATCTTCTCGTACGGGTCCTCCAGCTCGATCTCCTTGGCGATGGACACACCATCGTTGGTGATCGTGGGGGCGCCCCACTTCTTCTCGAGGACGACGTTGCGACCCTTGGGGCCCAACGTCACCTTTACCGCGTCGGCGAGGGCGTTGAGGCCCCGCTCGAGGCCGCGGCGGGCCTCTTCGTCATACGCAATTGTCTTGGCCATTGCGAAGTGTTCCTCCGGATTGGGGATGGCACGTTTTTGGTCGGGAGCAGTGCCCGCGACGGACGACTTGGGTGTGCTCCGCAGGTGCGGCCCCGCTGTCTCACCGTCCCGACCTAGCACTCACCGATCGCGAGTGCCAACGTCATTTTTAGCACTCGGCCATGGCGAGTGCAAGGTCGAGGGGCCGCTAACGCACCGCTAGGACGACGCCCGGAGACCTGCCTCGATCACTGCCGTCACCCTCCCGGTGACCTCTTCGCCGTAGGTCTGGGTGGCCTTGCACATGACCAGAAGCGCCTTGACCTCCGCCACGCCGACGTCACGGCGCGCGGTGCCTGCCCGTTGCGCCGAGGCGAGCAGGTCGCCGAGCAACTCGAGGAAGATCGCCTCTGCGCCAGGCGCTGCCGTGTCGACGTCGATGCCATAGCCGGCCAGCGCCTCGACAAGGCCGTGGTCGATGGCATTCATCGTCACCATCTCCCGTAGGAAGGCGAACAACGCCTCACCAGGTCCGACGGAGTCCATCAACGCGCGCCCGGCGGCGACGACGGACTGCACTCGGTCGTCGATCACGGCGGCGAACAGCGCCTCCTTGGTGGGGAAGTGCCGGTACACGGTGCCCGCTCCGACGCCGGCGCGACGGGCGATCTCGTCGATGGGCACGGAAAGTCCCTCGGCAGCGAAGGTCTCGTAGGCCACCTCTAGCACCCGCGCGCGATTGCGGGCGGCATCGGCGCGCATCGGCCGACCAGTTTCGATCACGATGCCTCCTGCGGTTGACAAAACGGGGCGCGCGTTCCGTATAGTCGAATCAAGCGGAGCCGGCGTTCCGTTTCCATCTTACCCAGGAGGCCTTCATGAGTTGGACCGCAACCGACATTCCCGATCAGAGCGGCCGCACGGCCGTGGTGACGGGCGCCAACACCGGACTGGGTTACGAAACCGCGGCAGCCCTCGCGGCCCGCGGCGCGAACGTAGTGCTGGCCGTCCGCGACCTCGAAAAGGGCAAGGCCGCCGCCGACCTCATCGTCAGGCGCTACCCCGGTTCCGAGGTCAGCCTGCAGGAGCTCGACCTCACGTCACTGGAGTCGGTGCGCCACGCCGCGGACGCGCTGCGCGCCGGCTACGACCGCATCGACCTGCTCATCAACAACGCGGGCGTGATGATGACGCCGAAGTCGACCACGAAGGACGGTTTCGAGCTCCAGTTCGGCACCAACCACCTCGGGCACTTCGCGCTGACCGGCAGGCTGTTGGACCGGCTGCTCGCCGCACCGGGATCGCGGGTGGTGAACGTCAGCAGTCTGGGTCACCGCTTCGGTCGCATCCGTTTCGACGACCTTCAATCCGAGCGCAGCTACAACCGTTTTCGCGCGTACGGCCAGTCGAAGCTGGCCAACCTCTTGTTCACGTACGAACTGCAGCGCAGGCTGACTGGCCGAGACACGATCGCCGTCGCCGCTCATCCGGGAGGCTCGAGCTCGGAGCTGTCCCGCTACCTGCCCAGTGCGATCAAGCTGGCCTTTCAGCAGCTGGAGCAGGACACCGAAACGGGTGCCCTGCCGACACTGCGAGCGGCGACCGACCCGGGCGTCCTCGGCGGTCAGTACTACGGCCCCGGCGGCGCCATGGAGATGCGCGGCTACCCCAAGCAGGTCGCATCGAACCGCCGATCCCACGACCGTGCGGTCCAGCGTCGGTTGTGGACGGTGTCCGAAGAGCTGACCGGCGTCACATCCGAACTTCCGATCGATCGATGACCACGACCCACACCTCGGGAACCAGACTGTTCGCCAACGAGGCATGCGACAACTTCGGTGAGATCGGAGCGATCGCTCCAAGCAGTCCGTCCCTCGCTCGCGCGATGACCCTCGCCCTCGATCGTCGTCGTTCGCCACGGGCGGTCCTCGAGGTCGGAGCGGGAACGGGCGCCGTGACGACCTCGCTGATGGAGCGACTCGGTCCCGACGACAGGCTCGACGTCGTGGAGTCCAACGACGCCTTCGCCGACGCACTCCGGGTCGTCACCGAAGCATCAGCACCCACGACGCGTCCACACACGACGGTGCACACGACGAGGATCGAGACATTCGACACCGACGTCCGATACGACGCCATCCTCTCGGGACTACCGTTCACCAACGCCACCCCGGACCAGGTCGCGTCGATCCTCGACCGGTACGACGCGCTGCTCGCCGACGGTGGCAGCGTCGTCTACTTCGCCTACGTCGGTACTCGTCGAATGCGGTCGGTGACGGCCTCGCGCAGCGAAGCGCGCAGACACGCCACCGTCGAAAGACTGCTGTCGGAATACAGAGGGCGATTCGACACGTCCGGCCAGACGGTCTGGCGCAATCTGCCACCCGCTCGGGTATGGACCCTTCAGAGCCCGCAGCACACCACATCCCGTTCGTCATCCCGTTCGTCATCCCGTTCGTCATCGAAGGAGAAGCAGCAATGAGCAAGTGGACCACCGCCGACATTCCCGACCAGAGCGGTCGCGTCGCCATCGTGACGGGCGCCAACACCGGCCTCGGCTTCGAGACGGCCGACGCCCTCGCCGGCCGCGGCGCACACGTGGTGCTCGCGGTGCGCAATCTGGACAAGGGCAAGGAGGCGGCTTCGCGAATCACGGCCGCCAACCCCGGCGCGGACGTCGCGCTGCAGGAGTTGGACCTCGGCTCGCTGGAGTCGGTGCGGACGGCCGCCGACGAACTACGCGCCAAGTACGACCGCGTCGACCTGTTGATCAACAACGCCGGGCTGATGTACCCGCCGAAGGGCACCACCACCGACGGCTTCGAGCTGCAGTTCGGCACCAACCACCTCGGCCATTTCGCGTTCACCGGACTACTGATCGACCGCCTGCTCCCGGTCCCTGGCTCGCGCGTGGTGACGGTCAGCAGCATCGGCCACCGCCTCAACGCCGCCATTCACTTCGACGACCTGAACTGGGAGCGCAGCTACAACCGCGTCGCCGCCTACGGCCAGTCCAAGCTCGCCAATCTGCTGTTCACCTATGAACTCCAGCGTCGACTGGCCCCGCACGGCACCACCATCGCGGCGGCAGCCCACCCCGGCGGGTCCGACACCGACCTCATGCGGCACCTGCCCAGCGCTCTCCAGTTCGCACTGCCAGCCGTGCGGCCGCTGTTCCAGTCCGCGGCGATGGGCGCTCATCCGACGCTGCGCGCCGCAACCGACCCCGGCGTGCTTGGCGCCGAGTACTACGGCCCGGACGGGCCTGGTGGTGTGCGCGGCCACGCGAAGCTGGTGCCGTCGAGTGACCAGTCGCACGACGTCGCACTGCAGCGCCGGCTGTGGACGGTCTCCGAAGAGCTGACCGGGGTCGTCTTCGGAAGCTGATGCGGCAGACTGGCGACGTGTCGCTGATCGTGCCGCCCTATCCCCCGGTCCGCTACGACAAGGACCAGCCGGAGGTCTCCGCCTCGCTGCGACGTAGCGACGAACCCCCGGACTACGACTCCTTCGGCCTCGTCAAGTACCACTACTTGGCCGACCAGAAGAAGACCGACGGTGACTACGGCCTCTACCGCGTCGACCTGTCCCCGAAGGCGGGCGGACCGGGGCCGCACTTCCACCGCGCCATGTCGGAGGCGTTCTTCGTGCTGTCCGGGCGGATGAGGCTCTACGATGGCCGCGACTGGATCGACGGCAATCAGGGCGACTTCCTCTACGTGCCGCCGGGCGGCGTGCACGGTTTCCGCAACGAGGCGGACGAACCCGCGTCGATCCTCATGCTGTTTGCTCCCGGCGCGCCGCGGGAGCACTACTTCGAGGGGCTGGCTCAGCTCGGCGAGCTGACCGACGACGAGCGGCGGGACTGGTTCATCGCGAACGACAACTACTTCGTCTAGGTGACACGCCGACTGATCGGTGACACGCCCTGCAGAAGTGCGATCCCGTAACCCCTTGCCCTAGACTGCCCTTCGACCAGATTGGAGTCTTCGGGGTGCAGGGTTATGCAGCGCCCAGCACCCAGACGTTGCGGGGCTGGCAACGTCGGGCCATGGTCAAGTATCTGGCCGCACGACCGCGTGACTTCCTGGCTGTCGCGACCCCCGGCTCCGGCAAGACCACCTTTGCGCTACGCATCGCCGGTGAACTGCTGGCCGACGGCACCGTCGAACGCATCACGATCGTCGTGCCCACCGAGCACCTCAAGATTCAATGGGCGAAGGCCGCGGCGGCCCTTGGCATCTCGCTGGATCCCAAGTTCAGTAACTCCAACGCCCAGAACTCCGACGAGTTTCACGGAGTCGTCGTCACCTATGCCCAGGTGGCGAGCCACCCCGGCCGCCATCGCGTGCGTACCGAGAACCGCAAGACGCTGGTCGTCTTCGACGAGATCCACCATGGCGGTGACGCCAAGAGTTGGGGCGAAGCGATCCGTGAGGCGTTCGACGACGCGACGCGCAGGCTGGCACTGACCGGCACGCCGTTCCGTAGCGACGACAGCGCGATTCCGTTCGTCACCTATGAGCGCGGACCCGACGGTCTCGAGCGCTCGACCGCCGACCACGTCTACGGCTACGCCGACGCTCTGGCCGACGGGGTGGTGCGGCCCGTCGTGTTCCTGGCCTACTCCGGCGAGTCGCGATGGCGCGACAGTGCCGGCGAGGAACACGCGGCGCGACTGGGCGAACCGCTCAACGCCGAGCAGACCGCCCGCGCCTGGCGCACCGCGCTGAACCCGGCGGGCGAATGGATGCCCGCCGTGATCGCCGCGGCCGACAAACGTCTGCAGCAGAAGCGTCAGCACGTCCCGGATGCCGGCGGCATGATCATCGCCTCCGACCAGACGGCGGCCAGGGCCTACGCCGGGCTGCTGACCACGATTACCGGCGAGGTGCCCACGGTGGTGCTGTCCGACGATCCCGGTTCGTCGGACCACATCACGACGTTCTCCCAGGGCACCAGCCGCTGGTTGGTCGCGGTGCGCATGGTGTCCGAGGGCGTCGACGTGCCACGCCTTGCGGTGGGCGTCTACGCCACCAGCGCGTCGACTCCGCTCTTCTTCGCCCAGGCGATCGGCCGCTACGTGCGATCCCGTCAGCCCGGCGAGACCGCGAGCATCTTCTTGCCGTCGGTGCCAAATCTGCTCCAACTCGCCAGCGAGATGGAGGCGCAGCGCAACCACGTGCTTGGCAAGCCACATCGCGAGTCCCAGGGCGACGAGTGGGACGAAGAATACGAAGAGAAGCAGAAGTCCGAACCCGACGAGATGGACAACGGCTTCGAAATGCTCGGAGCCGACGCCGAATTGGATCAGGTGATCTTCGACGGCTCGTCGTTCGGCACGGCCACCCCCGCGGGCAGTGACGAGGAAGCCGACTACCTCGGCATTCCGGGCCTGCTGGACTCCGCGCAGATGCGAGATCTGTTGCGGCGCAGGCAGGAAGAGCAATTGGATCGCAGGACCGCGGCGGGCGGCACCATACCGGTGCCCGGCACCACCCACGGCCAGCTCCGCGATCTGCGTCGTGAACTCAACGCCCTGGTGACCCTCGCCCACCACCGCACCGGCAAGCCGCACGGCTGGATTCACAACGAGTTGCGCCGCATCTGCGGCGGGCCGGTGGTCGCGGCGGCGAACTCCGTTCAGCTCGCAGCCCGCATCGAGGCGGTCCGCTCGCTCAAGACCTAGCGGTGCGTGGCGAGTTCGACGAGGTGCTCGAGCGAGTTCACAAGATGCGACTCGTCGAACGGCGGGAACTGGATGTGTTCGCGCAGTTCTGCGGGCACTGCTGACCAGTCGTAGGTCAGGGTCACGTTCGTCTCGCCCGCGCCCGTCGGCGTGAGGTCGTAGCGCCACAGCCAGCCACCGAAGCTCAACTCGCCATCGGGACCGGCTTGTCCGGGTTCCCACGCGACGGCCCGCGGTGGATCGAACACCCGAACTTTGTTGGCCATCTCGTAGTTCCCGTCGGGATGGTTGTCGTGGTACATCGCCATCCGGAAGACCTGCTCGTTGGCCGTCAGTTGGTTACCGTCCAGCGACTCCCGGACCCATCCGGTGCCGTCGATCGCCGCATGCGTCGAGGGGTCGGCCAGCACGCCGAACACCACGTCGACGGGTGCGGCGACGGTCGTGCTCACGTTCATCGATTCCGTAGTCATGCCGATATCGACCGCCCGACACTCCGGAACTCATCGCGTCGCCGTAATCGGGTTGCCCAGGCCGCCGCGGCGGCATACGTTCGCCGAGTGCCCGCCGATGAGCCCACCATCCTGGCGACCAGCGGTGGCCTGCGTGACGGCCGGCGGACTCGCTGGGAGTTCAGCCCGCTCACCGAACTCGCCGTCGAGCTGGCCGGGGTCACGGGTCGCCCGCCGCGAGTCTGCTTCGTCGCAACGGCCCAGGGTGACAATCCCGCCGGGCTTCACGCCCTCTACGAGGCCGCTCAGGTGCGCGGACTCGCGGCCAGCCACGTGTCGGTGGTGCCGATGCCGAACGTCGACGACGTCGAAGCTCACCTCCTCGGCCAGGACGTGGTGTGGGTGTGCGGTGGCAGCGTCGCCGCACTGCTGGCGCTTTGGCGCTTACACGGAATCGATCGTGCGATGCAGGCGGCCTGGACAGCCGGTGTCGTGCTGACTGGGGTTTCCGCTGGGTCCATCTGCTGGCACACCGGCGGGACGACTGATTCGTTCGGACCCGACCTGCGTCCCGTCACCAACGGCGTTGGGCTGGTGCCGTATTCGAACGGCGTGCACTACGACTCCGAGCCTCAGCGTCGCCCGCTGTTTCAGCGCCTGATCGGAGAGGGTGTGCTCGAGGCCGGCTACGCCACGGACGACGGCGTTGGCGTGCTGTACCGCGGCACCGAGTTCGTCGAGGCCGTGTCCGAAAAGGACGGCGCGGGTGCCTACTTCGTCGCCGCCGACGCTCAGGCCGGGGTGATCGAGACTGGCCTCGACACGCGGCGGCTGTGAAGCGATTAGAGCTTAGAGCCCCAACAAGCCAGGGAGGTCGGCGACCGAGTCGATGACGTAGTTGGGCTGCATGGCGAATTGATCTGCGGCCCAACGGTCCAACGTGTCCTGCCGGAACTTGCCGGTCCGCACCAGCACTCCCGTCATGCCGACGACCTGACCGGCCAGCACATCGTTGTTGAGATCGTCGCCGACGACGTACATCTCCTCGGGCTCGACGCCGAGCCGGCCCGCCGCGGCGAGGAAACCCTCCGGTGCGGGCTTTCCGACGGCGGTCGCCTTGCGGCCAGACGTCTGCTCCATGCCGATGAGGTACATCCCGGTGTCGACGCGCAACCCCTTGGCGGTGTTCCATGCGGTGCTGCGGTGCATCGCCACCACCGGAACTCCCTGTGCCATCCAGTCGTACACCCGGCTCAGCGTGACGTGGTCGTATTCCGATCCCGCCCCGCCAAGAAGGATGACGTCGGGGGTGGAGGGATCCGAGTTGACGACGTCGTGCGCGTAGACGATGTCGATACCGGGCATGTCCTCGGCGATCTGGCCGCTGTTGACCAGGAAGCACCGGGCGTCCGGATAGCGGTCACGGACGTAGTCGGCGGTGAGCACGGCCGCGGTGATGACCTCATCGGAGGTGACCTCGATACCGGCTTCGGTCAGCAGTTCGGCGATCTGGACGCGGGTCTTGGTGGTGGTGTTGGTGAGGTACGCCCTGGCGATCTGGTTGGCCGCGAGTACGCGCAACGTCTCGGCGGCGCCGGGGATGGGCTCCCAGGAAGTGACCAGGACGCCATCGATGTCGAACAGCACTCCACCGATAGCCATGTGGGTGAGGTTAAACGGCAAACTTCTCAGCGCAACTCGGGCCCGGTCAAAGGTGAGCCCACTCATTGTCGGCCACCCATGGTGACGCCGTCGCCGCCACCGACCAGGCCAGCTCCGCGGGCACGTCGAGCACCCGGTAGGCCTTCACCCCCGCGGCGGTGGCCGCCACCAGGGTCGCCACCCCGGCGCGGCGCTGAAAGTACGTCTGGCGCACGGTCCAGCCAACGATGCCCGCCGCGGCGATGCAGTCGCGCCGCCGGTCGACGCTGCCCGCTCGCGCCACCAACCAGCCATCGCCAACGCGGTGACCAAGGGCACGCGACCGGTCAGCGGCCAGGAACGCAGTCGCGGCGGTCACCACACCCAACGCCACCCACGCCATCGGTGGTACGGGGACGACGACCGCCGACCCGGCCAGGACGACACCGAGTAGTGCGGGGATCGTCAGGGCTCTGGTCCAGCGTCTGCGGGTCGCGACGGGGCCGTGACGGCGCAGGTCGCCGCTGACCACGTCGGGCCGCCCGATCAGCTCGGTGAGCACTCCGCGGGCCGTCGCCACCGGACACGGCGGCAGCAGCAGCGACGCCTCACCCGATCCGTCGACGCCGGTCATCACCGCATCCAGTCGGGCGCCGCCGAACGTTCGCACCAGCAGGGGTTCACGGAGCGTGCCGCCGCGCAGGCGGCGCGTGTCGAAGGTCTGCTCGCGCACTCGCAGCAGGCCGTGCTCGAGGTGCAGCTGGTCGTCGCGGCGGGACAGCACCAGGTTGCCGAACGTCACCAGCGACCGGACGACCGACAGGAGCACCGAAAGCAACAGCACGACGACGGCGGCCACCGCGACGGTGATCACGACGCCGAATCGCTCGGCGGCATCGAGGCCCTCCCTCGCCAATTCCGAATCCTCGAGTGCGGCAACTGCTCCCGTCTGATACACCAGGCCGACGGCAGCAGCGATCATCGCAAGGCCCGTGAAGCTGAGCGGGCTGTAGCGCAACCAGGACGGCTGCCACCTGGCGATGACGTGCTCCTGCGGAGGCGCCTCGAAGACCGCCGTCGCTGAAACAGCCGATGAACCGGACAGCAGGATCGCTCGCAGTTCGGGGACCTCGGCGGACCGGACCGCGTCGAGGGCGAATTCGGCTTCCCCCTTGGCCTCCCGACCCGTGCTCACCCTGATCACGGTCACCCCGAGCAACCGGTGCAGCAACCGAGCGTCCGTCGATACCGATCGAATCCTGTTGCGCGGCAATGAGAGAACCGTGCGTTGCAGCACACCCGCGCGACGCTGGACCTGTTCGTCGTCGATGCGGTAGGTGGTGGTGAACCAGCGGGCGACACCGAACACGACGAGGAACACCAGCGCACCGATCGACCACAGCGGGTTGCCGGTCGCCGACCCGAGCACGACGGAGCCGATCAGCAGCGGCAGTTGCCGCAGGAGCTCGTGCACGGGATGGACGAGCAACATCCGGGGGCTGAGCCTGCGCCACTGCGGATCCCGTGGCGCGTCCGTCACGTCGCGTCCCGGTCACCGATCGCGGTGACGTCGGTCAGTTGGGCGACGATCCGGTCGGCGACGTCGGAGTCCAGCGCGACGATCCGGACGGCCCCCGCCGACGACGCGGTCGTCACGGTGACGTTGGCCAGGCCGAAGATCCGGTCGAGCGGGCCGCGGTGGGTGTCGACGGTCTGCACGCGGGAGATCGGCGCGATGCGGCGCTCCTGCACCAGCCAGCCCGTCCTGGTGTACACCGCGGGCGTCGGCGAGCCCAGCGCCGCCGAGTCCAGGAAAACGTCCCAGCGGTGCACGCGGTAGCGCCACAGCGGCGCCACCACCACGAACGTCACGATGCCCAGCACGGTCGCCGCCGCCGCGGCGGCATGCAGCCAGCCCAGCCGCGCATCCAGCACGAACCACACCACCTGAGCCACCGACAGCATCCCCCACGGAATGGCCGCGGCGAGGGCCCACACCAGCGGCGCCTTGCGGCTCGGCGGGTGCGCGGGGTCGACGAGTGTCACCATCACCTTTGAGTATGGTCGTGCCCATGAGCTCCAACATCAAGTGGACGGCCGCCGACGTGCCGGATCAAACCGGCCGCGTCGCCATCATCACGGGCTCCAACACGGGCCTGGGTTACGAGACCGCGCGGGTGCTGGCCGCCAGCGGCGCAACCGTCGTGCTGGCGGTGCGCGACATCGAGAAGGGCAACGCCGCCGCGGCCCGCATCCTTGGCACCAGCCCGCGGGCGGACGTCACCGTGCAGCCGCTCGACGTGGGCTCCCTGCAGTCCATCCGCACCGCGGCCGCCGAGCTCAAGAGCGCCCATCCCCGCATCGACCTGCTGATCAACAACGCCGGGGTGATGTACCCGCCGAAGCAGGTCACCAAGGATGGTTTCGAGCTCCAGTTCGGCACCAATCACCTTGGCGCCTTCGCGCTGACGGGCCTGCTGCTGGAGAACCTGCTGCCCGTCGAAGGTTCCCGCGTCGTCGCGGTCGCCAGCGTCGCGCACACCATTCAGGCCGCCATCCACTTCGACGACCTGCAGTGGGAGCGCAAGTACAACCGCGTCGCCGCGTACGGCCAGTCGAAGTTGTCCAACCTGCTGTTCACCTACGAGCTCAACCGCAGGCTGGCAGCCAGGGACGAGAACACGATCGCCGTCGCCGCGCACCCCGGTCTTTCGAACACCGAGCTGATGCGGCACATCCCAGGTTCGGGATTGCCAGGCTTCAACACGCTCGCCGGACTGGTGACCAACAGCCCGGCGATGGGCGCGCTGGCCACGCTGCGGGCGGCCACCGACCCGAACGTGCGAGGCGCCCAGTACTACGGACCCGACGGCATCCGCGAACTGCGCGGGCACCCGAAGCTGGTGGAGTCGAGCAAGCAGAGCCACGACCAGGACCTCCAGGGCCGGCTGTGGACGGTTTCCGAGGAGCTCACCGGCGTCAGCTTCCCGGTGTAGGACGCAGAGCGCCAATGAGATCCGTCGAAGAGCACCAGCGGGTCGTCGCGAGTCTGATCACGCGGCGTGAACCGGTCACGGTTGCCGTCGGTGACGCGCTCGGGCTGGTGCTGGCGGCTGACGTCGTCGCCCCGCTGTCGCTACCCGGTTTCGACAACTCGGCCATGGACGGCTATGCCGTCGTCGCCGAGGACGTCGCGAGCGCCTCGGACGGTAATCCGGTGAAACTGCCCGTGGCAGAAGACATTCCCGCTGGCCGCACCGACGCGCTGACCTTGGAACCCGGCACCGCGCACCGGATCATGACGGGAGCCCCGCTGCCCGCCGGGGCCACGGCGGTCATTCCCGTCGAGGCCACCGGCTCCGGCTTCGCCACGGCCGGCGACACCGTTTCGATCCGTGCCAGCGCGAAGCCCGGCCAGCACATCCGGCGCGCCGGTGAGGACGTCACGGCGGGTACGACGGTGCTTCACGCGGGTCAGGTGCTCACGCCCGCCGCCCTTGGACTGGCCGCCGCGCTGGGCCTCGGCGAGTTGAACGTCGTTCCGCGGCAACGTGTTCTGGTGATGTCGACGGGGTCGGAACTGGTGGCGCCCGGCACGCCGCTGCAGCCGGGTCAGATCTATGAATCCAACGCCGTCATGCTCGCCGCCGCGGTGCGCGATGCGGGCGCCGACGTCGTCACCTCGTCGATGACCGAAGACGACGTCGACGTCTTTCGTGCGGCGCTGCAGACGCATGGGCGCGACGCCGACCTGATCATCACGACGGGTGGCGTCAGCGCGGGCGCGTACGAAGTGGTGAAGGACGCACTCGGCGACGAGGTCGAGTTCGTCAAGGTCGCGATGCAGCCGGGCATGCCCCAGGGCGCGGGCACCGTGTCGGGAACTTCGATCATCACCCTGCCTGGCAACCCCGTCAGCGCCCTGGTGTCGTTCGAGGTCTTCATCCGCGCGCCACTTCGTGCGGCGATGGGGCTGCCGAATCCCGACCGGCCGCGCCTGACGGTCACCCTGCTCGAAGGCCTGACGTCGCCGCCGGGAAGGCGCCAGTTCCGTCGCGGGGTCCTCGGTGATCGGCGGGCAGGAGCGGAGCGACCGGGGGATGACACCGACTCGACGACGGTCACCAGCTACGGGCCGCCGGCATCTCACCACCTGCGCTGGCTGGCATCGGCCGACTGCCTGCTGGAACTCGGCGAGGACGTCGCGGAACTGGCGGCCGGATCACCCGTGCGGGTATGGGATCTGCGCTAGCACCGTAGGATCGAGGTCCCATGGCCAGACCCGCGCGACCCGCCGATGCCGCCAACCAGTCCGAGATCTCCCGGTTCGTTGAGTTGGTCCGTTCCACCGTCCCCCCCGTTCATCCCGCAGGCCTTCCGTTCATCGCGGGTGGGCTGGGAGTTGCTGCCGCAGGCCGCAAACACCGCTGGCTGCGCAACACCGGCCTGTCCGCCGCGAGCGCCTGCGCACTGTTCTTCCGCCACCCGCCGCGCGTTCCGCCGACCAGGCCGGGCGTCGTCGTCGCGCCCGCCGACGGGCTCGTCACGCTGATCGAACGGGTCCGCCCGCCCGCCGAGCTCAACATGCCCGACGTGCCGATGACGCGGATCAGCATCTTCCTGTCGATCTTCGACGCCCACGTGCAGCGCGCCCCCGTCGCGGGCGAGGTGATCACCGTCAAGTACCGCCCCGGCCAGTTCCGCTCGGCGGACAAGGACTCCGCCAGCGAGGTCAACGAGTGCAACAGCGTGTGGTTCCGCACCGCAGAGGGCATCGACGTGGCCGCGGTCCAGATCGCCGGGTTGATCGCGCGCCGGATCGTCTGCTCGACCCATGCCGGGGCCAAGGTGTCACTCGGTGAGACCTACGGCCTGATCCGCTTCGGCTCGCGCCTGGACACCTACTTCCCGGAAGGCTCGCGCGTCCTGGTCGAGATCGGCCAGCGCGCCATCGGAGGCGAGACAGTGCTCGCGGAGCTGGCGTGAGCCGCGACCAGGGCCAACCCAAACGTGGACTTCGCATCCTGCCAAGCGCGACGACGGTTTTGGCGATTTGCGCCGGGCTGACCTCGATCAAGTTCGCCCTCGACGGGAAGCCTTGGATCTCGCTGGCTCTGATTGGAGCCGCCGCGATCCTGGACGGCATCGACGGCGGGATTGCGCGCGCGCTCAACGCGCAATCCCGGATGGGTGCCGAGATCGACTCCCTTGCCGACGCGGTGAACTTCGGCGTGGCGCCCGCTCTGGTCATCTACGTGACGATGCTGCCGAACTCGCAGCTGGGCTGGATCTTCGTGCTCCTCTACGCCGTCTGCGTGGTGCTCCGACTGGCCCGGTTCAACGCACTGCTCGACGACGACACCCGCCCGGCCTACACCCGCGAGTTCTTCACCGGCATGCCCGCGCCGTGTGGGGCCATCGGGGCGATCGGTCCGCTGGTCGCCATGATGCAGTTCGGTCAGGGCTGGTGGACGTCGCACTGGTTCGTCTGCGTGTGGCTCGCGGCGAATGCGGCGCTGCTGGTCAGTCGGGTGCCGACGCTGGCGCTGAAGGCGATCTCGGTTCCGGAGAACGCCGCGCCGATCCTGCTGATCCTGGTCGCGGCCGCCGCCGCGGGGCTGCTGCTGTTCCCCTACGTCCTGGTGCTGCTGATCATCGCCGGGTACGTGGCCATCATTCCGTTCACCATCCGCAGCCAGCGCTGGGTGGCGGCGCGGCCCGAGGCGTGGGACGCCAAACCTCAGCAGCGTCGGGCGGTCCGTCGCGCGGCGCGACGCGCGGCTCCCAATCGCCGGTCGATGGCCCGCCTCGGGCTGCGCAGGCCGGGGCCTCGGACCTAACCGTGACCGATCTCGGGACCGAGGCGCTCGACGAGCCTCCTGTGAGTCGACTTCCGCTGACTGCCCGGCTCAACACCTCGGCCATGGACTCCCGGCGCGGCGTCGTGAGGCTGCACCCCGAGGCTCTGGCCGCACTCGGTATCAGGGAGTGGGATGCGGTGTCGCTGACCGGCTCTCGCACCACCTCGGCGGTCGCAGGCGTCGCGGGCCCCGACACACCCGCGGGCACCGCCCTGCTCGACGACGTCACGCTGTCCAACGCCGGTCTCCGCGAGAACACCATCGTGCTGGTGGCACCGGTGACCGTTTACGGGGCACGTTCGGTCACGGTGAACGGCTCCAAACTGGCCACCCGGTCCATCTCGTCGGCGACCCTTCGACTGGCGCTGCTCGGCAAGGTCATGACGGTCGGCGACACCGTGTCGCTGCTGCCGCGTGATCTCGGACCTGGCACGTCGACGTCGGAGGCCACGTCCGCCCTCGCGTCGTCGGTGGGCATCACCTGGACGTCGGAACTGTTGACGGTGACGGGCGTGAATCCGGCCGGACCGGTGAGCGTGCAACCGAATTCGCTCGTCGCCTGGGGTGATGGCACGGGTTTGACGACCGAACCCGAGACCGCTGCCCACACCGTCACCAAGCCGAGCGAAGCACCCGTGCATCCGCAGGTTTCGGTCGACGACCTCAGGGGCGCGCACACCCAGGCCGGCCGGCTGGCGGAGTGGCTGAAGCTCGCCATCGACCAGCCCCAGCTTCTCGAAACCCTTGGCGCCAAGGCCAATCTCGGGGTTCTGGTGTCCGGGCCGGCCGGCGTCGGCAAGGCCACCCTGGTGCGAGCGGTGTGCGCCGAGCGTCGCCTCGTCGAACTCGACGGCCCCGAGGTCGGGGCGCTGCGGGCCGAGGACCGATTGGCGAGCGTGTCATCGGCGGTGGCGACCCTGCGTGACGGTGGCGGCGTCCTGCTGATCACCGACGTGGACGCCCTTCTGCCTGGCTCTCTAGATCGGCCGGCCGAACCCGTTGCGACGCTGATCCTTTCCGAACTGCGCGCCGCGGTGTCGACACCCGGCGTCGCGTTCGTCGCAACGTCCGCGGTGCCCGACGCCGTCGATGCCAGGCTGCGGGCGCCCGACCTGTGCGACCGCGAGCTGGGCCTGAGCCTGCCCGACGGGGCGACCCGAAAGGCGTTGCTCGACGTGCTCCTACGCGGCGTGCCCGTCAAGGACCTCGCTCTCGACGAGATCGGCGAGCGTACACCGGGTTTCGTCGTCGCCGACCTTGCAGCCGTGGTGCGGGAGGCCGCCCTGCGGGCCGCTGCCCGCGCCAGCGCGGACGGGCAGTCACCAGCACTGATCCAGGACGACCTGGTGGGCGCGCTGTCGGTGATCCGCCCGCTGTCCCGCTCCGCCACCGAGGAGGTCGCGGTCGGATCGATCACCCTCGACGACGTCGGCGACATGGTCGAGACCAAGCAGGCGCTCACCGAGGCCGTGCTCTGGCCACTGCAGCACCCCGACACCTTCGAGCGTCTCGGCGTCGAACCGCCGCGCGGCGTTCTGCTGTACGGCCCGCCCGGATGCGGCAAGACGTTCGTCGTGCGTGCGCTGGCCAGCAGCGGCAGGCTCTCGGTGCACGCGGTGAAGGGCGCCGAACTGATGGACAAGTGGGTCGGCGCGTCGGAGAAGGCGGTGCGCGAATTGTTCCGCCGCGCACGCGATTCCGCGCCATCCCTGGTCTTCCTCGACGAGATCGATGCGCTCGCACCGCGCCGCGGGCAGAGCTTCGACTCGGGCGTCACCGATCGCGTCGTGGCGGCACTGCTGACCGAACTCGACGGCATCAATCCGCTGCGCGACGTCGTCGTGCTCGGCGCCACCAACCGGCCCGACCTGATCGACCCCGCGCTCCTACGGCCCGGGCGACTGGAGAAGCTCGTCTTCGTCGAACCACCGAATGCCGATGCGCGCCGGGACATCCTGCGTACGTCGGGCAAGTCGATCCCGCTGAGTGCTGACGTGAACCTCGACGAGCTGGCCGATCACCTCGAGGGGTACAGCGCCGCCGATTGCGTTGCGCTGCTGCGTGAGTCCGCGCTGACGGCGATGCGGCGCTCGATCGACACGGCCGACGTGACCGCCGCCGACGTGGAGAAGGCCAGGGCGACCGTCCGGCCGTCGCTCGATCCGGCGCAGGTCGACTCGCTCCGCGCGTTCTCCGAGAACCGCTGAGCCTAGGCCCGTTCGGCGATCGCGGCCAGCCGCGTCAGCGAGGACATCAGCGCATCCACGCCGGTGGCGCGGGCCCGCACTAGGCGCTTCTCGTCGGTCAGCTGCGACCAGTCGTAGGTGTGCGTGACGCGGGTGTTCGCGTCGTCGAGGGGGACGAGTTCCCACCTCCAGAGGTGACCGGGCGGTGACGAAGCGGGCTCGGATGGCCGCCAGGCGATGAGCCTGCCCTCGTCGAATTCCACGACGTGGTTCTCGCGAACGCCACCTTGGGTGATGGTCGTCAGGAACACATCGCCGACGCCGTGCACCCGCTGCCCGCCCGCCGCCTCGGCGAGGTTGTCGTTGCCGTCCCAGCGTGGCTGTTCGGCGGGATCGGCGATCAAGTCGAAGATCCGGTCGGCCGGTGCGGCGATCTCGAGGCTGGCGCTGACCAATTTGCCTTCGGTACCCATGGCTCCATTCAACCCGAGCCGTTGACACTCCTATAGTGACATGTCATAGTTGGACCGAGAAACTAGGCAGCGTCAAGATCGGAGTTCGGACATGACCGCTCTCACCCATGCCAACACCGCCACCCGCGCAGGTGACCGCGAACGCGAGGTGACCGCCGGCCATCTCGGCCAAGCTCTCGCCGAGGGCTATCTCGACATGGCGGAATACGAGGATCGCGTCCTCTCGGCGTTCAGCGCTCACACCGCAGGCGAACTGAACCAACTGCTGGCCGACCTGCCGATGCACCAGCTCCGCCGCAGCGACCCCCGCAGGCGCGCCGCCAGGCACGCCGCCGCCCGAATGTCGGTGCGCCTGCACCTGGCCGGCTACCTGCTGATGGTCGTGATCGTGCTGACCGTCTGGCTGGCCGTCGCCCTCTCGGCGGGCGCCTGGTACTTCTGGCCCGTCTGGCCCATCCTCGGCGCCGGCATCGGAGTTCTCGCCCACGCCATCCCGATCCGGCTCAGGGTCGGGCCTCCAGCACGAGGTTGAACGGTGTTTCGGTGGCCCTGACGAACCGGGTGAAGCCGCCTCCGTCGACGACGACGTCGCGCAGCCGCGCCTCCCCGGCCTGAGCGCCGAGGGCCGGCCCCTTGCGGGCGAGCGACACGGGGACGCAGATCTGCGTCGACGCGCCGTACATCACCCGACCCACCGGGTTCAGGTTGTCCTCCACTCGATCGTTCGCGAAGGGTTCCACGATCATCGCGGTGCCGTCGTCCTTGATGGCCTGGCGCGCGTGCCGGGCCGCGCTGACCGGATCGCCCATGTCGTGCAGGCAGTCGAAGAAGGCGATGAGGTCGAACCCGCTGCCCTCGTAGCTGGTCGCGTCCGCGACTTCGAACCGTGCGTTGGTCGCACCCGCCGCCGCAGCCTTCTCACCGGCGACCCGCACCGATTCCGCGTGGTAGTCGTACCCGACGAACTCCGAGTCCGGGTAGGTCTTCGCCATCAAGATGGTGCTGGCGCCGTGGCCACAGCCCACGTCGGCGACCTTCGCGCCGCTCTGCAACTTCGCGACGACGCCGTCCAGCGCGGGTAACCACGACCCGATCAGGTTGGCGTTGTATCCGGCGCGGAAGAACCGCTCGGTTCCCTCGAATAGGCACGGATGGTGCTCGCCCCACTCCATGCCGTTTCCGGACTTGAAGTTCTCCAGCGTTTGCCCCAGTGCATGGAATGTCGCTTCGACGATGTTGTAGGCGCCGGGCATGTCGACCGGGCCACTCGGGTCGGTCAGGCACAGCGCCTGTTCGGGGCTCAGCGACCACGTTCCCGATGCGGCGTCGAACTGTACGTATCCGCCAGCGCCCTGGTTTCCGAGCCATTCTCGGACGTAACGCTCGTTGGTGCCGGTGCGCTCCGCCAGTTCGGCCGGCGTCAGGGCGCCCTTTGCCAGCTCCCGGTACAACCCGAGGCGATCGCCGACGAGTATCAGCGTCGCGCTGATCGCCGCCCCGAGGTCACCCACCGCCTTGCCAAGGAATTCGTTTAGCTTGCCTTCATCTACGGTCATCGTGCTGCCTCGTCCCCCCGGTGCGGTGTCCGGCTGTCTCCAATCATGATCACCACCTCGAGGGAGCGTTGGACATTGGCACTATCGCCGCGGGCCGCGTAGCACGGACGTCGGCCATCCCCGTACGCAACGCCGGGCCGGGCCGAAACACCGCCCACGTAAACTGACGAAGGACACAGCCCGCTGGCCTGATGCTCTTCGCGCAAGCGCTCATCACTGGCTGACACCCCGAGATGACCGGAGTGCCATGCTCGCCATTCTCTACGCCCACGCGGTGGCCGCCCTCGTGGCGCCCGTCCTCGTGCACCGTTGGGGGCGACGGGCCTTCTACCCACTCGCGCTCGTTCCGCTCGGCTCCTTGCCGTGGGTGGCGCTGAACTGGCCGGGTAACGGCGAGCAGACGGTCCACCTCGACTGGGTGCCCGCACTGTCCTTCGACATCACGCTTCGCTTCGACGCGCTGGCCGCGATCATGAGCGTGCTGGTGCTCGGGGTCGGCGCGCTGGTCCTCGTCTACTGCGCCGAGTACTTCCACCACCACGACGAGCACACCGAGCGACGGTTGCCCAGCTTCGCCGCCGAACTCGTCGCGTTCTCCGGTGCCATGTTCGGGCTCGTCGTCAGCGACAACATGCTGATGCTTTACCTGTTCTGGGAGCTGACGACGGTGCTGTCGTTCCTCTTGGTCGGCCACTACGCCGAGCGCGCCACCAGTAGGCGCGCAGCCACCCAGGCCCTACTCGTCACCACCGCGGGCGGCCTCGCGATGCTGGTCGGCATCGTCATTCTCGGCGAGCTGTCCGGCACGTACCGGCTCTCCGAACTCGTCGCGGCCCCGCCGTCTGGCACGGCCGCCGCTGTCGGTGTGGTGCTGATCCTGATCGGCGCGCTGTCCAAGTCCGCGATCGTGCCCATGCACTTCTGGCTGCCCGGCGCGATGGCCGCCCCGACACCCGTCAGCGCCTATCTTCACGCCGCCGCGATGGTCAAGGCGGGCGTCTATCTGGTCGCCCGCATGACGCCCGGCTTCGCCGACTCGCCGGGCTGGCGCCCGATCATCGTCACGCTCGGCCTTGCCACCATGCTGCTCGCCGGGTGGCGCGCCGTACGTGAGTACGACCTCAAGCTGATCCTCGCGTTCGGCACCGTCAGCCAGCTCGGCCTCATCACGTTGATGGTCGGTGCTGGTGGCGGTGACCTGATGTTGGCGGGGCTGGCCATGTTGTGCGCACACGCCATGTTCAAGGCCGCGCTATTCATGGTCGTCGGCATCATCGACCACGCCACCGGCACCAGAGACATCCGACGGTTGGCCTGGCTCGGCGACCGGCAGCGCCCCCTGCTGATCATCGCGATCGGGGCGACCGCGAGCATGGCCGCCCTGCCACCGTTCCTCGGCTTCGTCGCCAAGGAGGCCGACCTCACCACCCTGGCGGAGGCCCCGTCCCTCGGCGCGGCCGCCCCCTACGTCCTCGCCGGGGTGGCGTTCGGCTCGGTGTTCACCACGATCTACAGCCTGCGGTTCCTCTACGGCGCCTTCGCCCGCAAGGGCCGACCCAAACCCAGCCAGCGGGTCACCGAGATGCACCGGCCCACCGCCACCTTCCTCGCCGCCCCCGCCGTCCTGGCCGCGGCAGGCCTGGTGTTCGGCATCTGGCCGGCCGGGCTGGATCACGTGCTTGACGACTACGCGGACACCGTCCCCGGCGAGGCCGACTACCACCTCGCACTGTGGCACGGCGTGAATCTGCCTCTGCTGCTGTCGATTCTGATTCTCGCCGCAGGCACCGTCGCGTTCTTCGGCCGAACCCGGCTACGTCGCGCGCGGGTGGGATACCTGCCGCTCGGCAACGCCGACCGGATCTACGACGCCGTGATTCGGGGCACCGACGTCTTCGCGGTGCGACTGACCGCCCTCACCCAGCGCGGGTCGATCCCCGCGACGCAGGCCGTCATCCTCTCGACGTTGGTGCTGCTACCGATGGCCATGTTGATGCTCGGCGCGCGCAATCGTCCAGAGCTCGAGCTGTGGGACTCGCCCCTTCAGGCGGTGGTGGGACTCATCATTCTGGCCGCGGCGCTGAGCGCGACGGTGTTGCGCAATCGGCTTGCCGCCGTGCTCCTCGTCGGCGTGACGGGGTACGGGTGCGGGGCGATCTTCGTCTTCCACGGCGCACCCGATCTGGCTCTGACCCAGTTCCTGGTGGAGACGTTGACGTTGGTCATCTTCGTCCTCGTCTTGCGCACCCTGCCCGCGGAGGCCGAGCAGGCCTACATCAATCGACATCGATTGCCCCGCATCGCATTGTCGGTGGCAGTCGGTGCCAGCGTCACCGCGCTCGCGGTGTTCGCGATGGCCGCTCGGACCACCAGACCGATCGCCGAACTGTTGCCCGACGCCGCCTACTACCGCGGCCACGGCTCCAACACGGTCAACGTGCTGCTCGTCGACATCCGCGCGTGGGACACCATGGGCGAGATCTCGGTGCTCCTGGTGGCGGCGACGGGCGTGGCGTCAATGGTGTTCCGCCACAGGCGCTTCGGCACGGCACCCCGCGTCGCGGACGCCGGGCAACCAGACATCGGCCGCATCCCGGTGCTCGCGACCAGCCCGGCCGTCGGCGACACCACCTGGCTGCGCGGTAGCGAACTGCGCGACCCCAGATACCGGTCGCTGGTCCTGGAGGTCGCGACGCGAATCATCTTCCCGCTCATCATGGTTTTGTCGTTCTACTTCTTCTTCGCGGGCCACAACACGCCCGGGGGCGGCTTCGCCGGGGGGTTGACGGCGGGGCTGGCGCTGGTGCTGCGCTACCTGGCCGGTGGTCGCTATGAACTCGGCGAGGCGCTGCCCGTCGATGCGGGCAAGGTGCTAGGCGCCGGGCTGACCCTCTCGGCGGGGACGGCGGTCGCCTCGCTGCTGTTGGGCGCGCCGGTGTTGTCTTCGGCCGTCATCGAACTCGACGTGCCGGTGCTCGGGCACGTCAAGCTGGTCACCGCGCTGTTCTTCGACCTCGGCGTCTATCTGATCGTCGTCGGCCTGGTTCTGGACGTGCTGCGCAGCCTCGGCGCGCGCGTCGACGTCGAGATGGCCCAGCAGAGTCGGGCGGCCCGCCGATGACCGCCATCGTGCCCCTCATCCTCGTCGGCGGTCTCACCAGCGCAGGGGTTTACCTGCTACTCGAGCGCAACCTGACCCGAATGTTGTTGGGGCTGTTGCTGGTCGGCAACGCCGTCAACATCCTGATCCTGACCGTCGGCGGGCCGGCGGGCAATCCGCCCATCCGCGGGCGGACCACCGACGGTAGGACGGCCACCGCCGATCCGCTGGCGCAGGGCATGATCCTGACCGCAATCGTCATCTCGATGGGCATCGCGGCGTTCGTGCTGGCGCTCACCTACCGGTCCTACCGATTGTCGAGGGCCGAGGAGGTCGCCAACGATCCGGAGGACGCCCGCGTCTCGCAGTTGTCGGGGAAGTCGGCGGGGGCAATCGACGAAGACCTCGTCACGCACGATGCCCATCGCGACACCGACGAACCGGATGAACTGGACGCGCTACCCGGACACGACGGTTCCCGATGATCCAGCGAGAAGCGAAGCGGGATCGCGCATGTTGCCAGCGAGAAGCGAAGCGGGATCGCGCATGTTGAGCGCCTCGACGGTGCTGACGCCGCTCCCCGTGCTGATCCCCACCCTCGCCGCGGCGGCCACGTTGTTCGCGGGCCGCAAGCCGCGGCTGCAGCGCGCCATCGCGGTGGCGGCGCTCTCGGCGGTCGTCGGGGTCTGCGCGGCCCTGGTGTACCTGGCCGACCGTGATGGCACCATCGCCGTTCACGTCGGCGGCTGGGGCCAGTCCGTGCCGGGGATGGGACCGCTGGGCATCGCGCTAGTGGTGGACCGACTTTCGTCGCTGATGCTGTTGGTGTCGGTGATCGTGCTGCTGGCAGTCGTGTTCTACGCCATCGGGCAGGGCATCCGCGACGGCGACGAGCGTCAACCGGTGTCGATCTTCCTGCCGACCTATCTGGTGCTGTCCGCAGGCGTCTGCACCGCGTTCCTCGCAGGCGACCTGTTCAACCTGTTCGTCGGCTTCGAGGTGCTGCTGTCGGCGAGTTTCGTTCTGCTGACCATCGGCGCCAGTACCGACCGGGTGCGGGCAGGCATCGCCTACGTCATGGTGTCGATGGTGTCGTCGCTGATCTTCCTGATCGGCATCGCGCTGATCTACGCGGCGACCGGCACCCTGAACATGGCCGAGCTCGCCGTGCGCCTCGACGACATTCCCTCTGGAACTCGCAGCGCCTTGTTCGCGGTGCTGATGGTCGCGTTCGGCATCAAGGCCGCGGTGTTCCCGCTGTCGACGTGGCTTCCCGACTCGTATCCGACGGCGCCCGCGCCCGTCACCGCGGTCTTCGCGGGCCTTCTGACGAAGGTCGGCGTGTACGCGATCATCCGCGCCCATTCGCTGCTGTTTCCTGGTGGCGCACTCGACCACGTGCTGCTGGTGGCGGCATTGGTGACGATGCTCGTCGGCGTCTTCGGCGCGATCGCCCAGAGCGACATCAAGCGCCTGCTGTCGTTTACGTTGGTCAGCCACATCGGCTACATGGTGTTCGGCATCGCGCTCGGCAGCGAGCTCGGCATGTCCGGCGCGATCTACTACGTCGCGCACCACATCGTCGTGCAGACCACGCTGTTCCTCGTCGTCGGCCTCATCGAGCGACAGGCGGGGGCGTCGACCCTTCAGCGCCTTGGCGGACTGGCGGCGGCGAGCCCGGTGCTCGCGCTGGTGTTCATCGTGCCCGCCCTGAATCTTGGTGGCATCCCCCCGTTCTCGGGCTTCATCGGCAAGGTTGCGTTGCTGGAGGCGGGCGCGCAGGACGGGTCGGTACTGGCGTGGCTCCTGGTGGCGGGCAGCGTCGTGACCAGCCTGCTGACGCTGTACGTGATGGCTAGGGTGTGGACGAAGGCCTTCTGGCGGGCGCGCAGCGATGCACCCGAGGGCGACCTCGCCGACTCGTCGCCGTCGTCGCTCATCGACGACTCCGAGGAGGACGTCGCCTATGCGGATCGTGACGACGTCGGCAGGATGCCCGTCGGGATGTTGATTCCGACGGCGGCGCTCATCGCGGTGGGTCTGGCCCTCACCGTGTTCGCCGGGCCGATCTTCGCGTTCAGCGAGCGCGCCGCGGCCGAAGTCATCGATCGGGGCCAGTACATCTCGGCGGTGCTCACCCCATGAAGAAACTCCTGCTGCGGGCCTGGGTGCTGTGTTGGCTGACCCTGGTGTGGATGCTGTTGTGGGGCAACGTCTCCGCCGCGAACATCCTGGGCGGGCTGGCCGTCGCGCTGGTAATCACGCTGCTGCTGCCACTGCCGGCCGTTGCCATCGAGGGCAGGCTGCATCCGCTGTCGCTGTTGCGGTTGGTCGTGCTGATCTCCTATTACCTGGTGCTGTCGTCGCTCCAGCTGGCGTGGCTCGCGATCAAGCCGGGGCCACCACCGCGGACCGCGGTGCTACGGGCGCATCTGGCGATCAAGTCCGATCTGGTCCTGGCGTTGGCCGTCAATGTCATCAACCTGATTCCCGGGTCGATCGTGCTCGAGATCGACCAGACCCGGCGAATGATCTACGTACACGTCATCGACGTCGGTTCCGAGAAGTCGGTGCAGCGGTTCTACCGTCAGATCGCCGACGTGGAACGCCTGATGATCGCGTCGTTCGAGCGGGAGGCGGACTGGCGCCCGTCCGCAGAGAGGGAGCTGCCATGAAGATCCAGCGAGAAGCGAAGCGGGATCGCGCATGAACACCGTGTGGACCATCTCGGCGGTGATGCTGACGGCGGCTGCCGCCATCACGATGTTCCGACTCCTCGCGGGCCCCGGCACGCTGGACCGTCTCGTCGCGCTGGACACCTTCGTCGCGGTCACGATGTGTGCCATCGGCACGTGGGCCGCGTTCAGCCTGGACACCACCGTGACCTACAGCTTGACGGCGCTCGCGCTGATCAGCTTCGTGGGTTCCGTCAGCGTGGCTCGCTTCCGAGTGCGGGACGATGACCGGGCCGATCGGGGGCCGCGATGAGCGCCAGCGGTGTCCTCGACATTCTGGCCGGGGTGTTGGTGCTCAGCGGGTCGGCGCTGGCACTGACCGCGGCGATCGGCGTGGTGAGGTTTCCGGACACGCTGTCGCGGATGCACTCGGCCACCAAGCCGCAGGTGCTTGGATTGCTCCTGGTGCTCGCGGGCGCGGCGATCCGGCTCCGCGGACACCCGGATGTCGGAATGTTGATCCTGGCGGGTCTGTTCACCCTCATCACCGCGCCCGTGGTGGCCAATAGGGTTGGCCAACTCGCCTACCGCGAGCAGAGTTACCGCGACGACCTGCTGACCAAGGACGAGATGATGGAATATGGCGAGAACTGACGGCGACGACTGGGACATCACCGAGAGTGTCGGTGCGACCGCGCTGGGGGTCGCGATGGCTCGGGCAGCCGAAACCCGTTCGGAATGCCCACTGTTCATCGATCCCTACGCCCAATGGTTCATCGACGCCGCCACCGCGAGTGGCTGGCAGTCACCGTTCGGCAGCGCGGCGTTGGCGGAGCTCACCGACGTGGACCCCGCAGTCGCCGAGCAGATCCAGCGCCGGGCGCAGACCATCTGGGGTTACGCCGCGTCGCGGACCAAGCACTTCGACGACTTCTTCATCGCCGCCGGCGCGGCGGGTATCCGGCAGGTGGTCATCCTGGCGGCGGGTCTCGATGCCCGCGCCTGGCGGCTGCCGTGGGTGTCCGACACCGTGGTGTTCGAGATCGACCAGCCAAGGGTTCTTCAGTTCAAGGCCGACACCCTGCGGGCGCACGAGGCCCAGCCGGCGGCTCGCGATGTCGCGGTGCCCATCGATCTCCGTCAGGACTGGCCGACGGCCTTGCAGGAGAAGGGCTTCGACGCGTCCGCGCCGACGGCATGGCTGGCCGAGGGCCTGCTGCCCTATCTCCCCTCCGCCGCCCAGGATCTACTGTTCGACAGGATTCAGGAGTTGAGCGCAACCGACAGCAGGATCGCGGTGGAGGCGTTCGGACCGGAGTACTTCGACGAGGACTTCCAGCGGCGGCGCCGAGAGAACATGCAGGAGATGCGCACCGCGATGGCCAAGAGTGGCCGCGAAGTGGCCGACGTCGCCGACCTGTTCTTCAACGAACCGCACGCCGACGTCGCGGAATGGCTGAGCGATCACGGCTGGGAGGTCAGCTCCGAGACGTCGGCAGCGCTCATGACCCGGCACAAACCCGATCTGCCCCAGGACAGCCAGCTCCCCGGCAGTCTCTTCGTCGAGGGTCTCCGACTGCCATACAGCCCGAATAGCATGTTGCCCTGACGTTTTCGGCGCCTGACGGTGTGGTTGTCCACAGTCCCGCGTTCATCCACAACCCAGCCTTCCGGGGTCGTTCCATGTCGGGGATCGCGCATATCTTCGAAGCATGTTCGATCACCTGGTGACCACCACCACCGGCACCCACGGAGCCGGCGCAGTCGACGCCTGGACCCGGGTCGAAGCCGCGGCGTGCGCCCGCCGCCTCGCCACGATGGTCACCCTGCTCGACGACGCGTATGCCGCCACCGGGTCCGCCAATCGCGACCAATGGTGCCTGGACAACTGGGCCGCGGTCTGCGCCCACATCGGCGCCGCCGCACGCATCACCACCGGCGCAGCGTCCGGACTGCTCATCGTGGGCACCGCGTTGCGTGACCGGCTGCC
>NZ_JAVRQA010000476.1:0-3940 GCF_032161845.1 Mycobacterium sp.
CGGTGATCTGTCCACGATCGCCGGGCGCATCCACGGTCTCAGCGGTGAGTACCAGGCCCTCGGCGACGGCGACGGTGACGGAGGCAAGGGAGGTACGAAGCTCGACAAGCTGCCCAAGACCCCCGACACCACGCTGGACCTCGACGACATCGTGTACCTGGATCCGACGGCACTCGGCCCACCCCACTACGTGGAGATCGGGCCGGGAACATGGGTACCCAAGAACGACTACCCCGGTGTCTCGCCAAGCCCGCCGAAGGCGCCGTTGGACTATAACGACATTCAATATCTGCGGCCGGGCGTCAAGGGACAACCCTGGCAGAAGGAGCTGGTTCCCGGGTCCGGTGCGTGGGTGCCCGATCCGAATTACCCCGGTTTCGTGCAGCGTCCACCGGAAGTACCGGTGGACATGGCGACGGCGTCGATCCTGGACCCCGGACAGCAGATCCCCGCCGGGATGATCGAGTTGTACCCCGGCTCGCGCGTCGCGATACCGGATCCAAACGCCAACGCGCCTCGCTAATCGCCGCGGACGGCGGCAACGGCCCTGACCAACAAGGCCGACAACACCGGCTCGGCCTGGAAGTCCGGCGCCAGACGCGCTTGGACGTCGACGTAGACACGGCCGTCGAGTATTGCGGCGTAGGAATATTCGACGTTGGGAAAGCCCTCGACGTCGTACCGGAGCGCAATGGTCATTGCGCCTTCGATCTCCGGCGCTTCGAGCCTTTCTACGGTCCCCCTCATGGGGTGCTCGGCCTCGTCGACGGTGTAGGCGAATCGTTCGCACCCGGCGGAGGGGATCTCGGCGGGGACTGTCACCGGATTCTCCGCGCCCAACGAAATCGTCGTTTGGTCGCTTTCGACTCCGCGGATGTGCATCGAGTCCGAACCTAGTTGGCCATCAACCGGTTTGAGCAGCGGGCGACATTTCGCCGGGTCCACCGTGAAGGGCTCCCCGTACGTAGCCACGGTGCCCACCGACGGGAGCACTTGCTGTCCTATTTTCAGTGGAACGGAAGGCGGTCCTGCGACGAAGCCGGGCGGAAAGTCAGCCGACAGCTGGTTCAGCCGCGAGACGTCGAATCCCGGCGCCGCGGAGACCGACGTACTCGATGCTATGGAGGTCACCGCACTCGTCGCAGAACCAGTCGTCTCCGTCGAACAACTCACCAGCGCGACCGCCGCCGAGATCACCGTCAACAACGCAGCACCGCGCCGAACCTGCACCATGGCCCAAGCGTAAGGGCTCTAGAGCACCGTCAGAGGCAGGGATTTCCGATTCTCGAACACCCATGACGCGCCACGGCTGAACTTGCACACCGCTACTTCGCCGAGTTCCTTGGCAGGTGTGTCGGTTTCGATCACGCGCACGGTCCAGTCGGATTCGGTGCCGGACACCTCGGCGCGCAAGTGCGGGTCGACTGCCGCAACGATGGCCTGCAGCGGGGTGTCCGCCACCGGGGAGATCAGCGAAATCCAGGCACCGTCCTCGTAGGCAGGGGACTTCCGCACGTGCACGAAGTCAGCCTTCGAACCGGAGTCGACGTCGACGGACACGTAGGCCGCGGGATTCAGTAGGGGATGCAACTCGAGCACGCGCAGCGCGCCCTCCACTCCACCCGGCAGCGACAGCGCCGCGTGGATCCGCTCCGCGGCCACTCCCGCGATGCCGATCAGCTGCTTCGTGCGGATCGACCTCTCCAATGCCACATCACCGTTGGCGCGAGCGCGGACGGCAAGGGTGAACGAGAGCACCAGCAGGTGCATCTGCAGGCAGACCTCGTCGGCGATGCGCACCAGGGCCGAGTGCGAGAACGCTCCGAAGTCGACGTCGGCCAGCAGTGCGCCCGAATAGTCGGCCATCCCCTCGTCATTCGGATCGATCGCATCCAGCTCGGTATGGTTCGCGCGACTCGCCCCGACGACGTCCATCGCGGGGATGAAGGGCACCTCCGGATAGGACTCGTCGATGATCACCGTCCACGCGCAGTGCGGACTCCGGTTGGACGGCACCCGCGGCGGACGGTGGATGGGGCGCACCTGGGTCCTGCGGTTGGTGGCCAGCGCCGTCGCGTCGAACGTCGGGTCCTCGATGTCGTGGCACATGCCGTGCACGTAGTCTTCGCCCATCGGTTCCACGTCGAGCAGCGCGCCGCAGTGGTCGAGGTGAAACTCGCCGTGCCAACGGTCGTGCACGGTGTAGCGAAAGTCCATGAACTGCGGCGGGGCGCCGATGTCCAGCTGCAGACCCTTGAAGATGGTGATGACGTCGACGCCCTCGTACTTGAGCGCCTTCTGCATCCGCTTGGTGTAGAGCGGGCTCGAGGCGGCCCACTCCTCGATCGCGATCTGGAGCATCTCGTCGCGGCCGAATTCGGATATGCACCAAGCCATTCCGGAGCGATCGATCAGTTGGCCGATCAGCAGCAGCTCCGGCACCAACGTCGCCAGTTCCTGACGCGACAGCGCCGCGTACCTACTCTTCATTGATCGAGCCCGTCGAGTTCATCCGAAGGGCAGCGTCGACGTTCGCCTTCTTGTCGTTGCCCTCACCCCTCTCCGCGGCCTTCTTGCGCTTGCCGACGACCCTGCCGACAACGCCATTGAGTCCGGACCCGCGTGGGAAGCCGACGTACTGGGTCAGGAAGATCGCCATCTCCCTGAGCTCGTCCTCGGTGAGCTCCTCATTCGCGAGGGCGGCGGTGACTTGAACCTCGGCCAGGTCTTGCAGGCCCATCGCCGTCACGATCGACAACGTCATGATGCGCTTGTCGCGCATCGACAGCCCTGGGCGCGACCAGATCGTGCCGAAGAGATGATCGACGGTCAGATCGAAGTACGGATCGCCCTCGATGTTGCCCATCTCCCACGAGTAGACCTCGTTCATCTTCGCGAGGCCCTTGCGGCGCAATTCGTCCATGGCTATTCCTTTGCGGTCGAAGTGCTGTGTGGGACACCAAGTCCGGCAGCGAGGTTCTTGAGCGCGAGCTCGGCCAGGGGCAGCTCGACGTGCACCGTCTCGCCAAGTCCGAGCGCCAGGCTCAGGTCCTTCTCCCCGAGCCCGCGGGTGTGGATGAACGCGTCGTGCAGCCAGTGGTCGGGGGCGAGTGTTCCCATGTCCTCGCGGACCATGATCGCCCCTGGGCCGCCGGTCAATGCGTCGGTGTGTCGGACCACCCGGCCGAGCTGCGCAAGGTCGATGCCCGCGGCTTCGGCGAGCTTCATGGCCTCGCACGCTGCCGCGTAGCTGGTGAAGGTCAACATGTTGCGGGCCAGCTTCATTCGCGTGCCAGCGCCGGGCTCCCCGGCGTGGACGACCACCGACGCGAACTGCTTGAACGCCGGCTTCACCCGCTCGTAGATCTCGCGGTCGGCACCGATCATGACCGCGAGCTCACCCTTGTCAGCAGCTCCGCCGCCACCGGATACGGGAGCATCGATGACGTGAATGCCCCTGGGCCGCAGTTCGTCGGCCAGTTCGATGGCCGTCTCGGGGCTGATCGTCGAGTGGATCGCGATCACGCTGCCCGTCGTGGCGTTGGCCGAAAGCTCACCGACCACCTCGCGCACCTGCTCGTCGTTGAGGACGGTCACGCAGATGATGTCGGCGGCCGCAACGTCGGCGACGCTGTCGGCCAGCGTCGCACCCAGCTCGGCCAGTGGCGTCATCGCCTCGGTCCGGACGTCGAAGACGGTCACTCCGCCCGGCCATTCGACGAGTCGCTTGGCCATGGGCGCACCCATGTTGCCGAGCCCGATGTACCCCAGCCGAAGCTCGGTCATCGTCTCCTCCTCTTCGCGCAAGCGCTCATCAGCGTGCTCTCTTCTTCGCGCAAGCGCTCATCAGGGCGCCTTCGAGCTGTCGAAGCCGTCGGGCAGGAGGTTGTCATAGATGGTCGTGACGTCGACCTGCTTGGTGATCTCGCCTGCCTCGAAG
>NZ_JAVRQA010000477.1:0-8098 GCF_032161845.1 Mycobacterium sp.
GCCGCGGTGAACATCGACTGCACGCCGCCGAGCACCGCGGCCATCGATTCGTAGGCGACGCGGACCAGGTTGTTCTGCGCCTGAGGCGCGTACAGCGACGCACCGCCCGCGACGCAGCCGAAGCGGAACATCGACGCCTTGTCGGTGGTGGCGCCGTAGCGCTCCCGCACGATGGTGGCCCAGCGACGTCGGCCTGCTCGGTACTTCGCGATCTCCTCGAAGAAGTCACCGTGCGTGTAGAAGAAGAACGAGATCTGGGGGGCGAACTTGTCGATGGTCATCCGACCCCGCTCGACGACGGTGTCGCAGTAGGTGACGCCGTCGGCCAGCGTGAACGCCATCTCCTGAACGGCATTGGCGCCCGCGTCGCGGAAGTGCGCGCCCGCCACCGAGATCGCGTTGAACCTGGGCACCTCCGCCGCGCAGAACTCGATGGTGTCCGCGATCAGCCGCAGCGACGGTTCCGGTGGCCAGATCCACGTGCCGCGGGACGCGTACTCCTTGAGGATGTCGTTCTGGATGGTGCCGGTGAGCTTCTCGCGCGGCACCCCCTTCTTCTCGGCAGCCGCGACGTAGAAGGCCAGCAGGATGGCCGCGGTGCCGTTGATCGTGAAGCTGGTGCTGATCTTGTCCAGCGGGATGCCGTCGAACAAGACCTCGGCATCGGCCAGGGTGTCGACGGCCACGCCGACGCGACCGACCTCCTCGCCGTACTCCTCGTCATCCGAGTCGTAGCCGCACTGGGTCGGCAGGTCCAGTGCGACCGACAATCCGGTGCCGCCCTGGTCCAGCAGGTACCGGTAGCGGCGGTTCGACTCCTCTGCGGTGCCGAATCCCGAATACTGGCGGAACGTCCATGTCTTGCCGCGGTAGCCGGACGCGAAGTTGCCCCGCGTGAAGGGGTACTCGCCGGGCGCCGGCGGGTCTGCCGCGCGGTCGCCAGGTCCGTACACGGGCTCCAGCGGGATCCCGGAGGGGGTCTCTACCCGAGGTGTGGCTTGGTCACTCATCGAGAGATAACGTACTTGCTAAAAATGAGAATGCCAATACCGCGTAGCGGAAACACACCACGACTTAAGCGTCCGTTGCCACGTCAGGTGTGGTGCGGCCGGGCGAGCCGTTCCCCCTAACCAGACCCATCGCAGCGCGTGCGAGCATGGCACTTGCTAAAAATGAGAATGTCCCTATCGTTCGGCTAACATCGACACAAGCGATTCGAGGAGACCGATGACGGACCAGCAGCATCCACTGGCCGACCACACGCTGGTGGTGTCCGGCGGTAGTCGAGGCATCGGGCTGGCCATCGCGCTTGGCGCGGCCAAACTCGGCGCCAACGCGGTCCTGCTCGCCAAGACCAGTGAGCCTCACCCCAAGCTGCCAGGCACGGTCCACACCGCGGTCGCCGAGGTCGAGGCCGCCGGCGGCAAGGGCCTCGCCGTCGTCGGTGACGTCCGAAACGAGGAGGACGTGCAGCGCGCGGTGGATGCGGCCGTCGAACGCTTCGGTGGCATCGACATCGTCGTGAACAATGCCAGCGCGATCGCGACGGACCCGACGGAGCGACTGTCGGCCAAGAAGTTCGATCTGATGATGGACATCAACGTTCGAGGCACGTTCCTGCTGACCAAGGCGGCGCTGCCGCATCTGCGTCAGTCGAAGAACGCCCACGTGGTGACGCTCGCACCGCCGCTGAACATGAACCCGCACTGGCTGGGTGCGCACCCGTCCTACACGTTGTCCAAGTACGGCATGACGCTCCTTTCGCTGGGCTGGGCAGCCGAATACGCTGATGCCGGAATCGGATTCAGTTGCCTGTGGCCGCAGACGTACATCGCGACGTCGGCGGTGACCAACCTCGCCGACGGGAACGCCCTGATATCGGCCTCCCGCAGTCCGGCGATCATGGCCGATGCCGCGGCCGCGATCCTGACGATGACCGCCGCTCGGGCCAACGGTCGGTGCTTCATCGATGCCGACGTCCTTGTCGAATCGGGCATCACCGACCTGTCGCCCTACGGTGGCGGCGGCGACCCGATGTGGGACATCTTCGTCGACAAGCCCGGGATCGTGAGCACGCCATGAGCATCTCTCTGCTGCTCGAGATGGCAGCGTCGACGAACCCCGATCGACCCGCCGTGGTCTCTGGCGAGATGCGGCTCTCTGCAGAGGAACTGAGCAATCTGGCCGACGGCGCCGCAGGCGTCGTCTCCGGATCGGGTGCAGCGCACGTGGCGTACGTCGGCACCGGCGGGGCGATGCTGCCATTGCTGCTGTTCGCCTCGGCCCGCGCGGGTGTCGCGGTCACGCCGCTGAACTACCGACTGTCCGCCGAAGGCGTGCTGTCCCTGATCGGGCGTCTGCCCGAGCCACTCATCGTGGTCGACGATGAGTACCGCCACGTGGTCAGTGGCCCGCGGGTGATGACCTCGACCGAGTTCCTGGCCGCGGCGAGGACTATAGAACCAGGCTCAGAAGACCTCGCATTTCCCGACCCGGACTCCGTCGCGGTGGTGCTGTTCACCTCGGGCACCACGTCGCGGCCCAAGGCCGTCGAGCTCACGCACAACAACCTCACCAGTTACGTCACCGGGACCGTCGAGTTCGACTCCGCCGATCCGGCCGACGCCGCCCTGATCTGCGTCCCTCCGTACCACATCGCCGGGGTCGGCGCGGCGCTGTCAAACCTCTACGCGGGTCGAAAGATGGTGTATCTCACCGCTTTCGATGCTGGCGAGTGGGTCCGCCTGGTCGGCACCGAGGGTGTCACGTCGGCGACGGTGGTGCCGACGATGCTCGACCGCATCGTGACGGTGCTGGACACCGAAGCCACCTCGCTGCCGACCCTGCGCACCCTCGCATACGGGGGATCCAAGGTGGCCCTTCCCCTGGTCCGCAAGGCGCTGTCGCTGCTACCCGGCGTCGGGTTCGTCAACGCCTACGGACTCACCGAGACCAGCTCCACCATCGCCGTGCTGACACCTGACGACCACCGCGCCGCCCTCGCCGCATCCGATGACGGTGCGGCCCGCCGCCTCGGCTCGGTGGGCCAACCCGTGCCAGGCATCGAAGTCGAGATCCGCGCCGACGACGGCACCGTCCTCGGCCCTGGCGAGACCGGTGAGCTCTACGTGCGGGGCGAGCAGGTATCCGGCAAGTACACCGACATCGGGTCGGTACTCGACGCCGAGGGCTGGTTCCCCACCAAGGACGTCGCAATGCTCGACGAGGCGGGTTACCTGTTCATCGGCGGCCGCTCCGACGACACCATCATCCGCGGCGGCGAGAACATCGCCCCCGCGGAGATCGAGGACGTCCTCGTCGAACACCCACACGTGCGCGACTGCGCGGTGGTGGGCGTCGACGACCCGCAGTGGGGTCAGATCATCGTCGCCGTCGTCGTCCCGACACCCGGCACCGAACCCGATTCCGACGAATTGCGCACCTACGTAAGAGCCCAACTTCGCGGATCACGCACGCCCGACCGCGTAGTGTTCCGCGACGAACTCCCCACCAACGCCACCGGCAAGATATTGCGCCGCGAACTCGTCGACGAGCTCAATGCCAGCAAGGAGTCAGCATGATCAAGAACGGCACCCGCCTGCAGAGCCAGGTTTGCGACACCCAGGTCATCGTGGTGCGCAGCGCCGAGAGCCTCGACGACCTCCGCGCCGGCGGGGCACCCATGGTGCCGATCGGCACAGAAAGCCCAGAGAAGGATGCCAGCCTCACGATCGACGCCGCGCTGTCCGACGGCAACCTGATGGGCAAGCGCTACGTCGACGACGGCGGCGCCGAAGTACTCGTCACCAAGGCGGGCGCGGGCACCCTCAGCGTCGGGGCCACGCCGCTGACGATCAAGGAAGCCAAGCCGCTGCCCGCCAGCGACTAACCCACTCGTCTCGCCTCTTGCGCGGCTTGACCGCACCAAGCGGAGCCATCGGGCATTCTTAGCGCGTGAACGTGGACGCCATGCTGCAGACCATCCCGCCGTTCGCGGTGTACCTCGTCGTCGGATTGGTGATCGGGCTTGAGAGTCTGGGCATTCCGCTGCCCGGCGAGATCGCACTGGTCAGCGCCGCCCTGCTGGCCTCCCGTCACACCCTGGACATCAACCCGGTCGGCGTCGGTGCCGCGGCCACCATCGGCGCGATCGTCGGCGACACCATCGGCTACAGCATCGGGCGCCGCTACGGGATGAGCCTGTTCGAGCGGCTGGGCAGACGCTTCCCCAAGCACTTCGGTCCCGGCCACGTCGCACTGGCCAAGCAGTTCTTCACCCGGTGGGGAATGTGGGCGGTGTTCTTCGGCAGATTCATCGCGCTACTCCGCATCTTCGCGGGCCCGCTCGCCGGTGCACTGAAGATGCCCTATGCCCGCTTCCTCACCGCTAACGCATCCGGCGGGCTCATCTGGGCGGGCGGCACCACCGCCGTCGTCTACTACCTGGGCCTAGCCGCCGAGAAGTGGTTGTCCCGGTTCTCCTGGGTCGGGCTGGTGGTCGCCGTGGTGATCGGCGTCGCCTTCACGCTGGTGATGAAGGAACGCACCGCCAAGGCGATCGCCAAGCTGGAGGACGAACACGACTGGGACACGCTCAAGAAGGCCTAGCACCTAGAGCGCGATGCGGCCCGAACGCGCCGACGACGCGTTGACGACGTCGTCGTTGAAGCGCTCCAGCACCAGCTCCTGAGTGGCGGCGAGGTGCCTGCGCGCGATCGCCTGCGCCTCCTCGGCACGTCCGGCGGCGATTTCGTCGACGAGCCTGCGGTGGGTGCGCACCGCGCCCCGCGCCGCGGCGGGCGACGGGTATTCACCGCGCTTGGTTCGCGTCGCCGCCCACTGTTGCTCCTGCGCCGACCAAAGCGCGACGAGACTTCGTACCACGTAGCGCATCGTGTCGTTCGGGGTGAATGCCACCACGAGATCGTGGAATTCGCGGGCGATCCTGGTGAAGGCGACGCCGTCGGTCACCGCGTCCGCGGAGGCATCGACGTTGGCCGTCAGCGCGGGAACGACGGCGCGCGCACGGTCCGCGCGCCTGGCCACCTCACCCGCACACAGTGGTTCGAGCAGGAGCAGCCCTTGCGCGAGGTCACCGAGCGTGACGCGGGCGCCCTGCAGCAGGAGACCGAGGTGATACGCCCCAGAGGACTGATCGGGCCGGTGTACCTCCGCGCCTCCGACGCTGCCCCGCTTCACGGTGACCAGTCCCTCGGTCTCGAGGATCCGCAATGCTTCGCGCACTGAGGGATAGCTGACGCCGAAGTCGCTCACCAGCTGGTCCTGAGTGGGTAGCCGGTCACCCGCACGACCGGTGAGGATGCCGTCGCGCAGTTCTCCGGCGACCGTCTCGGCGATGCGGCGCTGGGGAGTCCGTCCTGGTGGCACGGATCCAATACTAGCAATCCTTATAAGGATTGCCCTAAGCTCGGCGGGTGGACTTCGAAATGGGTCGCGGCGCGGCAGACCTGCGGCAGGAACTTCGTGAGCTGGTGAAGGCGCACGTACCGGAGGATTTTCTGGGTGCCTTCACCGACGACCCAGCCGACTTGGAAATCGCCCAGAAGTTCTGTCACCTCCTCGCCGAACGCGGCCTGCTCTGCATGTCCTGGCCCGAGGAATTCGGCGGACGTGGATCCTCGGTGTGGGAGCAGACCGTTGTGCGCGAGGAGATGTGGGCCCACCACGAGCCGCGGGGCGCCCAGTACATGGGCGTGAACTGGGTGGGGCCGACGCTCATGCGCCACGGCACCGAAGAACAACGGCGCAGGCATCTGCCGCCGATCGCGGGGGGCGAGGTCATCTGGTGTCAGGGATTCAGCGAGCCCGAGGCGGGCTCGGATCTGGCGTCCCTGCGCACGGCGGCCACGCGCGACGGGGACGGCTGGCGCATCAACGGTCAGAAGATCTGGACGTCGTACGCCACGATGGCGCAGTGGTGCTTCCTGCTTGCGCGAACGACCAAGTGGGAGAAGAACACAACCAAGAAGCAGGCCGGGCTGACCATCTTCCTGGTGCCGATGGACGATCCGGCCATCACGGTACGGCCGATCGGCGCCATGTTGGGTCCGCACCACCTCAACGAGGTGTTCATCGACGACCTCCGGGTCACCGAGGCCGACGTCTTGGGGACCCTCGACGACGGCTGGTCGATCGTCGCCGACGTGTTGTCGTTCGAACGCCTCGGCATCGCCCGCTACGCGCGGTGCGAACGCCTGCTGCAAATGGCCCCCGGCCAGCTCGGTGAACGCTGGGCCACACTGCCCGCCGAACTGCGTGGGCGGTGGACCAGGATGCTGACCCACTGTCGCCGCGCGCGCCTGCTGGCGTACCGCCTGGTGTCGCTGCAGAGCGAGGGGCGCGTGACACCGACCGACGTGGCGGCCTACCGGATCGCCGTCACGAAACTCGACCAGGACAGCGCCGAGGTGCTGATGGAGATCGCCGCGGAGGCGCCAGAGGAGGGCACGGTGTTGTTCCGCCGCGAGGTCGAAGACCACTGGCGCTACTCGCAGGCCTCGACCGTGTCATCGGGCAGCATCGAGATGCAACGCATCCTGCTGTCGCGATCCATGCTGGGCGCGCGATGATCACCGATCTCGGGACCGAAGCCAAGGAATATGGGCGCCAAGCACTTCGGGCATTCGAAGCGGCCGGGGGCGACGAACTCGTTCAGCGGGCCGAGGCCGATCCGACGGCACGCGAGACGCTGGTGGGTCCGGTCCTCGCCGAGCTCGGGGCCTGGGAACTCGAGCCAAGGAGTGACGCCGACCAGCTCGAGGCGTCCGCGGCGCTGTGCCGCAGCGCAGGCTACTGGGCACTGCCCTATCCGGTCGCCGAGCGGTTGTCCCGGACGGCTGACGACGACGGGCTGATCGTCGTCTCCGACGCCCGCCCGACGGGCACGGTGGCCGGCGTCGACCTGAACTGGGGCGCCGTCACCATGGGCGGCTGCCGAAGCAGCGCCGTGGCGAACGACGAGCCAAGAGCCGCGTTCGTGACCCGCCTTTCGTTGACGCCCGTGGACGACGCAGGTACCGAGGCGCTACCCGTGGCTCTGGTGCTTCCCTGTTGGACGTTGCTCGGAATGCTGGACCGGGCAATCGAACTCACCATCGCCCACGTCCGCATGCGGCAGCAGTTCGGTCAACCTCTCTCGGGCTTCCAGAGCGTTCAGTTCCAGCTGACCGATGCCGAGGTCGAACGGGCCGGGCTCGAGATGCTCGCGAAGCACGCCACCTGGAGTGCGGCGCAGTGCCTCGATGGCGCCCTCGACGACGCCCTCGCGCTTCGGATGGCGGCGTTGGAGGCCGCGGAGATCGTCTTCCGGGTCACCCATCAACTGCATGGCGCCGTCGGCTTCTGCGACGAGACCACGCTGTCCTGGCTGTCGCGGTACAGCCAACCGCTGCGCAGGCTGCCGCTTGGACTCTCGGCCACCCGCGCCCTTCTCACCGAGCGTCTCGGCTCGCGTGGGTTGACCGGGCTCTACGGCGCGGGGCGCGAGGTCGTGTCGTGACGGCGGACCTCGCGGAGTTCCGCACCCGCGTCCGGACTTGGTGTCAGGAGCACGTCCCGACGGACTGGCGCGACACTCAGGCCGGGGTGAGCGACGAGGACTTCGTCGCCTTCCAGAAGGGCTGGTTCGCCGAGCTACACAGTGCGGGTTTCGCCGTGCCGCACTGGCCGCGCGAATGGGGTGGCGGCATGTCGGTGGGCGAACAGATCGTGCTGTATCAGGAGCTCGCGGCGCACGATGCGCCGCGTTTGGTGCTGGCGTTCGTCGGAATTCACCACGCCGCGTCGACGCTGCTCGCGGCGGGCACCGACGCCCAACGGCAACGTCACCTGCCGGCGATCCTCGAGGGTGAGATCTGGGTGCAGGGCTTCTCCGAGCCCGAGGCAGGTTCGGACCTTGCCTCGCTGCGCACGTCGGCTCGCAGGGTCGACGACGGATACGTCGTCAACGGGCAAAAGCTCTGGGCCAGTGGTGGACTCCACGCCGACTGGTGCCTGCTGCTGGCCAGGACCGATCAGGACGTCCCCAAGCGCAAGGGCATCTCGTACTTCCTGATGGACATGAGATCCCCAGGCATCG
>NZ_JAVRQA010000478.1:0-12370 GCF_032161845.1 Mycobacterium sp.
GCGATCGCCCGACCGAGCCGGTCGTCATCGACTCGATCACCGTTTCCTAGCCGTCCTGAAGCCGTTGCGCCCCGCGGGCCAGTTCCGCGGGGCGCCTTCATGCGTCGGACGGCTAGCGGCCCGCGTAGCCGGCATCGGTCAGCGCATCCAGCACGTGCAGCGGATCGGTGCCCAAATCCCATCGGGTGAACACCAGGAGCCGGTCGTCGGCCACGGTGTCGATCTCCAGCAGCCGCACCTTCCGTCCGATCCGGCGGAACTCGGTGATGCGGATCTTTGCGACGTTCTGACGGCCTAGTACGTGCGTGCCAAACCAGCCCCGGACGACCAATCCTTCACCGGTGATTGCCAGCTTGGGGCGGGCCCGCCACGACATGCTTGCAAACGTCAGTAAACCCACCGCGGCAATGCCGGCAAGAACACGTCCCGGACCGTCTGTGACCGCTGTCACAGCGGCGATCGCCATCACGATGCCGAAGACGCCGCATGCGGCGATGCCCCCGGTCGGAGGACCCCACTCAGTTTGCTGCATTGGGTTTTAGCACCCTCTACGCGTGCTTGATCTAGTTATCCACAAGTGCTATCCCCAATGGGGATGAATCACAACCGTGTGATTGGGTGACAACCAGGTGGCCGAAAAGGTAACGGATGAGAACGAACTTGAATTCATCCTGACCCGCCGAACGGTCATCGCCACCGCATCGTGAGCAACAATCCGGAAATCATGAAGGCAAACGCAATCGCGTAGTTCCACTGGGCCAGATCGGCCATCCACTTCAGGAAGCTGGGGGCATCCACGGGATTGGTCGCGGCGAGCTGGAACACCAGCAGCCACACCAACCCGAACAGCATCAGGCCGACGAACAACACCACGAACCACGTGCCCGACGGGCCGGCCTTGACCTTGACCGGGGTCCGGCTGACGGGGCTGATCGTGAAGTCGTTCTTCTTGCGAACCTTGGACTTGGGCATGGGTACCTTGCGACGATGGAGCGGATGCAACCCAGAGCCTAACGCAGCACCCGACCGGGAGGAGAAACCATGGCGAGAGCAGGTATCTCTGCCTGGCGACTCGGGGTGCCTGCCGTCTGCCTGTGTGCTGGCCTGCTGTTGGCCACCACCCACACCGTCTCCGGTGGCAACGAGATCCGCCGCAGCGACGCCCCCCGACTCGTCGACCTCGTTCGTGAGGCACAGGCGTCGGTCGACAAGTTGTCCGCGCAACGCGAGAACCTCGTCGGCCAGATCGACAACCACCACGGCGGCACACCGTCCGCCGCTGCCGCACTGACAGCCATCACCAAGCGGGCCGACGCGCTGGCGGCCGACGCCGGACTCGAGGCCGCGCATGGGCCGGGCCTCACCGTGACGCTCGACGACGCACAGCGGGACGCCGAGGGCCGCTTTCCCGGCGACGCGTCCGCCGACGATCTGGTGGTCCACCAACAGGACATCGAGGCGGTCCTGAACGCGATGTGGAGCGCGGGCGCCGAAGCCATCCAGATGCAGGATCAGCGGATCATCGCCACCTCCGCTCCCCTGTGCGTTGGCAACACCCTGCTGCTCAACGGTCGCACCTACAGTCCGCCTTACGCGGTTACCGCGATCGGAGACGTCACCGCCATGCAGGCGGCGCTGGCGGCGTCGCCGATGGTCGGGCTCTACAAGCGGTACGTGTTGCGGTTCGGGCTGGGCTACACGGAGAAGCCAATGGCGGACGTGCAGGTCGTCGCTCATCCCCCGGCGGTGCGGATGCGCTACGCCAAGCCCGCGGGCCCGCTGGGCTACTAGGGGTTGGGTTAGCCTGGGCGGATGCGCGTCCTCGTCGTCGACAACTACGACAGCTTCGTCTTCAACCTCGTCCAGTACCTCGGACAGTTGGGCGTGCACGCCGACGTATGGCGCAACGACGACTCCCGACTAGGCACCGAGGCCGACGTCGCGAAGGCCGCCGACGAGTTCGACGGCATCCTGCTGAGCCCAGGACCGGGTACGCCCGAACGGGCCGGCGCGTCGATACCGCTCGTTAGCGCCTGCGCCGCGGTGTCGACCCCGCTGCTGGGCGTCTGCCTCGGGCACCAGGCCATCGGGGTGGCTTTCGGCGGGACCGTGGATCGCGCGCCGGAGCTTCTGCACGGCAAGACCAGCAGTGTGAGCCACGCGAACATCGGTGTGCTCAAAGGACTTCCGGACCCGTTCACGGCGACGCGGTACCACTCGCTGACGATCCTGCCCGACACGATGCCCGCTGAGCTTCAGGTCACCGCGCAGACGTCGGGCGGCGTCGTCATGGGCGTGCAGCACGTCGAGCTGCCGATTCACGGCGTGCAATTCCACCCCGAGTCGATCCTGACCGAAGGTGGTCACCGGATGCTCGCCAACTGGCTGGGCGTGTGTGGCGAGCCCGTCGACGAAGGTCTGGTGAGCAGCCTCGAGCGTGAGGTCGCCGATACGGTGCGGGCGGCTACTGCGCGAAGCTCAGCGTGATGGTGTCGGTGGGCTTCATCGGGGTGCCGGGCGGCGGGTCCTGAGTCACCACCCCAGCGGTCGGCACTCCGCTGTTCTGCGCGTCGGGAAGCTTGTTGAAGTTGGTGCCGATGTTCTGCCACCCCAGCGACGACAGTTGGGGCGCGGCGGTGTCCCAGAACTTGCCCCGCAGGTCGGGCATTCTGAACTGGTTGCCGCGCGACACCTGCAACTGGATCGGAAGATCCACGGCCGCACTGGTATTCGCCGGCGGCACGGTGCCCATCACCTGACCCTTGGTGTTGCCGAGGCCGTCGACCTCGACCGGAATGGGCGGCATCGTGAACCCGTTCGCGACGAGGATCTGGGTGGCGACGTCGACGATCTGACCGGCGACGTCGGGAATTGGCTTACTGTCCGGCCCCGAGCTGACGACGACGATGATCTCGTTGGTCACCGCTGACGTCTGGTTGGCCGGTGGATTGGTGCCAATCACGACGTCCTTGGGAACCACCAGATTTCCCGAAGGACTCTGCCTGACCTTGTCGAAACCGGCGGCGTTGAGCTTGCTCTTGCACTGCGCGAAGCTCAACGACCCTGCGCAGTCGGGGATCTCGGCCTGCTGGGGACCCGTCGACACGTTGATGGTGATCTGGTCGTCCCGAGCGGCGGCCGTGTTGGCCGGTGGGTCGGTGCTGATGACCTCGTTGACCTGAACCTCGTTGTCCGGCTGCTGGTTTCGGGTGGTCTTGAAGCCCAGGTTCTGCAACGAGACGACGGCTTCGTCGTACTTCTGGCCCCTCAGGTCCGGGATCTGCACGTCGCGGGGATTGCCGCCGACGAAGTTCAGCAACACCGTCACGACGACGGTCAGCACGGCGAGCACGGCGACGATGGCGAACCAGCGCCCGATGGCGGGGTTGCGCTCCTTGGGCACGTAGGTGCGCTGATGCACCTGGATCTGCTCGGTGGGCTGGTTGCGGCCCAGCGACGGGCCGGCGGCCATCAAGGACGTCCGCTCGGCGTCGGTGAACACCTTGGGTGCCTCCGGCGCCTCGCCGCTGTGCACGCGGATCAGGTCGGTGCGCATGTCGGCGGCCGTCTGATAGCGGTTGTCGGGATTCTTGGCCAGTGCCTTGAGGACGACGGCGTCGAGTTCCGGCGACAGTTCCGGGTTGCGCTCCGACGGCGGCACCGGGTCCTCGCGCACGTGCTGGTAGGCAACGGCGACGGGGGAGTCGCCGACGAAGGGGGGTTCGCCGGTGAGGAGTTCGTAGAGCACGCATCCCAGCGAGTACACGTCGGAGCGGGCGTCGACGGTCTCGCCGCGGGCCTGCTCGGGGGACAGGTACTGGGCGGTGCCGATGACCGCCGCGGTCTGCGTGACGGGGTTGCCTGCATCGGCGAGCGCCTTGGCGATGCCGAAGTCCATGACCTTTACCGCGCCGCCCTTGCTGATCATGATGTTGGCCGGCTTGACGTCGCGGTGGATGGTGCCGTGCTGGTGGCTGAAGTTCAGTGCCTGGCAGGCGTCGGCGATGACCTCGAGGGCGCGGCGGGGCTCCATCGGGCCCTCGTTGTGCACGATGTCGCGCAACGTGACGCCGTCGACGTACTCCATCACGATGTACGGCAGCGGACCATTGGCGGTCTCGGCCTCGCCGGTGTCGTACACGGCCACGATCGCCGGGTGGTTCAGCGCGGCGGCGTTCTGCGCCTCGCGACGGAACCGGAGGTAGAAGCTGGGGTCGCGGGCGAGGTCGGCGCGCAGCACCTTGACCGCGACGTCGCGGTGCAGCCGAACGTCGCGGGCCATGTGGACCTCGGACATACCGCCGAAGCCGAGGATTTCACCGAGTTCGTAGCGGTCGGACAGGTGCTGGGGGGTGGTCATGGAGATGTCTGCTCTACGGCTAATGGCTCACCGGGCATGGCGCCGGGTGTTGCGGGGGGTGCGGGTACCACGGTGGTGCTGGTCTCCGTGGACGGAGCCGGCTTCTGATCCTTGCGGTCCTGCACGTTGAGCACCATCAGGATGGCGATGATGATCGCGAGCGCGCCGAGCACACCGGCTGCCCAGAGCAGCGCGCGCTGACCGGGGGAGAAGGTGCGCTTCGGCGGCGGCGTGCGGTGACTGCCGGTCGGCGGGCGGGTGCGGACGTTGGTGGTCGGTGGACGACCGTAATCGGCGACGGCGCGGGTCTGTGCCGTCGAGGGAATGGCAGCCGGCGTGGCCCGGCCGATCGTCGGGGCGTGGTTGGGTCGTGGTGGCCGCCGGCCTGCGCGCACCGCGGCGACGGCGTCGGCGAAGGCGCCGCCCGTGCGGTACCGATGGCCGGGCTCCTTGAGGAGGCTGATCTCGATGAGCTCGCGCACGTTGGGCGGGATGTCGGCGGGCAGGGGAGCGGGCTGCTCCTTGATGTGCTTCATCGCCACGGTCAGCGCGCCGTCGCCGGTGAAGGGGCGTCGACCTGCCACGGATTCGTAGCCGACGACGCCGAGCGAGTAGACGTCGCTGGCCGGGGTGGCGTCGCGGCCGAGGGCCTGCTCGGGGGCGATGTACTGCGCGGTGCCCATGACCATGCCGGTCTGGGTGACGGGGGCGGCGTCGACGGCCTTGGCGATGCCGAAGTCGGTGAGCTTCACCTGACCGGTGGGGGTGATCAGGATGTTGCCCGGCTTCACGTCGCGGTGCACGAGCCCCGCCGTGTGTGCGACCTGCAGCGCCCGACCGGTCTGCTCCAACATGTCGAGGGCGTGGCGCAGCGACAACCGACCGGTGCGCTTGAGCACGGAGTTCAGCGGCTCGCCGGTGACCATCTCCATCACCAAGTAGGCGGTGCGGGCATCCTCCAGCTCGGTCTCGCCGTAGTCGTAGACGCTGGCGATGCCCGGATGGTTCAGCATGGCCACGATCCGGGCCTCGGCGCGGAACCTCTCCACGAACTCGGGGTCCGACGAGAACTCCGCCTTGAGCACCTTGATGGCGACCTGGCGCCCCAGTCGAGCGTCGAGGGCTTCCCAGACCTGGCCCATACCGCCCGTCGCGATGAGTCGCTGAAGACGGTAGCGGTCGGACAGCGTTACTCCGACGCGCGCGGTCATGATCCCTCCCGCAAGGCCGCGGCAATGGTCGCCCGCCCGATCGGCGCAGCGAGTGCGCCACCGGTCGCGGACAATCGGTCACCACCATTCTCCACTAGGACCGCAATGGCGACCTTGGGGGCCTTGGCCGGGGCAAAGGCGATGTACCAAGCGTGGGGCGGAGTGTTCCGCGGGTCCGAACCGTGCTCGGCCGTGCCCGTCTTGGAGGCGATCTGTACGCCTGCAATGGCCCCCGTCTGCTGGGTCACCTGCTCAGCGCCAATCATCAGGTCCGTAAGTGTAGTGGCGACCTGCGAGGACACTGCCCGCCGAAGCTCGTGTGGGTTGGTCGAGCTGATGTTGGCGAGGTCGGGGCCTTTGAGGTCGTCCACCAGGTACGGCTGCATCGTGACGCCGCCGTTCGCAACGGTCGCGGCGATCATCGCGTTCTGCAACGGGGTCAGGGCGACGTCCTTCTGACCGATGCTCGACATACCGAGAGCGGCATCGTCGCCGATCGGGCCGATGGTCGACGACGCCACCTGTAGGGGGATCGGCGGGGGAGCGTTGTCCAGACCGAACCCCTGAGCGGTACGGCGCAGCGCGTCGGCGCCGGTCCGGATGCCGAGGTCGACGAACGCGGTGTTGCACGACTTCGCGAACGCGGTGCGCAGCGTCGTGGTCGGATCGTTTCCGCACGCGGCGCCGCCGTAGTTCTCCAGCGTTGCGGTGCTGTCCGGCAACGGAATTCGCGCCGCCGCAGTGACCTGAGTGTCCGGGGTGGCACCGTTCGCGAGTGCCGCCGCGGTGGTGATCACCTTGAATGTCGAGCCAGGAGGATAGGTCTCGGAGATGGCGCGGTTGACCAGGGGCGCGTCCGGGTCGTCCCGCAACTGCTGCCACGAGTTCGATTGCACGTTGCCGTCGTGTGAGGCCAGCAGGTTCGGGTCGTACGACGGAGACGAGACCATCCCGAGGATCTTTCCGGTGGACGGTTCGAGCGCCACGACCGAGCCCTTGCACGGACCGCCGTTGCAGCCCTTCTGCATGGCGTCCCAGGCGGCTTGCTGAACCTGCGGGTTGATGGTGGTGGCCACGTTCCCGCCGCGCGGATCCCGGCCGGTGAAGAAATCGGCCAACCGACGGCCGAACAGCCGCTCGTCGGAGCCGTTCAGGATCGAATCCTCGGCACGCTCCAGGCCCGTGCTGGAGTACAGCAGCGAGTAGAAGCCGGTGACCGGGGCATACGCCTGCGGGTTCGGATACACCCGGAGGAAGCGGAAGTGCCCATCGGTCGACGTGGAGTAGGCGAGAAGTTGCCCGCCCGCCGAAATCTGACCGCGCTGACGCGAGTACTCGTCGAGCAACACGCGCTGGTTGCGGGGGTCGGAGCGCAGGCCGTCCGCCCGAAAGACTTGGGTCAGTGTGGCATTGGCGAGGAGCAGCACGATCAGGCCCATGATCGCGATGGAGATGCGGCGCAGTGAGGTGTTCATGCCCGCCCGATCACCTCCGTGTGCGCCGAGGCGATCGGAGTGGCGTTCGGGGCCTTCATGTCCAACGGTCGCCGGGCCGAATGTGAGATGCGGATCAGGATCGCCAGCAGCACGTAGTTGGCGATCAGCGAGGAACCGCCGTACGACAACCACGGGGTGGTGAGGCCGGTCAGGGGAATCAGCTTGGTGACCCCGCCGACGACGATGAACAACTGGATGGCCAGCGTCGAGGCCAGCCCGGCGGCCAGCAGCTTGCCGAAACTGTCCCGCACGGCAACGGCGGTCCGTAGGCCGCGAATGATCAGGATCGTGTACAGCATCAGCACGCCGGCGAGTCCGACGAGGCCGAGCTCCTCACCGATCGCGGCGATGATGAAGTCCGTCGAGGCCGCTGGGACCGATCCTGGTTGGCCGTTGCCGAGGCCGGTCCCGAAGATGCCGCCGGTGGCGAAGCTGAACAACGACTGCACCATCTGGTAGCCAGCGCCGTCGGGGTCGGCGAACGGGTCGAGCCACGTCTCCACTCGGACCCGGACGTGGGCGAACGTGTGGTAGGCGACGACGCTGCCCACCGCAAAGAGGCTGAGCCCCAACAGAACCCAGCTCATCCGGTCGGTGGCGATGTAGACGAGTACCAGGAACGAGGCGTACAGCAGCAGCGAGGTCCCGAGATCCTTCTCGAACACCATGACCCCGACGGATGCGATCCAGGCGACCAGGAGCGGCGCCAGGTCGCGGGGGCGGGGGAGGTTCATCCCGAGGAAGTGCTTGCCCGCGCTGGTGAACAGGCTGCGCTTGGACACCAGGACGGCGGCGAAGAAGATCAACAGCAGGATCTTGGAGATCTCGGCGGGCTGAATCGAGAAGCCCTGGAAGCGAATCCAGATCTTGGCGCCATTTTCCTCGGATATCGAACTGGGTAGGACGGCGGGGATCAGAAGGAAGAGGAGGCCGACGAGTCCGCAGACGTAGCCGTACCGGGCCAGGATGCGGTGGTCGGTGAGGTAGGCCACGACGAGGCAGAACGCCACCACGCCGACGAGTGTCCACAGCATCTGCTGGTTGGCACTCGGGCCCCGTGCGCCGCCGGTACCGAGAGCTCCCTCGGCCAGGTCGAGGCGGTGAATCATGACCAGCCCCAAGCCATTCAGCAGAGCCACCACGGGGAGCAGCAGCGGATCGGCGTATGGCGCGAAACGCCGGACGGCCAGATGGGCGGCCCCGAAGAGGGCGAGGAAACCGAGCGTGTACTGGGCGAGGTCCCAGCTGAGGCCCTGCTCCTGGTTGGCCTCCACGATGAGCAGCGCGACGGTGGTGATCAGTGCGGCGAACCCGAGCAGCAGAAGTTCGGCGTTGCGCCGATTCGGTAGTGGTGGAACGACGGTCACGGGCGCTTGTGGCTGGGTGCTCATGACGCCGTCCGGCAATCGGTGCCCGGTTTCTGTGGCGGAGGCGGAAGCGCCGTGACGGTGGGCGACGGGGAGGGGGGCGGAGGCGGTGCGGTCACCGTGGTCGGCACCTCGGGCGCCCCTTCGGTGGTACTCGGCGCCGGCGGCGGTGCGGCGGAGGTGGTCGACGGCTCCGAGGGAGCGCTCGACGCAGGAGGCGGCGGGGTGGGTGTCACCGTCGTCGTCGTCCTGGTGGGCGGCGGCAGGCAGATCGGAAGTACCGACGACTGGGCCAGCTCCCTGAGCTGACGGATGGCCTCGTCGAGCGTGCCGCCCGGAAGTCCGGCCGTCACCTGCGCGCGTTCGGACTCGCGCAGGTCGGCGACCTTCAGGGGCTTGCAGCCAGCGCGGCTGTCGTCGACGCCGATGTTGGTGATCGAGTTGCGCGCGTCGAGGCAGGCGACCTGAAAGGGTTGCTGCAGAGGCATTCCCAGGAAGCCGCCCTGCACACCACGCATGATGTGCACCGTCCCGTCGCGCTCGGCGACGTAGTAATTGTTCTGAATCACCATGCGGCCGACCGCGAGTCCGGCCAGCACCACTACGAGCAGCAGAAGCGCGCCGACGATCATCTTGCGACGCGAGCGCTTCTTCGCGGGCGCCTCGGGTTCGATCGTCGGTCGCTTGGCTGCCGCCGCCACGCGCTTCGGGTTGAACGCGGAGGCCCGCCCGGCCGCCGTGTTGGGCGGTGCGCTCTGGTCGTCCTCGCCGGAGACCGCACCGGCGAGGATCGGCTGCGTCTGGCCGTACTCGTAGTCGACGACGTCGGCGACCACGACCGTCACGTTGTCCGGTCCGCCGCCGCGCAGCGCCATTTCGATGAGCCGGTCGGCACTCTCGGTGACGTCGGGGATTTGAAGCGCGTCCAGGATGGTCTCGTGGCTGACCGGATCGGACAGTCCGTCGGAGCAGAGCAGATAGCGGTCACCGGCGTGGGCTTCGCGGACGGTCAGCGTCGGCTCCACCTCGTGGCCGGTCAACGCCCGCATGATCAACGACCTCTGCGGGTGGCTGTGTGCCTCCTCGGCGGTGATGCGGCCCTCGTCGACCAAGGTCTGGACGAAGGTGTCGTCCTTGGTGATCTGGCTGAGCTCACCGTCGCGCAGGAGGTAGCCACGCGAGTCACCAACGTGAACGAGCCCAAGCCTGTTCCCGGCGAACAGGATTGCGGTGAGGGTGGTGCCCATCCCCTCCAGCTCGGGATCGGCCTCGACGTGCGCGGCGATCGCCGAGTTGCCTTCGTGGACGGCGGAGTTGAGCTGGCTGAGGAGGTCGCCGCCAGGCTCGTCGTCGTCGAGGTGGGCGAGGGCCGCGATCACCAGCTGGGAGGCAACCTCACCAGCGGCGTGGCCACCCATGCCGTCGGCGAGCGCCAGGAGCCGCGCACCGGCGTACACCGAGTCTTCGTTGTTGGCGCGGACCAGTCCGCGGTCGCTGCGCGCGGCGTATCGGAGGACGAGAGTCATGGGCGCAGCTCGATTACTGTCTTGCCGATTCGCACCGGCGTCCCCATCGGAACCCTTACCGCCGTCGTCACCTTCGCCCTGTCAAGGTATGTACCGTTGGTCGATCCTAGGTCCTCGACGTACCATTCGGACCCCCGCGGCGAGAGCCGCGCATGCCGTGTCGACGAATAGTCGTCGGTCAGCACCAGAGTCGAGTCGTCGGCTCGCCCGATGAGCACGGGTTGGGCGCCCAGTTGAATTCGGGTGCCCGCCAACGCCCCCTCGGTCACCACCAGCTGGCGTGGAGTGTTGCGGCGTTGGCCGCGGCTCGGTAGCAAGGTGCCGCGCAGCGCGAGCCCGCGCTTGACCATGACGGCGCCAGTCGGCGCGTAGATGTCGGTACGGAGGATGCGCAGTACCGACCAGATGAAGAGCCACAAGAGCAACAGGAATCCGACGCGCGTCAGCTGCAGCACTATCCCCTGCATCTGACGTCCTCTCCGTCGCCGTCTGACTCAGCCGCCGTCGGCAACGTCACGATACTTGGGCGGGAGACAGCCGTGAGGCCGAAGCATCGGCTTGGCCTCCAGCCGTCACCAGCCTGAGCGCTCAGTGAACGCGGACGATGATCTCGGAGTGGCCAAGGCGGATCGTGTCGCCGTCGGCCAGCTGCCATTCCTGGACGGGCGCGTTGTTGACCGTGGTGCCGTTCGTGGAGTTCAGGTCGGAGAGCAGGGCGACCTGGCCGTCCCAGCGGATCTCCAGATGACGGCGCGAGACGCCGGTGTCCGGCAGGCGGAACTGAGCATCCTGGCCGCGTCCGATGACGTTGGCGCCCTCACGTAGTTGATACGTGCGGCCGCTGCCGTCGTCCAGCTGCAAGGTGACGTTGGCGGCTCCGGCTCCGTAACCCGCGCCCGCGCCGTAACCAGCGACGGGAGCCCCGGCAGGCGGCTGGCCGTAGTCGTATCCGGCGGGCTGGCCGTATCCGGCGTCGGCAGGCTGACCGTAGCCTTGCTCGGCGTAGCCCTGCGGTGCCGCCGGGTCGCCGTAGCGGCCGTAATCGGGCTGTCCGTAGTCCGGGCGGCCGTAGGCCTGGCCGCCGTAGCCACCCTGGTCGGGGTAGCCACCTTGGTCCGGGTAGCCGCCCTGATCGGGATAGCCGCCCTGATCGGGGTACGCCGGTCGCGGGGGCTCGGGACGGGGCTCCTGGCGGCCGTAATCCTCACCGCGTGGCGGCGCGCCCGGACGGCCGTAGTCGTAACCGGCGGGCTCGCCGTAGCCGCCAGGGGCGCCCGGGGGTGGGCCGTATCCGGGGGGTGGCTGGCGGTAGCCCTGATCCTGGTAGCCGGCCGGCGGGCCAGCGGGCGGGCCAGCAGGTGGCCCGTAGCCAGCGGGGGGCCGCTGGTCGTAGGTGGGCGGCGGGTAACCCTGGTCGGGGTATCCACCGCGATCGGGGTAGCCGCCTTGATCCGGGTAGCCACCGGCCGGCGCCGCGGGCTGACCGGGGGCTGGCGCGGGCGGGTAGCCGCCCTCGGGCGTTGGCGGATACGGGGCGCGGGGTTCGTCGCCCTGACGGCCGTAGTCGTAGTAGTCGTCGCCTGGCTGCGCTGGTCCCTGGCCGCCGCCGCGGTGGCTCGGATTGTCGGTCATCGGTGGAACTCCTCGTTCTGCGGGGTGAGCACGGTCTGGAGGGGCAGGGGCGCTTCCGCCGCTGGTCGAGTCTGGGTCGACCGTTCCACGGGTGCGAAACTGGCCGGTGTGCAATTGCGGTGACGCTTCGAATCCAACGACCACATCACCATACGTTTGCCACCCTTGGTCACGGATGAATCCCTCCAGGTATCGGGCAAAAGTCGTCGGTGTGAGGTCGGGGTCCGCGCGGACCTTGTGAAAGTCGGATGCACTGAGGGTAATGACGTAGTGGTTTGGGGCCAAAATTCTGCCACTGCCGACTCCGCGCGCACCAGCCTCGGCTTCGCGTTGGAGGATCGCCTCGACTTCCTGCGGCACGATGGAACCGCCGAACACACGGGCGAAGGTGTCACCGACGGTCGACTCGAGCTTGCGCTCGAAGCGGTTGACGAGTCCCATCTCACCGCCTGCCTCGCTGTTCGTCGTAGTAGGTCTCGCTCGACACGGTTTCCGAGCCTGCGTGTCGCGGGCCCCCATGCCTGTACGCATGGTATCGGCCAGGTAAGTCTGAACGTGACCACTAGAACTCTGAGAATCGGATCACGGCAGGTCAGGGCGGTTGGTGGGGTCGCGCACCGGCCCAGCTGCGCGGTTGGGGAGTGGGGCCGACTGCGTGATAGTCTCACCCGGTTGTTGGGGCGAGTGGCGGAATGGCAGACGCGCTGGCTTCAGGTGCCAGTGTCCTTCGGGACGTGGGGGTTCAAGTCCCCCTTCGCCCACAATGAGCGGTTCTACG
>NZ_JAVRQA010000479.1:0-10775 GCF_032161845.1 Mycobacterium sp.
CTCAGCCCGCACACCCGTGTTCACGAACACCGGTACCGCGCCCGCCGCGGATTTCACCACGCGCAACGCCTCGGAATCCGTCGGCGAACCGGCCGTCGCACCGGATACGCAGATCGCATCCGGCAGCGTGGCGAAGACCGTCGTACGGGTGATGGCTGCCAGATCTCGAACCGCGAGATACGTCGCCGACTCGGGGACGATGTTGAAGAACAGCTTGACGTGGGCTCCACCGACGCGCGCACGGTGACGCGCCACTTCCCCGATGTTGGTGTCCCAGAGGCCGAAGTCGCTGGCGTAGACGCCGGTGAAGATCTCGCGGACGAACTTCGCGCCGGTGGCGACGGCCAGATCAATCGATGCCTGGCCATCCCACAACACGTTCACACCGTAGGGGACCTCGAACGCGGGGAGGAGCTCGCCGATGATCCTGGCCATCGTGATCGCGGTGATTGGTTCCGTCTTGGTCAGATACGGCAGGCTGAATTCATTGGAGACCATCACGCCGTCCACGCCACCGGCCTGCAGTTCGTCGAGTTCTTCGCGCGCACGTGCGACGACGGCGGCGATCCCACCAGTGCTGTCGTACCCGGGATCGCCAGGCAGGGCGGAGAGGTGAAGCATGGCGATGACGGGTTTTCTGACGCTGAAGACCTCGTCGAGCCAGGTGGTTGTCACGGTTGTGCCTTTCTCGGTGGTGTTGTGGGGCAGGTCATTTCGGTGGCTAGTCCATGTAGGCGCCGCCGTTGACGGCCAGTGCCTCTCCGGTGATGAAGCGGGCGTCGTCCGACAGGAGAAAGGCGACTGAACGGGCGACGTCCTCGGGTTGCTCGAGTCGTCGCAGCGGGGTGTCCTCGATCATCATGGTGCGAACACCGTCGGTCGTGATGCCGCGCAGCTGCGCCTCCCACTCGAGTTCTCTTGACTGCATGGGTGTTTCGACGTAGCCGGGACAGACGCAGTTGACGGTGATGCCGTGTTCGCCGAGTTCGTATGCCATGGCCTGGGTGAGGCCGACGACGCCGAACTTGGATGCGACGTAGTCGGACAGGAACGGCACGCGGCCCTGCTTGCCCGCCATCGAGGCGGTGTTGACGATCGCACCCGCCGTTCCGCTTCGCACCATCGCCCTTGCGGCGGCCTGACCGCACACGAAGACGCCCTTGAGGTTGACGTCCATCGTCTGGTCGTAGCGTGCGATGGGTGCGTCGAGGAAGCTGTGCATGAACGAGATGCCCGCATTGCTGACCCAGGCGTCGAGCCCGAGCCGGTCGGTCACGTCGAACGCGACCGTCGCCGCATCGGCAGGCGAGCTGACGTTGAGTATCGCTGATTCGTGTTTGACTCCGGTGTCCGCCTGAAGCGATGTGGCGACGTCATGCGCGGCTTCACCGTCGATATCGGTGACCACGACCTGCCAGCTCCGTTCGGCGAGGGTCGTCGCGATGGCACGCCCGATACCGGAACCCGCGCCGGTGACCACAACTGTCTTCGTCATCTGTGTACTTGGTTCCCGTCGATCGTGTTCTCTTGGCTGGTGCCGACTTTGCGTTGGCCGGTCTGACTGTCGAAGACGTGCACGGCACCAGGTCGGGCCGTCAACGCGACCTTCGAGCCTTCGGTGATTCCGGACATCCGCGAGGATTCGACGACGCTGGTCAGCTCGGTGCCCCTGGCATCGATGGTGACGATCGCCCGCGGGCCCAGCAGTTCGACGAGCTTCACGGTCGCGTCGGCCCCGTCGGCGGCGGTGGGCACCAGGTCGTCGGGCCGGATCCCGAGCGTCACGGCGCCGCGGGCGACCGACTGCTCGAGGGACAATGCGAATCCGCTTGGCAGGGTAAATGTCTCGCCGGTCAGATCTCCGTCGATGAGATTCATCTTTGGACTCCCCACGAACGAGGCGACAAAGGTGTCGACCGGTGCGTCGTACACCTCCAGTGGCGTGCCGATCTGTGCGGCGCGGCCGTCGCGCATCACCACCATCCGGTCCGACAGCGTCATCGCCTCTTCCTGATCGTGTGTGACGTAGAGGCAGGTGATCCCGAGGCGGCGCTGAATCTGAAGCAGCTCGGTACGTGTCTCGACGCGCAGTTTCGCGTCGAGATTGCTGAGCGGCTCGTCGAACAGGAAGACCGACGGCTCGCGGATGATCGCCCGGCCGATGGCCACCCGCTGCTGCTGACCACCGCTGAGGTCCTTTGGCTTGCGCGCCAACAGCTTCGAGAGCCCCAGGGAATCGGCGACGGCGTCGGCCCTCTTGAGCGCATCGGCGCGAGGTTCCTTCGCGGCACGCAGCGGAAAGGCGATGTTCTCCCGCACGGTGAGATGTGGGTACAGCGCGTAGTTCTGGAACACCATGGCCACGTCACGGTCACGTGGCTGCAAATGGGTCACGTCGCGATCGCCGATCGTGATGGTGCCGGAGCTGACCGATTCGAGGCCGGCGAGCATCCGCAGCGACGTCGACTTGCCACAGCCGGACGGGCCGACGAGAACGGTGAACGAACCGTCGGACAGCTCGAGGTTCAGGTCGCTGACCACGGAGATCGAGCCGTAGGCCTTGTTGACATCTCTGAATCGGACTATTGCCATGAGTGGTGAGTGACCTACCTTCTAGAACTTCACCGCGCCGCCGCTGATGCCCTGCACCAACCTGCGCTGAATGAAGAAGCTCGCAATGACGACGGGGACGACGGCGATCAGGATGGCGGCGCTCATCGAGCCGATCTGAACGCCGCGGAACGTGTTGAAGCCTGCGATGGCCACTGGCAGGATGGCTGCCTTGCCGGGAGCCAGGATCAAGCCGTAGAACAGGTCGTTCCACGACAGTGTGAAGCCGAAGATTGCGGCTGCTCCCATGCCGGGGAACACCTGGGGAAGCACGACGAGGCGGAACGCTTGGAACCGGGTGAAGCCGTCGACCTGGGCCTGCTCCTCCAACGAGCGGGGCACTGCCTCGAAGAACCCGATGAGAAACCAGGTCACTACGGGAAGAACGAAACTCAGGTGCGCGAAGATCACCGGAATCAGGGTGTCGTTGAGGCGAAGTGCGTAGGCCATGGTCAGGAACGGGAACACCAGTACCGCCGGCGGGAGCACCTGCGCGGCGAGCATCCCGAACCTGGTCGCGGTGCCGCCCGCCCGGAAGCGGGCGATGGCATAGGCGCCCATGCTGCCGACCACGATGCTGATGCCGACGGTGGTGAGTGCGACGGTGGCGCTTCGCCCCGCTGCTTCGAGGATTCCGGAGGCCAGCACGTTGCGCCAAGCGGCCAACGTTGGCGTGAAGGACAGCAGGAACGGGTCATTCAGCTGCTCGGGGCTCTTCAGGCTGGCCAGGGCGATCCATGCCACCGGGAACAGCACTGAGATGCCCGCCGCCCACAACAGGGCAACCCGGCAGATGGTCAGCGCCCTGGACTCAGCCATTGCATTCCTCACGACTGCTTGGCCTTCTCCATGCGGCGGAACGCAATGACGATGATCGTCAGGACGACCAGAAGAACCACGAAGGCCATGGACGACGCGGAGCCGAGCCGGAAGAACTGAATACCGGTCTGATACACGAAGTACTGCAGTGTCTGGGTCTCGGTGCCCGGCCCGCCGCGGGTGGTCGCGAAGACGTATTCGAAGACCTTCATCGCGTCCAGGCAGCGCAACAGAATCGCCACCACGAGCACCGGCGCCAACAATGGCAGGGTCACCCGTCGCAGTACGTACCAGCCGCCCGCGCCGTCGACCCTGGCCGCCTCGAGTGGCTCCTTCGGTATGGACTCGAGGCCTGCGAGCAGCAGGAGCACCATGAACGGCGTCCACTGCCAGACGTCGATGAAGGCGAGGGTGAACAGGGCGCGGCCCGGACCGAAGAAGTCGTAGTCGAAGCCGATGGCGTGCAACAGATGCGGGATGGCGCCGATCTGGTCGTTGAGCAGGAATCGGAATATCAGCCCGACGGCAATCGGGGTGATGAACATCGGCGCGAGCAGCATCGAACGCGTGAGATCGCTTGCCCAGCGCTGCTTCTGCAAGGCGAGCGCGATGGCCAGACCGATCAGCAGTTCCAGGCCGACCGCCACGCCGACGAAGATCGCCGTGGTGCCGAAGGCCTGCCAGAACTCGCCGTCGCCCAAGGTGGCGAGGTAGTTGTCCGCGCCAACCAGTCTTGGTGTGCCGTGACTGGTCAGCTTGTAGTCGGTGACGCTCAGATAGAACGCGTAACCAAGGGGGAAGCCGACCACCCCGACGAAGAGCGCGACGAGGGGGGCGACCATGCCGTGTTTGAACTTCATGGTCTTCATCGCTCCCTTGGTGGGGTGGTCGGCTTCATGTGGGATATCCCCGGGGGACGGGCTAGCCTTGGATCTTCTCTGCGGCGGCCTGCGCTGCGGCCAGCGCGTCGTCGACACTCTTGGTGCCTGCCACCGCCTCGTTGAGTTCGGTGCCGACGGCCTGGATCATCTCCTCGCCGCTGGCGCCCTGGCTCAGTGGCGACGCGTTGCCGAGCATCTGCTCGACCGTCTTGTAGTAGTCGGCGCCGAGCGGGCCATTCAGCACCGCAGGGTCCTGCAGGGTGCTCTGCCGGATCGCGGCGCCACCCTTCTCGGTGCGCTGGACGTCGTGTGCCTTCGAGGTGAGCCAGGACGCGAACGCCCACGCCGCGTCGGAGGCACCGGAATTGGTGGGGATGGCCCAGCTCCACGAGCCGAGAACCTGCTTGCCGCCGGGGATCGGCGCCAGCTTGTACTTGCCCGCCGACGGTCCCGACCCTGGCTCGTTGAGTGCGGGCAGGTTCCAGTTGTAGCTGATCATCGAGGCCGCCTGATCGCTGGACACCGAGCGGAACGCCTCGTCGAAGGCCCAGTTCAGGCTGTTCGGCGGCGCGGCGGTCTTGTAGGTGTCGATGTACGCGTTCAGGGCCTGCTTGGCCTCCGGCGTGTTCAGCGTGGGCTTGCCGTTGCCGTCGTAGATCGAGCCGCCCGCGGCGAACAGCCAGTTGCCCCACTCCTCGAAGATCTTGTAGCCACGCTGCGGCTGCATGGCGATGCCCGCGCGGTCACCGGCCTTCAACGCCTTCGAGGTGCTGACCAACTGGTCGAGTGTGGTGGGCACGGGCAGCTTGGCCGCGGTCATATCGTCGGTGTTGTAGAGGTATCCGAGCGCGTAGTTGTAGAACGGCACGCCGTAGTGAACGCCGTCGACGGTCGTGATGTCGGTAAGAGGTTTGAAGAAGTCGGCGGCGTCATAGTCGGGAGTGCTGTCGATGCGAGAGTCCAATGGCTGCAGGAACTTTGCCTTGGCGAAGTCCACCATCCACGGGTTGTCCACGATGATCAGGTCGTAGGTGGGCGATGACGACTGGAACGACGACACCAGCTTGTCGCGCATCTGGTCGTAGGTCAGTGTCTCGATGTCGACCTTGACGTTCGGATAGTCCTTGTTGAAGTCGGGCACCATCGCCTTGACGATGTATGAGTCCGGCACGTTCTCCATGAGGATGCGGACGGTTCCCGATACGTCCTTGCCGACCGCGCCGGTGCCCGTCGCCTTGGTCTGTTCGGGGCCGCCGCTGCCCGCGCAGGCACTGATGAACAATGCGAGTGCGGCCAGGAGTGCGAATACCGGTGCGGCAAGGAACCGCCGCCTCCGCCGGGGTGTCATTTTCTTCGTAGGCTTCTTGGTGTTCATTGCGGCACAGTTCCTTTCACTTCTGGAGATTCTTGTCGGTTATTTCTTGCCATCGCGTGGGATATCGGCGTCACTGCTGCGCCGAGGTCGCGCCAGTTTTGATAGGCGTCGTCGTAGACCGCCCGCCGGGTCGGATCGGGAACGACCGGCGGATCGAGAGCGACGAAGCGGGCGGCATCGGACCAGTCGTCGAGCGCGCCGACCCCGATCGCGGCGATCACCGCCGCCCCGAGGGAGGCGCCGGGATGGCCTCGGACGGGGCGCATCTCGATGCCGAGCACGTCGGCGTGGATCTGCTTCCACAGTGTCGACTTGGACCCGCCATTGGTGATCATCACCCGGCTCGGCGGCATGCCGATGTCGGTGAAGACGTCGACGTGGTGCCGGAACCCGAACGCGATGGCCTCCAGCACCGATCGATACAGGTCGGCGCGGCCGTGGCCGAGGTGCATGCCGGCGAATACGCCGCGCAGGTCGGGGTCGTGGAGGGGGCTCTTCTCGCCAAGGAAGTACGGCAGGCACAGCACCTGCGCCGGGGCGGTGACGACGGCTTCGTCGTCGAGGTCGGTGAGCTCGACACCACCGACGAGGCCCTGAAACCAGCGAATCAGGCTGCCGCTGGTGGCCATGCAGCCGTTCGGCAACCAATGCCCGGGGACGGGATGAGCGTCGAGGTACAGCCTCTCGTCGACCACCCGGGTGTCGCTGGCGACCAGGATGTCTCCGGCGCCGCCGAGTTTCACCAGTGCGTCACCGGGCTCGTTCACCCCCGCCGCGAACGCCGACAGGACGTGGTCGGCCCCGCCGACGATCAGCGCGGTGCCCGCCAGCAGGCCGGTGGAATCCGCTGCTGCGCCGCTTAATTCGCCGACCTTGGCACCGGGTCGATGGACGGGGGCGAGGGTGCGCCGATCGAGCCCCGCGGCCGCGACGACCGGCGTCGCGACGTCTCCGTCGATGGTGAACAGCCCCGACTCGAGTGCCCAGTTCTGCTCGACGTGAACGTCTGCGCCAAGAGCCGTCAGCACCCAGTCGTAGGAGCCGACGTAGTGCGCCGTGCGGTCGTAGACGTCGGGTTCGTGAGTGCGCAGCCACGCCGTGGTCGGCGCGACCGACTGCTGGGTCAGGGCCGAGCCCGTCATCGTCACCAGGTCGACGCCTTCGAGCGCCAGCGCCAGTTCCAAGACCTCGCGGTGCGCTCTGGCATCGTTCTGCAGGATCGCGCGGCGTAACGGGTTGCCCCGCTCGTCGATCGGCACAACCGCAGGCACCATGCCCGACACCGCCACCGCAGCCACGGCATCACCGCGAATATCGTTGGTGGTCAGGATCTCTCGGATGGACTCGATCACGTTCTGGTGCCACTGAGCGGTGTCGGCCTCGGCGAATCCGGGGCCCGGTGAGTGCAGTGTCGTCTCGCGAGAGGCTTGGGCGACGATCCCGCGTTCCGGGTCGAACAGCACGGTCTTGGTGCCAGTGGTGCCGATGTCGATCCCGATCGTGTGGGTGCTCACGCCGAGCCCGCCTGGCCCTGCCCCGACTCCGCAGCCGAATCGATACCGGCGACGCAGATGACGTCGACCCCCGCCTCGCGGGCGGCGACCAGCGTCGGGTGCTCGGGGTCGCCATCGGTGATGATCACGTGGATGTCTGCAAGCGCGGCGATGCTGGTGAACGTGACCCGACCGAGCTTGCTCTGATCGGCAGCCACGATCACCCGGTCTGCGCGCTTGCTCGCCGCACGCTTTACCCGGCTGTCGGCCTGGTGGTAGTCCGAGATGCCGCGGTTGCCGTCGATGCCGGCGACGCCCATCACGAACGTGTCGCAGTTGTAGTTGGCCAGGGTGTCTTCGGCTGCCGGACCGATGAGACTCAATTCGCCAGGGCGCAACTCGCCGCCCGTGAGCACGACGGTGGTGTCCTCCTCGTCGACCAACTCCAGCGCCGCGAGCACGCTGGGGGTCAGGACCGTCAGGCCGAGTCGACGACCACGCAGGGACTGCGCGACGGCCAGGGCGGTGCTGCCCGAGTCGAGGATCAGGGTTTCGCCAGGACCGATGAGGTCCGCCACCGCGTCGGCGATGTGGCGCTTCTCCTCAGCGGCGTCGGCCACCCTGGTCTCGAATGAGGGTTCGTTGTCCTTGCCCTTCAGCGCGATGGCGCCACCCACCACCCGTCGGACCACGCCGAGCGTCTCCAGCGCCTCCACGTCCCGTCGGATGGTCATCTCGGACACCTCGAAGGCGGCGGCCAACTCGGCGTAACCGACTTCACGCTCGACGCGGATGCGCTCCTCGATGTGATCCCTGCGGGTCTTTGCGTCCATTCTCAAATCCAGGCGCGTTGTGGAAAATTCACAGCGATGAACTCCGCTTTCCGGTTTTCGGGAACATCTCAGGTGGGTGCACTGTGAATTTACAACAGAATCGTGTGGCGCGTCCACGTTTAGCGGAAGATGAACGGGCAATGGGTCGGAACGGCCAGCGTGTGGTCGCGCCATGGGCTACGCGCCCCCTGCGGGTGAGTGACGGGTGTGGTGGGATCAACGTCTATGGGAATCAAGGTGGCGCTGGAGCATCGCACCAGCTACACGTTCGACCGACTGGTAGAAGTCCATCCACACGTCGTCCGTCTGCGTCCGGCGCCGCACTCGCGCACTCCGATCGAGGCGTATTCGCTGCAGGTCGAGCCCGCCGATCACTTCGTCAACTGGCAACAGGACGCGTTCGGCAACTTCCTGGCCCGGCTGGTGTTCCCCAGCCGCACCCGCGAGCTGACGATCACCGTCGGCCTGATCGCCGACCTCAAGGTCATCAACCCCTTCGACTTCTTCATCGAAGACTTCGCGGAGCGGTGGCCGTTCTCGTATCCCAAGGCGCTGCTGGAGGATCTCAAGCCCTATCTGCGGCCGGTCGACGAGGACGACGAGGGCTCCGGCCCTGGTGAGCTCACCAAGGACTGGGTAAGGAACTTCTCCGTTCGCCCCGGCACGCGCACCATCGACTTCCTCGTCGCGCTGAACGGAGCGATCAACGCCGACGTGGGTTACAGCGTGCGCATGGAACCCGGTGTGCAGACGCCGGACCACACCCTGCAGACCGCCATCGGGTCCTGTCGCGACTCGGCCTGGTTACTGGTGTCGGTGCTGCGCCAGCTGGGCCTGGCCGCCCGCTTCGTGTCGGGGTACCTGGTCCAGCTCACCTCGGACGTCAAGGCGCTGGACGGACCGTCCGGGCCCGTCGCGGACTTCACCGATCTGCACGCCTGGACCGAGGTATACATCCCAGGGGCCGGCTGGATCGGGCTCGACCCCACCTCCGCGCTGTTCGCAGGGGAGGGACACATTCCGCTGTCGGCGACGCCGCATCCGGCCTCGGCCGCACCGATCACCGGTGCCACCGAACCCTGCGAGGTGACGCTGGACTTCTCCAATGTCGTCACCCGCGTGCACGAGGACCCGCGTGTCACGCTGCCCTACACGCCTGCCGCGTGGGACTCCATCGTCGAACTGGGTGCTGCCGTCGATGCGCGGATGGCCGCCGGTGACGTCCGGTTGACGATGGGTGGCGAGCCGACCTTCGTGTCGGTCGACAATCAGGTCGATCCCGAGTGGACCACCGACGCCGACGGGCCGCACAAGCGTGAACGCGCCTCGGTACTTGCCGCCCAGCTCAAGGCGATCTGGGCGCCGCAGGGCCTGGTGCAACGTTCGCAAGGCAAGTGGTATCCCGGAGAACCGTTGCCGCGCTGGCAGATCGGTCTGCATTGGCGGGCCGATGGGCAGCCGCTCTGGGCCAACGAAGCGTTGCTTGCCGACCCGTGGGCCAAGACCAAGAGCGATCCCGTGGCGCCCGAAGCGGGTCTTCACGTCCTGGGTGCCGTCGCCGCTGAGCTGGGACTGCCGGCTACCCAAGTCCGGCCCGCGTACGAAGACGCCCTCGGTCGGCTGGCCGCCGCCTTGCGCCAGCCCGCGGGTGATCCGGTGGTCGGTGCCGACGACCTCGCGGCCGATACCCCCGACGCCCGAGCCGAACTGTTGGCCCGGCTGGATGAATCGGCCACCGAGCCGAGCGCCTACGTGCTGCCACTGCACCGTCGCGAGGACGAGTCCGGGTGGGCGAGTTCGGACTGGCGGCTCCGCAGGGGCCGGATCGTGTTGCTGTCGGGTGACTCACCGGCCGGGCTGCGCCTACCGCTGGATGCGATCAACTGGCAGCCGCCCCGTGCGTCGCACGACGCCGACCCGCTCGCACCTCGCGGCAAGCTGATGAGTGACAGCCCAGCCGATTCCGAGCCAGACGCCGAGGTCGACGAGGCCGACGGTGCACCCGTCACCGCGATGGTCGCCGAGGTTCGCGACGGAGTGCTCTACGTCTTCCTGCCTCCGACCGAGGAACTCGAGCACTTCATCGACATCGTCGCGCGCCTCGAGGCAGCCGCCGCGAAGGCCGACTGCCCCCTGGTGGTGGAGGGCTACGGTCCGCCGCCGGACGAACGCCTGACGTCCATGTCGGTGACGCCCGACCCCGGTGTCATCGAGGTCAACGTTGCGCCGACGGTCAGCTTCGCCGCCCAACGCGAACAACTCGAAACCCTCTACGAGCAAGCAAGGCTCGCACGCCTGTCGACCGAGTCGTTCGACTTCGACGGCACCCACGGCGGCACCGGCGGCGGCAACCACATCACCCTCGGCGGTATCAGCCCAGCCGAATCGCCGATGCTGCGTAGGCCGGACCTGCTGGTGTCGATGCTGACGTACTGGCAGCGGCACCCGGCCCTGTCATACCTGTTCTCCGGACGATTCATCGGCACCACCTCGCAGGCGCCGCGGGTCGACGAGGGGCGCATCGACTCGCTGTATGAGCTCGAGATCGCCTTCGCCGAGATCGACCGGCTGACAAGCGATTTGGAGGCGGCTGAGCTGCCATCTGGTCGCTCCGCAGGCATCGCTCCGTCACCTGGTCGCTCCGCAGGCGTCGCGCCGTGGATCTCCGACCGGGCGCTGCGTCACCTTCTGACCGACATCACCGGCAACACCCACCGCGCGGAGTTCTGCATCGACAAGCTCTACAGCCCGGACAGCGCCCGTG
>NZ_JAVRQA010000480.1:0-10096 GCF_032161845.1 Mycobacterium sp.
GGCTCAACCTGATGGACGACATCGCACGCAGCGTGACGCTGGCGTCGCTGTCGAAGGTGAGCAGGGCCTCGGTCATCAACGAGCACGAGGAGACGGTGGTCGCCGAGCGCTTCCGCAAGGACATGCGAATCAAGGCGCCCTCGGTCAAGGCGATCGCGGGCAACCTGTCGGGCGGCAATCAGCAGAAGGTGGTGCTGAGCAAGTGGATCTTCGCCGACCCGGACGTGCTGATCCTCGACGAGCCGACCCGCGGGATCGACGTCGGCGCCAAGTACGAGATCTACACGATCATCAATGCCCTTGCCGCAGAAGGCAAGGCGGTAATCGTGATCTCATCCGAGCTACCCGAGTTGATCGGCTTGTGCGACCGCATCTACACCCTCAACGAGGGTCGTCTCACCGGTGAAGTAGCCCGGGCGGACGCCAAGCAGGAGACATTGATGCGCTACATGATGAAGGGACGCAGCTAGATGACCACCACTCCGACGGTGAACACAGCCTCGAGTGCACCTGCGCCTGCGCCGCCACCCCGCTCCCCGGGCGGGTGGCTGAAGAAGGCGATGCAGGGCAACTTCCGCCAGTACGGCATGGTCGCCGCGCTCGCGGTGATCGTGATCCTGTTTCAGATCTGGACGGGCGGCATTCTGCTCAAGCCGCTGAACGTCACCAACATCGTTCAGCAGAACGGCTACATCCTGATCCTGGCGATCGGGATGGTCATCGTCATCATCTCCGGTCACATCGATTTGTCCGTCGGCTCGATCGCGGGCTTCATCGGAGCGATGTCCGCGGTCCTGATGATCCACAACCACATGCCGTGGCCGGTCGCGGTCGTCGTCTGCCTACTGATGGGCGCGGCGATCGGTGCGTGGCAAGGCTTCTGGATCGCCTATGTCGGCATTCCGTCGTTCATCGTGACCCTCGCGGGGATGTTGGTGTTCCGTGGCGCGACGCAATATCTGCTCGAGGGTCAGTCGATCGCGCCGTTCCCCCGCAGCTTCGGACAGGTCAGCAGCGGATTCCTGCCCGAGATGGGTGCCAACAGCCTCTACCACTGGCCCACCGTCATCCTCGGCGTGGTCGTCATGTTCGCGGCCGTGCTGCAGCAGGTACGGCAACGAAGGGCGCAGTCCCACTACGGCTTCGACGTCTCCGCACCCAGTTTGTTCCTCGCCAAGAACGTCGGCATCGTCGCCGCACTCGCCGCCTTCACGATGCTGCTCGCCAGCTACCGCGGCGTGCCCGTCGTCGGCATCATCCTGGCGGTGATGTTCGTCGTCTACGCGTTCGTCATGCGAAGCACGGTCTTCGGGCGGCAGGTCTACGCGGTTGGCGGCAACGGTGCGGCGGCGGCGCTGTCCGGAGTGAAGACCAAGCGCGTCACCTTCCTGGTGTTCGTCAACATGGGTCTGCTGTCGGCTCTGGCCGGCCTGCTCTTCGCCGCCCGACTCAACTCCGCGACGCCACAGGCCGGAATCGGAATGGAGTTGGAGGCCATCGCCGCGGCCTTCATCGGCGGCGCGTCCGCCAGCGGTGGCGTCGGGACGGTGTTCGGCGCCATCATCGGCGGGTTCGTCCTTGGCGTGCTGAACAACGGAATGTCGCTCATCGGCATCGGCAGCGACGTGCAGCAGGTGATCAAGGGCTTGGTCCTGCTTGCCGCCGTCGGCTTCGACATCTACAACAAGAAGAAGGGCGGGTCCTGAGATGGCCAATGGCGGCATCGCGGATCGCTTCGCGCGCGACATCGTCACCTTCATGCGCAATTGGGCACCGTACGGTGGGCCTCCCGCCGACGAGGTGCTCGAAGAGTTCGGCTTGACTCGCGACCAGCTCGTCCAGCGCTATCGGGAGATCGTCGCGGCGGAGATCGCTCGCAGGACGCACCGCCCCCTCGCCGAGTGACGTTGGGCCGTCGAATGATTGCGTGGCCATGCGAGGATGCCTGGCATGACGACCCTCGTGATCAACTCGTCCAGGTCACCACACGGCAACACCCGACGCGTCGCCGAGGTCATCGGCGCAGTTCTCGAGGCGCAGGTGCTCACCCCGGCCCAGGTGACCCCCGACGCCCTGCGCGACGTTCAGCGGATCGGCTTCGGCTCGGGCATCTATTGGATGGGCTTCGACACCCAACTCGTTGACCTGGTCCATCGCCTTCCGGACATGGCGGGCCATGACGCCTTCGTCTTCGCGACGAGCGGGCTGCCGGAGCCGCCATTCCGTCGCTACACCAGAACCCTCGGGCACCTGCTGGAGCACAAGGGATTTCGTGTCATCGGCACCTTCACCTGCCGAGGCATCGACACGGTGGGCCCGCTGCGACTCCTGGGCGGAGTCAACAAGACCCACCCAACCGACGGTGACCTCGCGGCCGCCAGAACGTTCGCGACGCAGTTGACTCATTGACCAGAACCCTCGATCTGATCCGACGAATTGACCTTTTCCGCCGGGAGTCCGCCGCTAGAGTTCGATCCGCTGAACCGCACCAACCGACGTTGCGATGGGAGTCAGGTCGACATGGGGGAAGCTGCCTTCGTAGGTCGAATCGGCGGGTTGGCTGCGGCGCTCGGGATCGGGGCTGCGGTCCTGTACGGGGGGTGCGGGGTCGCCTCGGCCGACACGACGGCTCAGTCCGGTGCAGCGCCATCGTCGAGCACGACGTCTCCTGCGGGTGACGCGCCAGGTACCACCACACCGGCGGCCACCACAACGGACACCACGGTCGGCCCCGGCACGGCGCACACCGGCTCGCACCCCACGGCGAAACAGAACAAGGGCGCTCCCTCGGAGTCCGGACGACACGGTAAACCGGCGAAGACCACTGCCTCCTCGGCGACCGCAGGCACCGGCGGCGAACCGAGCGGATCGACGACTGCGAAAGGCGCCGATTCACAGCCTGATTCGGCGACGCCTCCCGAACCTTCGACGCCCGGGGAGACGGCCGTCGCCGGGTCGGACACCAGCGCCAAGGACGCCGTCGTCTCGGTGAGCGCGGCGGTCCTCAGCCCGGCGAAATCTCTCCCCGGCGGAACCCCACCGACCCCGCCGACCCCGGTTACCCCGCCGGATTCCCCCGCGACGTGGACGGCGGCGGCCGCGGCGCGGAAGGAATCCCTGGTCCCGCAGACACCGAATGCGGGTAACCCGGAGAGCGCCGCACTCGATGCCGGCGCCGCCACGGTCAAGCTCGCCGCGGCCGTCACCCAGGACCCACCCCCGGTGGTCGCCGTCATCCAGACGCCACCGTTGGAGTGGCTGCAGCAGATCCCAATCTTCGGGCCGGTGTTCGTCACCCCGATCGTCGCCGCCATCCACCAGATTCCCATCCTCGGCGACGTCATCCACCCGTTCATCGGATACCCGGTGCAGCCGGGAACGCCTGGTGCGCCGGTCTCCCGCGACGTGATGCTGACCTCGTTCGACGGCACCCAGATCTACGTCCACTTCATGCCGGCGAGCGGTCTGCAGGCGGGCCAGAAGGCCACCACGATCCTGAACGGCCCTGGTCTCGGAATGCCTGGCGCGACGAACCTCGACGGCACCTTGCTCGACGGCATCATCACCGACAACCTCGGGGCGGTGGGAGTGGGCACCCTGCGCACCGCCGGCTACAACGTCGTGACGTGGGACCCACGCGGCGAATACCGCTCGGGCGGAGTGCTCGAACTCGACTCCCCGGACTTCGAGGCCCGCGACACCTCGGCCATCATCAGCTGGGTGGCCACCCAACCGGAGGTCCAGCTCGACTCTCCCGGTGATCCGCGGATGGGAATGGTCGGTGCGTCCTACGGAGGTGGCATCCAGTTGGTGACCGCGGCCGCCGACCACCGGATCGACGCGATCGTGCCGACCATCGCCTGGAACACTCTCAACACCTCGCTCTACAAGAGCGACGCCTTCAAGAGCGGCTGGGGAACGCTGCTCACCGCAGCCCTGCTGCTGACCGGCGCCCGCCCCAATCCCGAGGTCTATCCGGCGTCCGTCTCCGGGGCACTGACGGGTTCCCTGACCCAGGCGCAGCAGGACCTGCTGGCTGAGCGCGGGCCCGGCGCACTGATCAAGGACATCACGGCACCGACCCTGTTGATCCAGGGCACCGTCGACACCCTCTTCTCACTGCAGGAGGCCGACGCAAACGCGTTGGCACTGATGGCCGCCCACGTGCCAACGAAGGTGCTTTGGTTCTGTGGCGGCCACGGCGTCTGCAGCAACAATCTGCTCGATCCCACCGACGGCCAGGTGATCACCGAGGAGACGCTCGCTTGGCTGGCTCACTACGTCAAGGGTCAGCAAGACGTGTCGACCGGCCCGCAGTTCGAGTGGGTCGATCAACGGGGACAGTACTATTCGTCAACTACCTACCCGGCAACCGCCGGGGTGTCGATCGTCGCCGCCAGCAGTCAGCCAGCGGTGCTGCCCCTGCTCCCCGTCCTCGGCGGGTCGGGACCACTGCTGTTCGTGTTGCCCATCGGCGGGACGAAGGCCGCCAACGCGGTGAACCTGACCATCCCGGCGGCGACGGGCACCACATACGTGGTGGGCTCTCCGAAACTGACGATGACCTACTCCGGCACGGGCTCGAGCACGCACGTCTACGCGCAACTGGTCGACGACTCGACCGGCGCGGTGCTCGGCAATCAGGTGACGCCCATCCCGGTGACGCTGGACGGCCAGAGCCGAACCATCACCATCCCGCTGGAGCAGGTGGCGCAGACGTTGAGCCAAGGGCAGACGCTGACCCTGCAGATCGTCGCGTCGACGTTCAACTACGAGAACCTTGGCGCGTTCGGTGTACTCAACGTGTCCAACCTGCAGGTGTCACTGCCGACCATCACGAACGCCGTGGCCGTCGACACGTCGCAGCTGGTCTAGGTGGGCGCTGCGACGCCGGACGTGATGATCTGGATCGCCCGCTCGACTGCGGTGGTTCCGTTGAAGTCCAGCCAGTCCTGGTAGTGGACGTGGGGATTGCGGACCAGGAAGTCACTGACGACGATTGCCGTCCTGACCACCTTCGCGAAGGTCTCCGGCGTGTTGGTCAGGTCGAGCAAGTCGAGGAACTCGTTGGTCTGGATGAGACTCAGGATCTTCAACGCGAATGGCAGATCGAGTTCCAGCGCGGTGAGTGCCTCGTACCCTAGGTGCAACAGCGTGTCGTCCGTCGCCGTGGCGTACATGTCGCCATCCAGGACGAAGTCGTATGTGCGAGAACGAAACTCGTTGGGTGTGTAGATGCGTGAGATTCCCGATCCTGGCGGGTCGTTGCCCAGCAGCGTCGGCCCTGGCGGACGGCAGGGGCTGCCGAACGTCACTACTTGAACCAGGTCGCCCGCACGATGCGCAAGCGGTTGGCCGGGCAGCATCAGGCGCAGCGTCCGCACCACCACCTCGGCACCCTGGCTGTAACCGGCCAAGTAGAACTTGCCGGCGTTCATCAAGATCAGCCGGAGGAGTTCTGCAACCCCCAGTGCGACCGACTCGTTGTAGCTCGTGAAGGGATTTGGATACAAGAAGCCGGCCGCGGGATATCCAACCGGCTGGTTGCGCACCAGCCCCAGCTGTTCCAGCCGCCATCCGACATCGAACGGCGGCCCTTGGAACGGGGTGGCCCACGTGCCCGAGGCGCCGTAGAAGAACGGGCGGTCCGTCGGCAGTGGCGGTGGTTGCTCGAAGTTCAGGCCCAGCCGCCCCAGCGTCTGTGGACCGGCGATGCCGTCGACCGTCAGGCCAGCCCGGCGCTGAAACGCCCTGACGACGGCCGTCGTTGCCGCTCCGTAGATCCCATCGACCACCAGGTTGGAGTAGAGCGGATAGTCCCGATTCAGCCTGGCTTGGAGGAGGCGGATCAAGTCATTGCTGCCGCCGGGTCGCAAAACGATGGCCATCACGAACTCCTTGCTCTCGATGCCCGTCCCGCCGATGCTACGCCGAAAGTCACTCAGCGCTAAGGGCTTTCGTTAATATGCTGACGGAGCAACTCGCCTTGGGTTCGCCTGTCCAGCGAGGGCTGGGTTCGGTCAGTGGGTCGACGATCGCGGCAAGTAGCTGGCGCCTCCTGCGGCGAACCGGCCGTTACCCGGCGATGAATTCCCATGCCGCCACCGGTCTTAGTTGGCAGGGGCGTCAGGACCCAACGAAGGAGTAGCCGTGCCGAACGATGTCTGGCCAATGGTGCACGCCGAGCGTGCGGCCTTGATCGACGACCTCCAAGACCTCGATGCCGCGCAGTGGCGTCGGCGGTCGCTCTGCGACGGGTGGACCGTCCACGACGTCGTCGCCCACCTCGTCGACACGGCCATGACGACCCGGCTCGGTTTCGTGGCCGACATGGTGCGGGCGAGGTTCGACTTCGATCGGCAGAACGCCCGCGGTGTGCAACGCCGACGTGGTGCGTCGCCGCAAGAGACGTTGGATCGGCTTCGTCAGGTCGCCTCGCGGACGTCGACCCCGCCTGCGGCCGTCGTCAGATCACTCCGCCAACAGGCTCGAACGTCAACGGCTTTCGGCGGAGCCAAGGAACTCATCTCCGGTGTCGGCATCTCGGCGACGGACGTCGAGCTGTCCATCGGCGATGGCCCCGAAGTTCGCGGACCTGCGCTCGCGCTGCTTCTGGTGCTCTCCGGGCGGTTGGAGGCACTGGAGCAACTCGAGGGGCCTGGCGTCGCCACGCTGACGGCGACGAGCTAGTTGAGTCGGTCCGCATCTCGCTCAGGTGGCAGGCGAATCGCCTTCGCCGAGGAACCGGTAGATGAGGCCCAGACACGATTGCGCCAACGCAGCGTCAACCTCGCCGGCGTCCGCGGCACCCAGGTAGTCGCCGTGGCCAGCCGGTAACACCAGCGCTCGACCGTGGGGCGCGAGCCGCGCCATCTGGACCGTGTGTTCGGGCCGGACGACGTCGTGGTCACCGCTGATGAAGAGGGCGGGCGCGTCCAACGACGCCAGCTCCTGGTCGTCCCAATCCTGGAAGTCCCGCATCAACGAGACGTCCAGCTGGAACATGGCAAACAGATCGGCGGGGTCCGGATTGATCGCCGCGTAGGCCTGTCTGAGGACGGCTGGCATGGCGTCGAGCTGGGGATCGTCGAAGTTGTCCCAGAATCCGTCGATCATTCCGTCCCGCCGATAGAAGCCGGACGCGGCGACGACGCGCCGGGTCAGGTCCGCGTGTCGAAGCGCGAACCGTACTGCGGTGGGCCCGCCGTTGCTGAAACCCATGATGTCGACCCGGTCGATTCCCAGCTCGCGGATCAGCGCCGCGATGTCGTCGGCCGAGTTCTCGAAGGTGTAGGCGCGAGGCGCGTGACGGGTGTGCCCGTGACCCTGCAACTCGACGCCGATCACGGTTCGGTCGCCCGCGAACGTCGGTATCGCACGACCCCAATTCGTGCCGATCGTCCCGGCGCCGCCATGAACGAGCAGTAGTGGCGTCTGCCGACCACGGCCGAAGATCTCGTGATGGAGCTCAATCGTGCTCACGGTTCCTCCTGCTGAGCATCGTGGCGATCCGTTCGCCATCCCGGTTTGGACCCCGTCGGCGACGAAAACTCATCAGGCGAGCCCAGCGGTGTCCATCGCCGCGGTGTCCGCACGTTAGTGTCCTGTGTCGGCCCCAGTGAACGAGCAGATAGAAGAGTTGGACGCATTCATGACCGCAGCAGGAGAACCGTCGGCGCTCGAAGCTCGGGTCGGCCACTACTACCGGATCGACGACGCGTACCTGGTCGGCCGCGAGAAGGTACGCGAGTTCGCCCGCGCCGTGCAGAACTATCACCCCGCGCACTGGGATTGCGCCGCCGCGACCGAGCTGGGGTATTCGGATCTGGTGGCCCCGCTGACGTTCACGTCGGCCCCGGCCATGGCCTGCAATCGCCGGATGTTCGAATCCGTGGTCATCGGCTATGACATGTACCTGCAGACCGAAGAAGTCTTCGAGCAGCACCGCCCGATCGTCGCCGGCGACGAACTGCACACCGACGTCGAACTGTCATCGGTGCGCAGGATCGCAGGCAGGGACCTGATCACCGTGACCAACACCTTCACCGACGCTGCCGGCGAGCGGGTCCACACCCTGCACACCACCGTCGTTGGCGTCACCGCCGAGGACGTCGATCCGGCGATCAGGACCGCCGTGCAGACGGTGATGATGCACGACGTGGACCTCCTCGGAGTCGACCACTCCGAGGAGGGCTACCTCAAGACGGTGCGGCCGGCGGGCGAGACGCGGATCGCCGAGGGCGGCACGACCCGCACGCCGGGGACGCCGTCCTTCGACGAGGTGAGGGTCGGCGACGAGCTACCGGTGCACCACGCCCGGCTGTCCCGCGGCGACCTGGTGAACTACGCCGGCGTGTCCGGCGACGCCAACCCACTTCACTGGGACGAGAACATCGCCAAGCTGGCCGGTCAGCCCGACGTGATCGCCCACGGAATGCTCACCATGGGTTTGGGGGCCGGATTCGCCTCAGCCTGGTCGGGTGACCCCGGTGCGGTGACCCGCTACGCGATACGGCTGTCGCAGCCCGCGATCGTGTCGGCCACCGACGGCGCGGACATCGAGTACAGCGGTCGGATCAAGTCCCTGGACCCGGCGACCCGCACCGGTGTCGTCATCGTCGCCGCGAAGTCAGCTGGCCGGAAGATCTTCGGCCTGGCGACATTGGACGTCCGCTTCCGCTGAGCTGGTGGTTGGCGGTCAGCGCGGTTGCTCACTGTGACGCGCTACCGTCACAATCATGTCGCTGGGCAAGACTGCCGCGACCCGTGCTTGATCAAGAAGGGATGGACTGTGGCGAACAGTGAGAACAGTGAATTGAGCGCAGGCCGGTGGGTCTTGGATGCCAACGTGACGTCAATCGGCTTTCAGGCCAAGGCGGTTCTCGGCATGAAGGTGAACGGCCGTTTCGAGCGGTACGAATCGGCCATCACGGTAGGTCCCTCGGTGGCCGAATCCGAGGTCTCGGTCATCATCTGGACCGACAGCGTGACCACCGGCATCAAGATGCGCGACGAGCACCTCAGGGCAGACAACGTGTTTGCGGCAGAACGGTTTCCAACGATGGAGTTCCGCAGCACCGCGCTCAGCGAAACACCCACCGGGCTCGACGTCACCGGAGTCCTGCGTGTTCGCGACGTCAGCGAGTCGGTCACCTTCCACGCGACACGGTCGACCGCAGCGGGTCCACCCCGCTACACCGCCACGGTGGTCGTGTCACCCAAGGAGTATGGGGTCACCCGACTGGGCACCACGAAGCCCGTCAAGGTCATCCTGGATGTGGCCCTGAAGCGGGCTTGACGGGAGCCGAGGCCGGACCGGTTACGAGAGGCCGGTCCCCTGGGCCACGAACGCCAACCCCACCAGGGCCAGGATGGCCACCACGATCTGGCTGCGGCGGCCACCCACCCAGTCGTGCACCCGCCGTAGCGCCGCTTGAGTTCTGTTCGGCGCCACCACATTGCTGATGAGCACGACCTCGACGACCGCGAGGCTCACGACGATGAACGCGACGGCGGCGCCGATCTGCGCGCCGATGACGGCTCCCGAGGACAGGATCGCGGCGAGCGAGAACACGACGAGGGAGGGGTTCGGCCCCGCCCAGAACCCGATCGCCAACGCCACCCAGAGGGCCCCGCCCTCCCACGCCCGGTGCGCGCGCCCCAGCAGTCGTTGGAATACTGATCCACCCTCGGCCGGCGCCTCCTGGCCGCGCTTCAGCAGCCGGGAAACGGGCGACGATGCATCCGATTCCGGCTGTGCCCTTCGGCGCGTCACCAGGCGCACCGCCATCAGCGCGGCGATCGCCAAAACCACAGCGCCCAAGACCACTTGGACGTGACGCACGGTAGAACTCGCCGTGGTGTTGGGTTTCGCCAGGTCGTGCACGAAGGACGAGAACAACGGCGTGTAGTGCAGCACCAAGAGCGGCACCAGCAGCAGGACGAAGCTCGCGCTCACGCAGCCAATCCAGTACACCAGCAGATTCTGCGCCGGGCGCGGCCGGGAGACGAGCAGGAGGTTGACACCGAGACGCACCGGGTCGAGTGCAATCGGGAGTGCCAGCACCAGCACCGAACTCCACATCGGCGACAAATT
>NZ_JAVRQA010000481.1:0-22520 GCF_032161845.1 Mycobacterium sp.
TGACGACGAGGGCGCGCACGGTTCTGGCCAACGCGGCACTGGTCTTCACGGACCCTGACGTACCCGAGGCGGTGCTCGCCATAGTTGGCTCCGAGCTGCCGCCCACGTCGGGCCCGGCGGAGGCAGCACCGCAAAACGACGACACCGCACCAGCGGAGGCGGCCCCCGCCACCATCCCCGGCGGCGCCGACATTCGCCCCGCACTGGGTGATCCGACCGAGGTCGCAAAGCTTCTGGTGCACGAGGCGCGGACCGGCGTCGACGTCGTGCGACTGGTGGCGGGCGATCCACTGTCGGTCGACTCCGTGATCACCGAGCTGAGCGCGCTGGCGCGCACGCAGGCGCACTTCGAAATCGTCCCAGGGCTCTCGCCGGGCGCGGCGGTGCCGACGTACGCCGGGCTGCCGCTCGGTTCGTCGCACACCGTCGCCGACGTGCGTGGTGACGTGGACTGGGCCGCCCTTGCTGCGGCCCCCGGTCCGCTGATCCTGAACGCCACGGCGACTCACCTCCCCGATGCGGCGCGCACGCTTATCGAGTACGGGTTGACCGAGTCGACGCCGTGCGTCGTGACCGCGAATGGTACGACGTGCCAGCAGCGTTCGGTGGAATCGACGCTGTCTGGATTGCTCGACAAGGCGACGCTGGCCGCGGCCGGTTCCGACGGCCTGGCCGCCGGCCCGCTGGTCGGTCCGCTCGTCGTAACCATCGGCAAGACCGTCAGCAATCGCGCCAAGCTCAACTGGTGGGAGAGCCGGGCCCTGTACGGCTGGACCGTGCTGGTGCCCCGCACCAAGGACCAGGCCGGCGAGATGAGCGACAGGTTGGTCGGTCACGGCGCCTTGCCGATCGAGGTTCCGACCATCGCCGTCGAGCCGCCCCGCAGCCCAGCGCAGATGGAGCGTGCGGTCAAGGGGCTCGTCGACGGCCGCTTCCAGTGGGTGGTGTTCACCTCCACCAACGCCGTGCGTGCGGTGTGGGAGAAGTTCAACGAGTTCGGGCTCGACGCGCGGGCGTTCTCCGGTGTGAAGATCGCGTGCGTCGGACAGGCGACGGCAGATCGGGTTCGGGCGTTCGGCATCAACCCCGAACTGGTGCCGTCCGGGGAGCAGAGCTCGCTGGGGTTGCTCGACGAATTCCCGCCGTACGACGACATCTTCGATCCGGTGAACCGGGTTCTGTTGCCGCGCGCCGACATCGCCACCGAGACGTTGGCCGAGGGCCTGCGTGAGCGTGGCTGGGAGATCGAGGACGTCACGGCCTACCGCACCGTGCGGGCGGCACCGCCGCCCGCGCAGACGCGCGAGATGATCAAGACGGGCGGCTTCGACGCGGTCTGCTTCACGTCGAGCTCGACGGTGCGCAACCTCGTCGGCATCGCAGGCAAGCCGCACGCGCGAACCATCGTCGCGTGCATCGGGCCCAAGACCGCCGAGACCGCAGCCGAATTCGGGCTTCGCGTGGACGTCCAGCCGGAGACGGCGGCCGTCGGCCCCCTGGTGGAGGCACTCGCCGAACATGCCGCCCGGTTGCGCGCCGAGGGCGCCCTTCCGCCGCCGCGCAAGAAGAGTCGCCGGAGGTAGCGGGAGCTCGCATGCCCTACCCCCAGCACCGACCACGCCGCCTGCGGTCGACACCGGCCCTGCGCCGGTTGGTCGCCCAAACCTCTTTGGAACCGCGGCATCTGGTGCTGCCGATGTTCGTCGCGGATGGCATCGCGGAGCCGCAGCCGATTGCGTCGATGCCGGGAGTGGTTCAGCACACCCGTGATTCGCTGCGCAAGGCGGCCGCCGAGGCCGTCGCTGCGGGTGTCGGTGGGCTGATGCTGTTCGGGGTGCCACGCGACGAGGACAAGGACGCCAGCGGGTCGATCGGGATCGCCGAGGACGGCATCCTGAACGTCGCGCTGCGCGATCTGGGCGCCGATCTCGGCGACGAGACGGTGCTGATGGCTGACACGTGTCTCGATGAGTTCACCGATCACGGCCACTGTGGCCTGCTGACCGACGCCGGTCGGGTGGACAACGACGCGACCAATGCCCGTTACGTCGAACTTGCGGTAGCGCAAGCGAATTCGGGCGTTCACGTGGTGGCCCCGAGCGGAATGATGGACGGCCAGGTCGCTGCCATTCGCGCTGGTTTGGACGCGGCGGATCACACCGACGTGCTGATTCTGGCCTATGCGGCCAAGTTCGCCTCTGGGTTCTACGGCCCGTTCCGCGAGGCCGTGGCGTCGACCCTGAAGGGCGATCGCCGCACCTATCAGCAGGACACCGGTAACGCGCGCGAGGCGCTGCACGAGATCGAGCTCGACATCGACGAGGGCGCCGACATGATCATGGTCAAGCCGGCCATGGCCTACCTCGACGTGGTCCGTGCCGCTGCCGATGTGTCGCCGGTTCCCGTTGCCGCATATCAGGTTTCGGGTGAATATTCGATGATCAGTGCGGCGGCGGCCAACGGCTGGATCGATCTGCGGACCGTCGCGTTGGAGACGCTCACCAGCATCCGCCGCGCCGGCGCCGACATCGTATTGTCCTACTGGGCGGCCGACGTCGCCGACTGGCTGGCGTGACGGATCAGCAGCAGGGGCCGCCGCCTCAGGTCGAGCCGGCACCCCGTCCTGAGGACGTCGACACCGGCTTCTGGCTGTGGCTCGTCGCCCTACCCATGATGGTGATCGGCTACGTCGTCGATCTGGTGGCCGTCCCCGATGTCGTCTCGGGCGGCCCGAAGGGCTTGGTGTACGGGGTCTCTGGCGTCTTCTTGGCCGTGGTCGCTTCCGTCGTGCTGACGTTCCTGCTGCTGATGCGCCAGGGTTACCGATGGGTGCGGACGCTTCTCACCGGTGGTGGGGCGGCGACGATCGTGTACGCCCTAACGAATCTGTTCGGCGTCGACCGGCCCGCAGTGGCCGCCGTCGTCTACGCGGTGACCGCGATCATCGGGTCCGTATGCATCGCGGGTGGCGTTTACCTGCTGCATCGCAAGGATGCCCACGCCTTCTTCACGCGCTGAGCGGGACGATAGGCTGGCCCGACCATGCCCGACTCCACCGCGCCCGACTCCTCTGTGCCCGAATCCAGTCGGCCCCGCACCGTGACTACCGCCTTCTGGTGCTGGGTGGTCGCCGCGGTGCTGACGGCGGCGTTCGGAATGCTGTTGGCTACCCAGATCACCGCGGGGACGCCCCTGTTCATCCAGCTGGCCGGCGTGCTGTTGGTGGTGGTCGGCCTCGCGCAGGGCTACCTCGCGGGGCGCGCGCGCAAGGGGCTGAAGCGGCTCGCCAGCGCGGGGGTGGGGCTGGCCATGGCGTCGGTCGTGTTGCTCGCGGCGCTGCTCCTCTTCGGCGCGTCCGTGCTCGGTGTCGTCATCGTGGCCGCAATCATGATCCTGTTGATCACGGGGTCGGCGGCGACTCTGCGTCCGTCGTCTCAGCGGTGGTACGACAGCCAGGCGTCGGCATGACGGAAGCACAACCACCCGCGCCGACGGTGTTGTTCCAGGAGCCGGGAGCGAGCTGGTGGTGGCTGCTCGCCGGCCCCATTTCGGCGACGACGATGCTGCTCATTCAGCTGTCGTCCGGCTACGGGTGGCATCCCCTTCTGCCGCTGGTCTTCCTCGTCCTGGTCACCGGCTTCCTCGGATTGCAGGTCAAGGCCGCCCGCATTCATACGTCGGTGGAGTTGACGTCGGAGTACCTCCGCCAGGGCGCCGAGACCATCCTCATCTCGGAGATCGTCAGGATCTATCCGGAAGCCGACGGTCCCGACGTGCCTACCTGGCAGTCGTCGCGGGCGTTGGGGGAGTTGACTGGGGTGCCGCGCGGCCGCACCGGCATCGGCGTGAAGCTCAGCAGCGATCGTCGGGCGCAGGCGTGGGCGCGCAAGCACCGCCAACTGCGAATTGCCCTCACCTCCGTCGTCAACGAGCCTGCATGAAGTCCCGCGCCGTCATCGAGCTCCTGCTGGCCGGCCTGGCCTTGGCCGGATGCGTGGTGAGCTGGCTGGCTGCCCGGTCCGCGGCGGTCGCCGCCCCCGTCATCCCCTCGGAGCCGTCGATGCCGACGGTGACCTACGATCCGTCGCTGATCTTGCTGGCCGTAACGCTCTTGACGGTTGCCGGCGTGCTGGCCGTCCTCGGTGTCACCGGCCTGCGCCGCAGCTCGGAGTGAGCCTGATCACACCCGTTGGTACAAAGTGCAGAATCTGTAACACTGTTTCACATGACCGAACTGGCCGAGAACCCCCAGCTTGCCGACGCGCTCCCGCTCGGCCCCGATTCACTCGTCTGGAAGTACTTCGGCGACAACCGCACGTACCTGATCGGGCCGCGGCCCGCCGTGCTCCAGAACATGCTCGCCGAGCTGGGTCAGGGCGTGCTCGACCACTCGGTGTTCTTCTCGGATACCGCTGCCCGGGTCAAGCGTTCGATCCCGCCGATCATGATGACGGTCTACGGCGAGGACGACGACAACCCCGGCACGCGCGTGCGTGACTTCCACCGCGACATCAAGGGCGACATGCCCGCCGAAGACGGGGTGGCCAAGAGGTATCACGCACTCGATCCCGATACCTACTTCTGGGCGCACGCCACCTTCGTCGACCAGGTGCTGTACTTCGCCGATACGTTCGTCAAGCGGCTGACCGACGGCGAGAAGGAACGGATCTACCTGGAATCCAAGACATGGTACCGCCGCTACGGGGTCAGTGACCGGCCGATGCCCGCCGATTACGCCGGCTTCCAACGGTATTGGGACTCGATGATGGACGACATCGTCGTCGCGCACCCCACCGCGCAGTACGGCGTCGGCTACGTCACCAAAGGCTTCCCGAGACCGAAGGGCGTATCTCCGCTTGCATGGAAGCTGTTGTCCCCGTTGTTCAATCCCGTCGCAGCGTTCATCACCACCGGCGGCATGCCGCCGCGGGCCCGCGATCTGCTCGGCTTGCCGTGGGGCGACGGTCGGGAGCGGGCCTACCAGGCGTTCGCGGCACTGTGGCGGACGCGGGCCGTGAACTGGATGTGGGATCGACTGCCAATGCGGGTGCGCTACAACACGTTCGCTCAGGAGGGCTATGCCAGGGGATAGGACGATGGAGGCGATCCTCGATGCGGCGCTGGTCGAGTTCGAGCGCCACGGCATCCAGCGGGTCGCCCTCGACGACGTCGCGCGGCGGGCCGGCGTCAGCCGCACGACCATCTACCGCAGGTTCGCCAACCGCGACGAGTTGGTGGCGGCCGTCGTCGAACGCGAGAACGTCCTGCTGTTCGCGGACATCGCCGCGGAGCTGAAGCACGCCGAGAAGCCGGCGGACTACTACGTCGAGGCGTTCACGCAGTCGATTCTGATGTTCCGCAGGCACCGCGTGCTCAACCAGATGATGACCGACGAGCCTGCCTTGGTGCTGGAATTGGCCCGCCAGCATTACGGCGCCGCGATCGAGCGGATGTCCGAGGCGCTGCGCGTGATCTTCCCCGCCGGGTTCGCCGACCGGATCGGCCCCGCAGCCGTCAACGACCTGGCCGACACGATCCTGCGTTACGCCGCGGTGGTGCTGTTGCTTCCGAGTGTCGAGTCACTGAACACCCCCGACGAGCTACGGGCCTTCGCGACCAGGCACTTCGTCCCGAGCCTGCCTGCAGCGTTGCGCGCGTTGTCCGTGTAGCTCGTCTTGGACCCGCAGAGCAGAAGCGCCCAGCGAGTGTTTGGTAGCTCACACTTTCGGGCAGCCCCTAGTCATGGCTAACGATGAGCAAGGCACCATTCCGAAGCCGGAAGTGACCGACGAGCACCACGAAAAGGCCAAGGAGATGGCGCGGGCGTATGAGGACGACCGTCCGACCGTCTCGCTTCCAGGCACCAGCAATACCGTGACCGGCCAGGCCGTCGCCGATTGGGTCGATGATGACGGCAATCCGAAGTTCGGCGAGGTCAAGGAAGGCGAGGGCGTCAAGCGCGAGGACGTCTTGGGCTCCCGCGAAAAGACCATGGGCGAGGACTGACTCCCTAAGCTGGATCGCGTGACGCCGCTCGACCAGATTGCTCCCGCCTTTCGCGACATGGCCCACTCGATCGTGTGGGCGTCGGTCGCGACCGTCGACCGCGACGGCCGCCCGCGCTCCCGCATCCTGCATCCATTTTGGGAGTGGGATGGCGTCGATCTGATTGGCTGGATCGCCACGGTGCCGACACCGGTGAAGCGCGCTCATCTCAAGGCGAATCCAGAAGCCGCCGTTAGCTATTGGTCACCAAGTCAGGACACCTGCAGCGCCGAATGCGCCGTCCAGTGGTACACCGACGACGAGACGCGGAAGGCCGTCTGGGACAAGTTCGCCAACGGTCCCGAGCCCGTTGGGTATGACCCGTTCATCATCCCGATGTGGAGCGACGGGCCGACCTCCGAGCAGTTCGCGGTGTTGCGGCTGGCGCCATATCGGCTGCGGGTGATGCCGGCCGCCGTCTTGACCAAGGGTGAGGGCCAACCGCTGGCGTGGTCGGCGCCCCTAGCCGCGTCGTAGGACGACAGCCTGATCGAACGGCAGCCTGGCGAACACGGCCCGCCACGGCGTGTTCACTTCAGCGGCGGCCTCGGACTTCGTCATCACCCGGGGATCGGTCACGGGAAACGTGCGGCCGTAGCGCTTGACCCGGCCGCCACCGCTCGCCGTGATGTTCTTCAGCCAGTCACGGTTCGGGCCGTAGGTGAGCATGATCGCCACCCCGTCCGCGGTGGTGAAGACGGTCAGCGGGGTGCGGAAGGTCCTTCCGGACGTGCGTCCGACGTGTTCGAGGATCGCCATCATCGGGCTGTACCCCGCCCATAGCTTCTGGACGGGGTTGGTCACGTACTTGTTGAATCGGGCCACCCATTCGGGTATCTGCATGGCGCTCATCAAACTCCCGGCCATCCCTTTGCGGTAGAGGGTATTGAGGGCAGACTCGACCCATGGCCTACCTCAAGCCCCCGTGGTTCACCGCCAAGGTCTTCAACAAGGCCGCAATGGCGTTCGGGATCGGGGGCAGCGCGACGCTGACCGTGACCAAACGTGGCAGCAAGCAACCGCAGCAGATCCCTGTCGTCGTCCCCTCCGTCGAGGGGGTCAGGTACCTGGTGTCGACGCGGGGCGAGTCGGAATGGGTGCGCAACGTCCGCGCCGACCCGAACGTGAAACTCGGCGACGTCGGCTTCGTCGCCACCGAGGTGCCGGTCGAGCAGCGCGCGCCGATCATCGCCGTCTACCGGCCACTGGCCGGCAAGGTGGTCGACGGCTACTGGAAACAGCTGCCGGACGACGCCGACCATCCGGTCTTCGCACTGACCCCGGCAAGGTGAGTCTGGGCGACGCGGGGATCATGCCATCCGACGTCCACGCGCTTCCGCTGGTGCCGAAGAACCCGTTGTCCTATCGGCAGCTGCTCGAGGTCGTGCGGGAGTTCAACACCGGTGGCGAAGTGCTCAGCGCGGCTGGAGGCCCGGTCACCAGGATCGAACTGGGTCCGCGGTGGCTGGTGCCGCCGCTGGTGCTGGTCACCTCTCCGAAGGGGATCGGGGATGTGCTCGCCCGCAATCACGCGCTTGGCGAGCGGTGCATCGTGCACGACGAGGTTCGTCACCTGGCAGGCGACAGCCTCTTCGTCCTGCCCAACGAGCGATGGGTGCCGCGCAAGCGGGCCCTCCAGCCGGTGTTCACCAACCACAACGTCCGCCGGTTCGGCGGCCACATGTCCAGTGCGGCGCAGGCGGCGGTCGACGATTGGCGCGGCGTCGGCACCCTGGACGGTGGCCTGGACGTCGACCTCGACATCGCGTGTCGCCGCGTGACCATGCAGTCGCTCGGACGCTCGGTCTTCGGCATCGACCTCAACGAGCGCGCCGATGCGATCGTCGACTCCATGCACGTCGCCTCGTCCTATGCCGCCGACCGGGCTCTTCGGCCGGTGCGGGCGCCGCGGTGGTTGCCGACGCCAGCACGTCGTCGCGCCCGCGCTGCGGTGGCGGCGATGCTGCAGGTTGCCGACGACATCCTTCAGGCGTGTCGCGCCGATCCCGACCGCGATGCCCCGCTGGTGCATGCGCTGATTGCGGCCGCCGACCCGGTGACGGGCGCAGCATTGTCGGACCGCGACATCTGCAACGACCTGCTGATCTTCATGCTCGCGGGCCACGACACGACCGCCACCGCGCTGACGCACTCGCTGTGGGCGCTGGGGCACCATCCCGAGCTGCAGGACAGAGTCGCTGCGGAGGTCGCGACGATCGGCGATCGCGAGTTGACCCCGGCCGACGTTCCCCGTCTCGCGTACACCCGGCAGGTGCTCAACGAGTCATTGAGGCTGTGCCCGCCCGCGGCGGGGGTCGGCCGGTTGGCGTTGGCCGACTTCGAAGTGGACGGCTACCGGGTGCAGGCAGGCAGCATCGTCGCCGTCGGGATTCAGGCCGTGCACCGCGACCCCGCGTTGTGGGAGGACCCGATGGTCTTCGACCCCGACCGGTTCAGTCCGGAAGCCGTCGCCACGCGCCCGCGCTGGCAGTTCGTCCCGTTCTCGGGCGGCCCCCGGTCGTGCATTGGCGAGCACTTCGCGCTCCTGGAGACGACGCTCGCGCTCGCGACGATCGTCTCGTCGATCGAGATCCGCTCCCTCGACGACGACTTCCCCGTCGAGGTGCCCTACACGACGGTCGCCAAGGGGCCGATCCGCGCTCGGCTCACCGCGCGGACGCGTCCTCCTACACCCTGTAGTTGACGGTTCGGGCACTGCTGGGACACTGGTGGCCATGCGTGCTGACCCAAAGGCGGCCACCTCGGCACGGCTCTTCGCCGAGGCGTCCGCCGTCATTCCCGGCGGGGTGAACTCGCCGGTCCGTGCCTTCAACTCGGTGGGCGGGACGCCGCGGTTCATCACGTCGGCCGCCGGCTGCTGGCTCACCGACGCCGACGACAACCGCTACGTCGACCTGGTGTGCTCGTGGGGGCCGATGATTCTCGGCCACGCGCATCCCGCCGTCGTGGAGGCGGTCCAGCGGGCGGCCGCCGACGGGCTGAGCTTCGGGGCGCCGACACCCTCGGAGAGCGAACTGGCGCGGGAGATCGTGGGCCGTGTCGCCGCCGTCGAGAAGATCCGACTGGTCAACTCCGGCACCGAGGCCACCATGAGCGCGATCCGGCTCGCCAGGGGCTTCACGGGGCGCTCGAAGATCATCAAGTTCGCCGGCTGCTACCACGGCCACAGTGACGCGTTGCTGGCCGACGCGGGCTCGGGGGTGGCAACGCTCGGTCTGCCATCCTCGCCTGGCGTCACCGGCGCGGCAACCGCCGACACGATCGTGTTGCCCTACAACGACATCGGCGCCGTCGAAAGCACCTTCGCCGAGTTCGGTGATGACATCGCCTGCGTCATCACCGAAGCCGCGGCGGGCAACATGGGCACGGTGGCCCCGCTTCCTGGCTTCAACGCTGCGTTGCGCCGCGTCACTGCCGAGCACGGGGCGCTCCTCATTCTCGACGAGGTGATGACGGGCTTCCGGGTGAGCCGATCCGGTTGGTACGGAGTCGATCCCGTCGATGCGGATCTCTTCGCCTTCGGCAAGGTAATGAGCGGCGGCCTGCCCGCAGCGGCATTCGGTGGTCGCGCGGAGGTGATGGAGCGACTGGCGCCGCTCGGACCCGTCTATCAAGCGGGCACGCTGTCGGGCAACCCGGTCGCGATGGCGGCGGGGCTCGCCACGTTGCGCGCCGCCGACGCCGCCGTCTACGCGACTCTGGACGCAAACGCCGACCGGCTGGCCGGCCTGCTGACCGATGCCCTGACCGAAGCCTCTGTGACACATCGAATTTCGCGAGCGGGGAACATGCTCAGCGTCTTCTTCACCGACGGGCCCGTCGTCGACTTCGCCGCCGCCAAGGCGACCGAGACCTGGCGCTTCCCGCCGTTCTTTCACGCGCTGCTCGACGCGGGCGTCTACCCGCCCTGCAGTGCCTTCGAGGCGTGGTTCGTCTCGACGGCGCTCGACGACGATGCCTTCGAACGCATCGCCGCGGCCCTGCCCGCCGCCGCCCGTGCCGCCGCCGAAGCAGGCAGGCCCGCATGACCGACAAAACGATCGTGCACGTGATGCGCCACGGAGAAGTGCACAACCCGGACAAGATCCTCTACGGTCGACTGCCCGACTTCCACCTGTCCGACAAGGGCCGCGCCCAGGCCGCGCGGGTGGCCGACTGGCTGGCCGGCCACGACATCACCTACGTCGTCGCGTCCCCGCTGGAACGGGCCCAGGAGACCGCGGGACCCATCGCCGCGACGCACGGCCTGGCGATCGACACCGACGACGACCTCATCGAGTCATTGAACGTCTTCGAGGGCGAGCGGGTGTCCCCTGGCGACGGCGCCCTGCGCAACCCCCGCAACTGGTGGTACCTGCGCAACCCCCGCCAGCCATCGTGGGGGGAACCGTACGAGCACATCGCCGAGCGCATGCAGACCGCGCTCTATCGGGCCAGGGACAAGGCCACCGGCCACGAGGCGGTCTGCGTCAGCCACCAACTGCCGACCGCGACCCTGCGGCGCTCGTTGACCGGCCACACCCTGCACCACCTACCGACCGCGGCGAACCGGATGTGCAACCACGCGTCCCTGACGTCCTTCTACTTCCACGACGAGGCGTTGGTCGGCTGGAGTTATGCGGAGCTGGCTGGCCAGTGAGACCGCTGGTGGCTTCTCTGGTGGCCTGTCTTGTTTCGATGGCGGTGCTGCTGACTGGATGCGCGACCGGTGACGACGCCGTCGCCCAGGGCGGCACCTTCGAGTTCGTGGCGCCGGGCGGCAAGACCGACATCCTGTACGACCCGCCCGAGAGTCGAAGTCGCCCAGGCAAGATCAGCGGCCCCGAGTTGACGGATCCGACGAAGACGATCTCCCTGGGCGGCGCGAGCGAAGCGACGGGGAATGGCAACGACTTCGCGGGCAAGGTCGTCGTGATCAACGTCTGGGGACAGTGGTGCGGGCCGTGCCGCTCGGAGATCCCCGAACTCGAGAAGGTTTACGACGCCACCCGCGCCGACGGTGTCGCTTTTCTCGGCATCGACGTACGCGACAACAATCGGGACGCCGCAGTCGATTTCGTTACCGACCGAAAGGTCACGTACCCGTCGATCTACGACCCTGCCATGCGCACCATGATCGCGTTCGGTGGCAGGTATCCGACCACCGTGATCCCGTCGACCGTCGTGCTCGACCGCCAGCACCGGGTCGCGGCGGTGTTCCTGCGCGAGCTGCTCGCCGAGGACCTGCTGCCCGTCGTGCAAAGGCTGGCAGCCGAGAAGTGACCAGTGAAGTGACGTACCTCGCGGTGAGCATCGACCAGGTCGGCACGTTGATGTCGGCCGGTCCGCTGGTTCTCGCGGTCTTGGTCAGCGTGCTGGCCGGGTTCGTCTCGTTCGCGTCACCGTGCGTGGTGCCATTGGTGCCCGGCTACCTGTCCTACCTCGCAGCGATCGTCGGGGTGAACGACGGGGACGCGTCCGCCGTGTCGGTCAGGACCGGTCGGCTGCGGGTGGTGGGTGCCGCCGCCCTGTTCGTAGCCGGGTTCACCGTGGTATTCGTGCTGGGAACCGTCGCGGTGCTCGGGCTGACCACCACGCTGTTGATCAATCAGCTTCTGCTGCAACGCATCGGCGGTGTCGTCACGATCGTGATGGGGCTGGTGTTCGTCGGGTTCATCCCCGCGCTACAGCGAGAGGCAAGGTTCACGCCCAAGCTGTTGTCCACGATCGGCGGTGCGCCACTTCTCGGCGCGGTCTTCGCCCTCGGCTGGACGCCGTGTCTTGGCCCGACGCTGACCGCGGTGATCGCCGTCGCGTCGGCCACCGATGGCGCGGGCGTCGCGCGCGGTGCGGTCCTCGTCGTTGCGTACTGTCTGGGTCTGGGAATCCCGTTCCTGCTGTTGGCCTTTGGATCCGCCTGGGCGGTTCGGGGGCTGGGTTGGCTGCGCCGCCACACCAGGGGCATCCAGATCTTCGGTGGTGTGTTGTTGATCCTGGTCGGCACCGCCCTGGTGACCGGACTGTGGGCCGACTTCATCTCCTGGGTGCGGGACGCGTTCGTCAGCGACATCCGGTTGCCGATATGAGACTGATGAAACGCCTTGCGGCGTATGCCAGGAACACCTGGCGCACCCTGACCTCGATGGGAACGGCGCTGGTGCTGCTGTTCCTGCTGGCCCTCGGCGCGATCCCCGGCGCGCTGGTGCCGCAGCGCAGCCTCAACGCGGGCAAGGTCGACGAGTACCTCGCCCAGCACCCGCTGATCGGGCCGTGGCTGGATCGGCTGCAGATGTTCGACGTGTTCTCCAGTTTCTGGTTCACGTCGATCTACGCGCTGCTGTTCATCTCACTGGTGGGTTGCCTCACGCCGCGGTTGGCCGAGCACGTCCGCAGCATGCGCGCGCTGCCCGTCGCCGCGCCGCGGAACCTCGCCAGGTTGCCCAAGCACCAGACGATCGACGCTGCGGGCGAGACCGAGACCGTCGCCGCCGACGTCGAGCGGCGCCTCAAGGGTTGGCGTCGCACCAGTCGCCGCGATGGCGATGCCATCGAAATATCTGCGGAGAAGGGCTATTTCCGGGAGTTCGGCAACATCGTCTTTCACTTCTCGCTGCTCGCCCTCCTGGTCGCAGTGGCCGCGGGCAAGCTGTTCGGCTATGAGGGCAACGTCATCGTCGTCGCCAACGGTGGGCCGGGATTCTGCTCGGCGTCTCCTGCCGCGTTCGACTCGTTCCGGGCGGGCAACACCGTCGACGGCACCTCGCTGCATCCGGTCTGCCTGCGGGTCAACGACTTCGACGCCAACTACCTGCCGAGTGGGCAGGCGCTGAGCTTCGCGGCCAACGTCGAGTATCAGGCCGGTGACGACCTCGACACTGACACGTGGCGGCCCTACCGGCTCGAGGTCAACCATCCGCTGCGCCTCGGCGGTGACCGGCTGTACCTGCAGGGTCACGGCTACGCGCCGACGTTCACGGTCACCTTCCCCGACGGGAAGAAGCGCACCCAGACCGTGCAGTGGCGACCCGACGATCCGATCACCATGCTGTCGTCGGGGGTCATCCGCGTCGACCCGCCCGGCGGCACATATCCGAACGCCGGTGAACGGCGCAAGAACCAGATCGCGATCCAGGGGTTGTTCGCGCCGACCGAACAACTCGACGGCAAGCTGCTGTCATCGAGCTTCCCCGCGCTGAACGATCCGGCCGTCGCCATCGACATCTATCGCGGTGACACGGGTCTGGACACCGGGCGGCCACAGTCGCTCTTCACCCTCGACCCCAGCCTCATCGAACAGAAGCGACTCAACAAGCAGGCCCGGGTGAACCTGAAGGCGGGGGAGTCGTCCCGGCTGAACGACGGCACCGTCGTCGCGTTCGACGGGGCGGTGCCATTCATCAACGTGCAGGTGTCCCACGACCCGGCGCAGATCTGGGTGCTGGTGTCGGCGATGGCGATGATGGCCGGGCTGCTGGTGTCGCTGGTGGTGCGCCGTCGTCGCGTCTGGGTTCGGGTGTCACCGGCGTCGCCGGGTACCGTAAGCGTCGAGCTTGGCGGCCTCGCACGCACCGACAACTCCGGGTGGGGCGACGAGTTCGAGAAGCTGACCGCGCGGCTGGTGCCCTCGGCGGAAGAAGACGGGAGACAACGCGCATGAACCCGCACATCGACATCGGGCTCGCCCGCTATTCGGACCTGGCCTTCACGTCGACGATCGTGGTGTTGGTCATCGCCCTTCTGCTGCTCGCCGTCGAGCTCGCGTACAGCGGCAGCCGCAAGGCGGACGCCCGCGAGCTGGTGACCGCAGGCGTCGCCGCCGACAGCGCCAGGCCAGGGGTCGTCGTCGACGCCGCCCCGAGGCGTCTGGTCGACGAGCGGATCGGTCGGGCCGGCCTTGCGCTGGTGTACCTCGGCACGGCGATGCTGTTGGTCTGCATCGTGCTGCGCGGCCTGGCGACCTCACGCGTGCCGTGGGGCAACATGTACGAGTTCATCAACCTGACCTGCTTCAGCGGCCTGGTCGCGGCGGCCATCACGCTGCGTCGCCCGAAGTACCGCGCGCTGTGGGCGTTCGTGCTGCTTCCGGTGTTGATCCTGCTGGCAGTGTCGGGCAAGTGGCTGTACTCCAATGCCGCTCCGGTGATGCCGGCCCTGCAGTCCTACTGGTTGCCGATCCACGTGTCGGTGGTCAGCCTCGGCTCCGGGGTATTCCTGGTCGCGGGCGTGGCCAGCATGCTGTTCCTGCTCAAGATGTCGCCGCTGGGTGACCCCGGCCGGGACGGCAGGCTGGCCGCGGTCATCGCGCGCCTGCCCGACGCGCAGACGCTGGACCGGATCGCGTACCGCACGACCATCTTCGCGTTCCCGATCTTCGGTTTCGGCGTGATCTTCGGCGCCATCTGGGCCGAGGAGGCGTGGGGCCGTTACTGGGGCTGGGACCCCAAGGAAACCGTCGCGTTCATCGCCTGGGTCGTTTACGCCGCCTACCTGCATGCCCGCTCGACGGCGGGCTGGCGGGACCGCAAGGCCGCGTGGATCAACGTCGTCGGGTTCGTCGCGATGGTGTTCAACCTGTTCTTCATCAACCTGGTCGTGACCGGGCTGCACTCCTACGCGGGGGTGGGCTGAGATTGGATTCTCGAGGGGGGCCTCCCCGCCTACCTGAGCAACCACCGGGGTTCCGCTCGCAGCAGCGCTTCTCCGATCCTTCGCAGGCGATACCTCCGGAGTGGACGGCGCCGACACCGCCTCACGGCATGCCCGTCGTGAAACTGCCGGCACCGCCGCCCGAACCCGAGGCCCGGTCGCCGTACTTGGATCTGTCGACCGTCGCGCTGCTGGGTCAGCCCAAGCGCAAGCCGAGTGCGGGCTGGCGGCGCTGGGTGTACCTGGGTTCGTTCACCCTGGTTAATCTCGGTGAGGGACGCAAGGTAATGCGCCGCAACGAGCTCACCGCGCAGGCCGGTCGGCCCCTTCGTGGGTGCTACCGAATCGCGTTGCTGTCACTGAAGGGTGGCGTCGGCAAGACCACGATCACCGCGACCCTCGGAGCGACGTTCGCCTCTGCGCGCGGCGACCGCGTCATCGCCGTCGACGCCAACCCCGACCGTGGCACGCTGAGCCAGAAGGTGCCGCTCGAAACACCGTCGACGGTGCGTCACCTGCTGCGCGACGCCGAGGGCATCAGTAGCTACGGCGACGTCCGCTCTTACACGTCGCAGGGCCCTAGCCGGCTGGAAGTGCTTGCCTCGGAGAGTGATCCGGCCGTGTCGGAGGCGTTCAGCAGCGACGACTACCAGCGGACGCTCGAGGTGCTCGAGCGCTTCTACAGCCTGGTGCTCACCGACTGCGGGACGGGCATGCTGCACTCGGCGATGTCGGCCGTGCTGAACAACGCCGACGTATTGATCGTCGTCAGCTCCGGTTCGGTCGATGGTGCCCGGAGTGCCTCCGCGACGTTGGACTGGCTGGACGCCCACGGCTACCAGCAACTGGTGGCCAACTCGGTCGCGGTGATCAACGCGGTGCGGCCGCAGTCGGGTCGAGGCGGTTCGCGCGTCGATCAGAAGAAGGTCGTGGACCACTTCGCCCGCAGGTGCAAGGCGGTGCTGCAGGTGCCGTTCGATCCGCACCTCGAGGAAGGCGCGGAGATCAGCCTCGATCGGTTGAAGGTGGAGACCCGCGACGCCCTGACGGAATTGGCGGCCGTGGTCGCAAGCGGATTCCCCGGCGCCCGCTAGAAGGAACTCAGCGCGGGTCCTTGCCGTGGTTGAGCCGGTTGAGGAACTCGGGGTCGTCATCCGGCCCGATGGTCCTGGTTCTCGGCCGATTGGCGGCGGCGCGCACCAGGCGCCAAGCCCCGTAGGCCAGACCCGCCAAGATGACGACGAGGAGAACGAACTGCAGCACAAAAACCTCCTTCTAGTAAATATACGCGCCGTCGGTAGGCTCGGGCCCGTGACTGGTTCGGAGGGCAGGAGCGAAGCGACCGGGGATTCGGTGTCGGAGGGCAGGAGCGATGGGACCGGTGAAGCGACGACTCGGCCCGGTGCGCGGATGGTGGTCGACGTTCTGATCTACACGATTGCTCGCCTGCTGCTGGTCGGCGTGCTCACCGTGGCGATCTATCTCGGTGGGCACCTGCTCGGCATCCGCGAATTTCCGATCGTGGTGCCGTTGCTCTTCGCGATCGTGTTGGCCCTTCCGCTGGGCATCTGGCTGTTCGCCCCGCTGCGCCACCGTGCCACCGCCAGCATGGCCGTGTTCGACGACCGCCGGCGCCGCGACCGCGAACAACTGCAGTCCCGCCTGCGCGGCGACGAACCACCCGCCTAGTGACGAAAGTATGACGACTGCGCCACGGGTGGCGTTCGGGGCGGAATTCGTCGGCGCCGCAGGGTTTCTCAACTCGCCGACCTACGGGCTGCCGCCATCGTTCCTGATCGACGGTCTGAATGCGCGCGTCGGCGAATGGCAGGCGGGCACCATGGACGTGCCGTCGTTCGACGAATCGGTGCGTCGCGCGCGGGCTGCCTATGCCGACCTAGTCGGCGCGACCGTCGAGTCGGTGACGATGGGTGGCAGCGTCTCGGCTCTGCTCGGGTTGGTCGCTGCGGCCATCCCCGACGGCAGCCGGGTCGCGACTCTGGCAGGCGAGTTCACCAGCACCACCTTTCCGTTTGCTGCTCAGGCGGCCCGCGGGGTGACCGTCACCGAGATGACGGGCGAGGAGTTGATCGCCTCGGCTGCGGCTTACGACGTCGTGACGGCGAGCCTGGTGCAGTCCGCCAACGGCGACCTGCTCGACGTCGAGGGGTTGCGCACCGCGCTGGCGGGTGCCGGCACCATCACCGTCGTCGACGTGACGCAGGCGGTCGGCTGGAAGGCACTCGATCTGGGTTGGGTCGACGTCACGGCCGCGGCGGTCTACAAATGGCTGCTCGCTCCGCGAGGAACTGCCTGGATGTCGTTGAGCGACAGGGTTTCTCAGTTCATGACACCACACCTCGCCAACTGGTACGCCGGTGCGGAGCCGTGGTCGTCGATCTATGGGCTGCCGCTGCGGCTGGCCGACGACGGCCGCCGGTTCGACACGTCGCCCGCGTGGTTCGGCGCGTTCGGCGCGGGACTGACGATGCCGTGGCTGGCCGCGCTCGACCGCGGGGCCGTCGAGGCGCACTGCCTGGGTTTGGCCACCCGATTGCGCGCGGAATTCGAGCTGCCGCACCTGAATTCTGCGATCGTGTCACTGCCGTTCGCGGATGCCGCGGAGAAGCTCAAGCGGGCGGGGATCCGGGCGTCGGTGCGGGCTGGCGCGGTGCGGGTCGGCTTTCATCTGTACAACACCGAGGACGACCTGCAGCAGCTGCTCGACGCCTTGGCGGGGTAGCCCGCTGCTGGCTCAACCGTCGAGCTGCCCGGCGATGCCGCGCTCGATGCCCTCCCGCGTCGTGGCAGGCAAGACGACGAGACCGTCGAGTTCCTTGCCCGCCAGGGTGTAGGCCTGTTCGCGTTCGTTCTGCGTCGCGCTGGGGTCCGCCGCCACGCTAAGCAGGCTGCGGGCGCGGGCGATTCGCTGCTGATCCTCCGCCGAGAAGTCGCTGCGGCGCCTGCGGATCGCCTCGGTCTCGGCCGCGTCGAAGGCCGTCGTGTAGTCCTCGACCGCCGCGAGGTACTGGGCGGCCGCCACGCGGTCGTCGAATAGGTCTTCGGCCTTGGCGGGGCGCAGCAGGTCCGCGCGCAACTTCGCCTTGTGAAAGGCGGTCGTCAGCGGTGCCCGCATGTCGGTCATCAACGGGAAGTCGAGCAGCTTCTCGGCGTCGAGTTCGTACTCCATCCAACGGGTGTCGGTCCTGGCGTGCTCATCGAGGGTGCGGGTGATGATGCGCCACAGCGCGGCGGGGTTCGTCGACGTCGGTCGTGACGGGTCGGCCTCTTGCGGTGCCGACGACCGCTGTACCCGCTGCCACACGTTGACTCCGGCGATGACGACGCCGACCACCGGCACCAGGAGCAGCAGCAGCTCCGCCAACCGAAACACGATGCCCACCCCGTCAGGATGCCACTGTCCGTCGAGTGTGCGGTGAGGGTGACGACACGCCGATGTGGACCGCCCTCACCGCACGCTCGACTGGCGATCAGCCGAACGCCAGCGCCGCCGCCACGGCGATCGACCAGATCAACATCGTCAGCCCGGTGTCGCGCAGTACGGGGATGAGGTCCTTGCCGCCGAGGCCGGCGCGCACGGGTGACGCGGCCCGCACCGCCAGCGGTGACGCCACCAGTCCGGCCACACACCACGGCGTCGCGAGCGCCAGGACCACGGTCAGCACGAACGCCAGCGCCACCAGTACCTGGAACAGCACGCGGGTACGACCGTCGCCGAGCCGCACCGCCAACGTGATCTTGCCCGATTGCTCGTCCGTCGGGATGTCGCGAAGGTTGTTGGCCACCAGCACCGCTGACGACAAGGCGCCCGTCGCGACCGCGAGCGCGGCACCGACCCAGTCCACTCGCAGCGCTTGCGTGTACTGCGTGCCGAGCACGGCGACGAGCCCGAAGAACACGAACACCGCGACTTCGCCGAGGCCGATGTATCCGTAGGGCTTCGAGCCGCCGGTGTACAACCACGCGCCCGCGATGCACGCCGCGCCGACGGCGATCAGCCACGGCTGGCTGAGGATCGCGAGCGCCAGGCCCGCCACGGCACCCACCCCGAGGCTGAGCGCCGCCGCGGTCGCCACGGCGCGCGGTGAGGCCAGTCGGGATCCGACGAGCCGCAGCGGTCCTGCCCGTACGTCGTCGGTGCCGCGGATGCCGTCGGAGTAGTCGTTGGCGAAGTTGACGCCGACGATCAGGGCCAGCGACACGATCAATGCGAGCAGAGCCTTCCACCACACGGCGTCACCGAGCCAGGCGGCCGCGCCGGTGCCTGCGATCACCGGGGCGATGGCGTTGGGCAACGTCCGGGGACGGGCGCCCTCGATCCACTGCGCGAATGTTGCCACGCCGGTCATCGTCGCACGGGCGCCCTCAGTGACCGACGCCGAGCAGGCTGGCCACCAGGTTGATGGTGATGGCGAGGATGATCGCGCCCAGCAGAAACGACAGCAGGGCGTGGCGGAGCGCCGTCATCCGCACCGGCCGGGTGGTCAGGTCGGTGTCCGAGACCTGGTAGGTCATGCCCAGCGTGAACGCCAGATACGCGAAGTCGCCATAGTCGGGCCGGTAGCCCTCGTCGTGGAAGTCGATGCCGCCGTCGTCGGCTCCGCCGTAATACAGCCGGGCGTATCTGAGCATGTAGATGGTGTGCACGGTGACCCACGCCGCGACGACGCTCAGTGTCCCGACGACGGCGGCGGCCACGTCACCGCCCGTCGCGCCGGCGACGAGCAGATAGCCGACGCCACCGAGGCTGGCGACGCTGGCGATCAGGACGGCGAGGTCGAGGATCCACGGGGTGGAGTCATCGTCGCGATACTTGGTGGCGTGTGCCTTGGTGGCGACGGCGTCGAGGCGCCCGACGATGAGCCAGGTCCACGTCAGGTAGGTCAGGGCGGCGACGATCCAGCCGGCAGGTGGCGAATAGGGCCAGCCCGCGGTGACGCCGACCGCGATGCCTGCGGCGACGCCGAGCGGTACGGCAATCGCGATCCGCAGGCCGATCGGGGCATCTGGGAGTCCCATCGCGGTGAGTCAAGCACAACCAGCTGTGAACGCTGGGTCAGCAGGCTCGGACGGAGTCTTCGGGCGGGCCGCAAGGCCTGTGCTTCTCGGCGCCGACGAGGCGGCGCGCGACCTCGACGAGTGGGACGTTCGAGTCCTGCGACAGTTTCGTGAGCAAACTGAAGGCGCTTTCGGCGTCGACGTCGTATCGCTCCATCAACATGCCCTTGGCCTGACCGATGACGTCGCGGGAAGCCAGGGCGCGCCGGAACTGGGCGTCTTGGCACAGGATCGTCCAGGCCAGGGCGGTATAGCTGGCGAAGGCCGCTGCGCCGTCCGTCGGGTGGCCGGCGAAGGCATCGGGCTCTTCGGCGTAGAAGTTCAGTGCGCTGCTGGTCTGCGTGCGACTGCTGGCCATCGGGACGGAAAGCACTGATCGAATCGGCGTATGGGTCAACGCTTCTCGTCGATAGTCCGGCCAACGCCGCTCGGTGTTCAGGTCGTCGACTTGCACGGTGCGATGAAGCCGGATGGCCTCCAGGCAGGGGCCTTGGTGGTGACGATCCTGCACGGCGTCGAGAAAGGCCGGATAGCGCCCGGTGGCGCTGGGGGTGTCGACGTGACGGTGCCGGTGCAGCGCGGTGATGCCGGCGTACCTGGCGCCTGGCACGTGACGGGCCGCGGCGGCGACGAGTTCATCTACGGCGAACAGCATGTCGGCAGGCGCGAGATGGGGAAGGTCGCGGACCAGATTCGCGGCGCCAAGCTGGAGGTCGTCGAGCGACAGGGCCTCGGCCGTGCCGTCGAGGTGGCGACGCTCGGGCCGGACGGGCACCGGGTCACGCGCGGCCGCAGTGATGACCGCGACGGCTGCCTCGGTCGTCGACTGCTCGTAAAGGCTGGCCAGGCGGGTCAGCAGGGAATGAGCGGCCTCGAACTCGACGTCGTGACGCGTGGTCAAGATCGCCGTGGCCCGGGTGATCGCATCCTGGAGCATGTCCCCCGCCTACTTGGTCGGTTATTGCCGGTATCGGGGTAGCCAAAATCCGTGCCGAGCAAACGGGGGTGGCCGCCCTGCACCGCCGTGCGCTGGTCGCCGGTGAGATGGGCGAGAATGGGGCCATGCTCGGAGTCATCGGAGGCAGCGGCTTCTATACGTTCTTCGGCCCGGATGCCCGGAGCATCAGCGTCGACACCCCGTATGGCGCACCGAGCGGCGCCATCACCGTCGGCGCGGTCGGTGAACACGAGGTCGCGTTCCTGCCGCGGCACGGCGCCAACCACGAGTTCTCCCCGCACACCGTGCCGTACCGCGCGAACATGTGGGCGCTGCGCGCGCTCGGCGTGCGGCGGATCTTCGCCCCGTGCGCGGTGGGCAGCCTGACCCCCGACCTCGGTCCGGGCTCGATGGTGGTGCCCGATCAGCTCGTCGACCGCACCAGCGCTCGCGCGGACACGTTCTTCGACTCCGGCGGCATCCACGTCGGCTTCGCCGATCCGTACTGCCCGACGCTGCGTGCCAACGCCACCGGCCTGCCAGGTGTGGTCGACGGCGGCACCATGGTGGTGATCCAGGGGCCGCGGTTCTCGACGCGCGCGGAGAGTCGCTGGTTCGCCTCGCAGGGTTTCACGCTGGTCAACATGACCGGATATCCGGAGGCAGCGCTCGCCCGTGAACTCGAGATGTGTTATGCAGCAATCGCTTTGGTGACTGATCTGGATGCAGGCATCGAGTCGGGCGCCGGTGTGACGGCAGTGGACGTGTTCGCCGAGTTCGAGAAGAACATGGTGCCGTTCAAGAAGCTGGTGCACGAGGCCATCGGTGCCGTCGAGCAGGTCCGCACGTGTACGCATTGCCTGCCGCACGAGGGCGTCACACTGCCGATCGACCTGCCGTGAAGGTTCTGGTCACGGGTGCGGCGGGTTTCATCGGCTCGAGGGTGTGCGCGGCGCTGACCGCGGACGGCCACGACGTCGTCGCGGTCGACGCGATGCTGGCCGCCGCACACGGGAGCGCCATCACGCCGCCCGAGGGCGTGCTCGAGGTCGACGTCCGGGATGCGTCCGCAATCGCGTCGCTGTTGCCGGGGGTCGACGTGGTGTGCCATCAGGCGGCCGTCGTCGGCGCCGGAGTGGACGCCTCCGATGCGCCGAATTACGGCAGCCACAACGACTATGGAACGACCGTGCTGCTCGCCGAGATGTTCGCCGCGGGCTGCCACCGGCTGGTGCTGGCATCGTCGATGGTGGTCTACGGCCAGGGCGGCTACGAATGTCCCGAGCACGGCACCGTCGACCCGCTGCCTCGCACGCCCGCGGATCTGAACGCGGGCATCTTCGAGCATCGCTGCCCGATCGGCGGCGAGGAATTGCGCTGGCGGCTGGTGGGGGAGGACGCCCCACTGCGGCCGCGCAGCCTCTACGCCGCGAGCAAGACCGCCCAGGAGCACTATGCGCTGGCTTGGAGTGACGCCGTCGGCGGCTCCGTCATCGCGCTGCGCTACCACAACGTGTACGGCCCGATGATGCCGCGCGACACCCCCTACTCCGGGGTGGCGGCGATCTTCCGGTCGGCCATCGAAAGCGGAGAACCTCCAAGGGTTTTCGAGGACGGTGGTCAGATGCGGGACTTCGTCCACGTCGACGACGTGGCCGCCGTCAACGCCGCGGCGGTCTCTGCTGCCGGGGACGGGCTGGTCGGCTTCTCCGCATTGAACGTGTGTTCGGGGCGGCCCATCTCGATCATGGACGTCGCCACCAAGATCTGTGCGGCTCGCGAGGGGCAGCCACCCGTCGTGACCGGTCAGTAC
>NZ_JAVRQA010000482.1:0-13413 GCF_032161845.1 Mycobacterium sp.
GACCAAGTCGCCGCCGAACTCAACGCCCGACCCCGCAAACGCCTCGGCTTCCGCACCCCCGCCGAAGAACTCGACCGACTACTCTCAGACCCGTCCGCATTCGTTGCAGCGACCGCTTGAATGCAAGGTCGAAATAACTGCCCTCGCGCAGAATTGGCGGACCATGAACACGCGCCGAAGTCACCACAGCGCCCGGTAGTTCAACAGCGCGCCGATGACGAGCACCACCCCAGCGCCAAGGAGCAGGATTCGCACGGTGCTCGGCCCGTAGCGCGTCGTCACCCGAATGATGTTGCCCTGCAAGCGTCTAGCCCAGATCGTCCGTTGCGCTGACAGAGTCAACACCGACATCGACGGCACCAGTGCCAGCGCGCAGTAGCCGAGCACGATCAGCGGCCACAGCGTCGGGAGCGGGTTGCGCGCGGAGATCATCGTCAGCGTCGTCAGGTAGGGCACGGACGTCACGGCCTGCCCGACGCCGATGACGATCCCGACGATCGCGAACAGCCACGGGTTGCGGCGCGCCAGATTCAGCGCCCAGACGGGCGGCGCGGGACGAGCCGAGCTCGAGATACTCGCCACGGCGATGAGGACCAGACCGAGTACCAGTTGACCCCAGTAGCGGACGGTCGGGGTGATGTCGAACTCCACGCGTTCGGTCAGGAAGCTGATCCCGAGCACGGTGAGCAGACCGAACGTCGTCGTCGCCACCAATACGCCGCTGACGAAGCTCACCCCGCCGGGCAGCGCTGACCTGCGGCTCAGCCTGCTGTCGTACACGACTGCCGACGTCACTCCCAGGTTCAGGACGTTCAGCGAGTCCAGCAGCGCGAAGCCCAGGAGCGGCAGCAGAAAACCCAGCATGACGTCACCGAACCTACGGGAGCGGCCGAGGTCGGGCGACGGGAGTGACGGGCGCGGAGCGTGAATTCGTTCGCCGCGGGTATCCACAGACGTTGACCCCACCTCTGGAAGGACCCATGCCGGCAGCACCATCGCAGCTAGACCAGTCCGCCTTGGCGGAGGCCCAGCGCACCGTCAGCGCGGTGGCCGGCGCATTCTCGGCGAAGATCGTCGGGCAGCACCACCTGCGCGAGTCCATGCTGATCGCCCTGTTGGCGGGCGGTCACCTGCTCGTCGAGAGCGTTCCCGGCCTAGCCAAGACGACCGCCGCACGGGTGGTCGCCGAGTCGGTGGGGGGCGAGTTCAAGCGGATTCAGTGCACGCCCGACCTGTTGCCCAGTGACATCGTCGGCACCCAGATCTATGAGGCGGCGACCAATTCGTTCGCCACCCGATTGGGTCCCGTGCACGCCAACATCGTGTTGCTCGACGAGATCAACCGCTCCAGCGCGAAGACGCAGAGCGCGATGTTGGAGGCGATGGAGGAGCGCCAGACCACGATCGCGGGGGTGGTCTACCCGATCCCCGACCCGTTTCTGGTGATCGCGACGCAGAACCCGGTGGATCAGGAGGGCACGTATCCGCTGTCCGAAGCCCAGACGGATCGATTCATGCTCAAGGAAGTCGTCCACTATCCGTCCGTCGAGGACGAGGTGGAGGTCATCGCCCGAATGGACTCGGGCCTCTATGAGAAGGACCACCGCACCGCACCGGTGGTGAGCGTCGACGACGTGCGGCGCGTACAGCAGTTGGTGGCTTCGGTGCACATGGACCGAACGCTGATTCGGTACGCCAGCCATCTGGTCGGCGTCACGCGCGAACCCGCGACACACCTGTCGCCCGGGATCGCACGACTGATCGAGTACGGCGCCAGTCCGCGGGCCACCATCGCGTTCTGCCGGACGGCGCGCGCCCTTGCCATCCTGCACGGTCGTACGCATGTGGTGCCGGACGACGTGGCCCAGCTGGCCCACCGCGTACTGCGGCACCGTCTGATCCTCGGTTTCGAGGCGGCCAGCGCCCGCGTCACGCCGGACGTGGTGGTCGACGCGGTACTTCAGGCGGTGCGGGTGCCGTGAGCCGCCGGACGGACCGATAGGTGGGAACCCATCTCGACCGCGCGAGGGCGCACTTCGGGCGGGACGGCAACGGCCTCCTCGAGGGTGGCCGCTACGCGCTGGTGCACACCCGCAGCCTCGAATTCGACGACCTGAGGCCGTACGTGCAGGGCGACGACGTCCGCGACATCGACTGGAAGGCCTCGGCCCGCTCCGGTGCCGTACTGATCAAGCGCTTCGTGACCGAGCGGCATCACAAGATCATGGTGGTGGCCGACGCGGGCAGGAACATGATGGCGACGGCGCCCTCGGGTGAGGTCAAGCGGGACGTCGCGGCCAACGTCATCGGCGCGATGGGGCTCATCACCCTGCGGCGGTCCGACGAGATCGGCATGGTGTTCGGCGACGCCCGCGGCTCCGTTGACATCCGGTTGCGGCGCGGCGAGACGCACGTCGAGCACATCTTGCACCGATTCCATCACCACGCCAGCTCCACGCCCGCGCCCAGTCACCTACTGACCCAGCTCGATTGGGTGGCACGACATCAACGCCGACCGCTATTGCTCTTCGTGGTGTCGGACGAACCCGACGTCGACCCCCGCCTGGAAGGCGTGCTCACCCGGCTCACCGCCAGGCACGACGTGATGTGGGCGATGGTGGCGGACATGCCAGCCATCGGGTCGACCGAGGAAGAATCCGACGGATTCGACGTCGGCGACGGTGGTTTCGTCTTCGGCGGTTCGGCACTCGGTTCGCGGGTGGTCGACGCGTATCGTCGGGCCGAAGCCGCACGGCGCGAACGTCTCTCGGAGTTCATGGTCAGCCACGGCATCCCGCACGCCGTGATTCGGAGCAGTGCCGCCATCCGGACTCAGCTGACCGCGATGACCGAGGTGTATGCCCGTGCCGGATGATCTGTTACAGCACGTCATCGGTCCGACGCCGTACTCGCCCTGGTGGTTCTGGCTCGCCGTGGTGATGTCGGTTCTCTTGGTCGCCTGGTACGCCGGGGTCGTCCTGTTCACAATGCCGCGCCGAAGGCTGCGCACCCTTCCCCTGGTCGGCGTGGCGCGCGACCGAATGATTCGGTACCGCTTCGCGCGCGCCGTGCGTGCCATCGGGGATCGCCACCGCGCAGGCGAGCTGGCTGCCGAGCCCGCCGGGGAGGCGGTCAGTCGCGAACTGCGTCGCTTCCTTCACCAGGTGACGGGCGTGCGTGCGGAGTACATGCAGATCGAGGAGATCGCCAACAGTGAGATCGCGCTAGCAGCACCGCTTTTGGCGAACCTGATCGACGTCCGGTTCAACGACGAATCGCAGTTGGACATGGTTCGGGTCAGCCGGGACGCCGAGGAGTTGATCCGGTCATGGGCCTGACGTGGATGCCGGTCGTCATCGCAGGCTGCGTCGCGCTCGCGGCCTGCATCGTCGCGGTCCTGCTCCGGCCGATGGCTGCCGAACGGCGACAGCTACGCCCGCTGGCCAACGCCGGACGGCTGACCATGCTGCCGGAGTACGCCCGCGCGGTGCGATCGCGCACGCGGGCGGCCATCGTCACGATGGTGCTGCTTGCCGTGATGTTCGCCGGTGCGATCGTCGTCGCGGCCCGTCCGACCGGATTGCCAACGACGGCAGCCCAATCCGGTGCTGGCGACCCCGAGGACATCATGCTGTGCACCGGTTCGCCGGCATCCGACCCAGCGGTGGCTGCAGCGCTCGGCTACTTCGCCGACCGCGTGGACGCCTTCAGCACCGAACGCATCGGGTTGACCTCATCGAACCGCCGGGTGATCCCGCTGACCCGGGACTATCAATACGCGAAGCAGACGTTGTCGGACTACCGACTGCCCGCCGACCAACGGGGCGACGTGGCGGCCTTCTCGGCCCCGGTGTCCTATGAGGACTACACACCAAACGTCGACGACCTACTGACGCTGTGCCTCACCGGCTTCCCAGGCGTCGATTCACCCGCGGCCCAACGGCGTTCGCTGATCTACGTCGGCCCCGACGCAGCACCGCCCGACGAGACCAGCCAGGCGCTGTTCACCGCCGATCGGTTGAGAGCTCTTGCGGTCGCGGGCAGCGTGCAGGTCAACGCCGTCGTCACCGGCAAGGAGTCCGGCGCCCTCTCGTCGCTCGCCGGCGACACCGGTGGACGCGTGCTTCCCGCAGGCCCCAGCGTCGTCGCGGCCATCGACGACGTTCGGGCCCACCCTCCGGCGGCCAGGCTGACCGAGGACACCGACGGCGGTGCCGCACCCGAATCCCCCGACGTGCCAGTACTGATCGCACTCGCGGCAGCCGTGGCGTTGGCCGGCTGGCCCATGGTCCAGCTCCGATGATGGGGCAGCGACGATGACCTTCCAACCCGTCCTGCCGCCGTTGCTCCTGGCTGTGGTCGCCGCCATCATCCTGGTGGCCCGGATCGCCACCCTGCGCCGGCTCGCATCGGCGGCCCGCACCAGGAGCGCACGGTGGCGATGGAGTGGTGTGACGCTGGCGGCGCTGCTCCTCGTCGCGGCAGCCACCAGGCCCGTTCTCGACCCCGCGGAGCAGGCAAGCACGCGCGTCGCCGCCCCCGAGGTATCCAACGTGTTCGTGATCATCGACCGCTCCGCCGACATGCAGGTGCAGGACCAACCCAACGGCTCATCCAGGATGGCGGTCGCGCGTGACGACGTCGCCGCAGTGCTCGACCGTTATCCCCACGCCCGGGTCGCCGTCATCTCCTTCGCAAGCCGGGCCGCACTGGACTGGCCGCTGTCCGCGGACACGTGGAGCCTGCGACCGGTGGCGTCCGCCCTGACGCCCTACGCTGCGGCCGCCGATGGTGGGACCGAGACGAACGCCGGCGCGGCCGGAAACATGTTGCGCTATCAGTTGATCGGTGCCATGCAGCAGTATCCACGGGCCAAGAACCTGGTCGTCTATCTCGGGGCGGGCGCCCCCGAGGCCGCCCTTCCGCCACGCGACTTCAACCTGCCAGAAGGGGCGGTGGACGGCGGGGTGGTGCTCGGCTATGGAACCACCGCGGTTGGCGAGTCCGCGCTGCGCGCCATCGCCGGGCAGATCGGCGTGCCGTACTCGTCGCGCGGCGGCATCAGCGGGCTGGCTTCGGTGCTGCCCGCCGACGTCACCGACAGCGCCTCAGGCCCGATCCGCACCGGCGAGGTTCCCGACCGGACGGAGCTCTACTGGGCGCCGGCTGCCCTCGCGGCGGCGCTGGTGCTCGTCGAGCTCTACTACGTGCTGCGAGAGTTCCGCCGAACCCGGATGTCGAACGCGGACGTCGTCCTATGAACCAAAGAGGTTGGTGGCGAACCGGATCGCTCCGCACCCGACTCCTGGTGTTCTCGGCGCCGGTGTCGGTGGTGCTGATCATCGCGTTGGCGAAGTTGTGGACCGTCGTCATCGCGGGCGGCTCGACCGGCAGTGACTTCGCCGAAGGGAACGCCGATGCACTGCGCGGTGACGTGGCAGCCCTCAGCGTTCTCGACATCGTCGAGCCCGCCAAGTCCCATTACGCCGCAGGCACTCTCGCCGTCCTCGACGACCGTCTCGACGAGGCCGACAGGCAGTTCACCCAGGCTCTCGCGCGCACCGAGGGCGCACACTCTTGCTCGGTGCGGGTCAATCTCGAGCTGGTCAAGGAGACGCTTGGGGACCGGGCGGCCGAGGCGTTCGACGGGAAGTCGGCCGTCGAGTGGTATCGCAGCGCGTTGGTCGCGGTCGGTGATGCTCCGGCCGGCTGCTTCACGGGCAGCACCGACGCCGACCCGGGCCGTCGTGCCGTGCTGGAGGCGACGGTCGCCCGCCTCACCGCCAAGATCGGCGCGGCGTCGGTGGCTCCTCCTCCCCCGCCGCCACCGCCCGGCGCACCGCCCCCGCCGCCACCGCCGTCCTCGGCTTCCGGGTCGGCTCCAGCGTTGCCGGACAGCCGGCTGCGGCTCAACCCCGGCGTCGGCGATCCGCTGGATCGTCTGCAACAGATCCTGCGCGACGCGGCGGCGGCGCAGAACGCAGGCTAGGGCGGCGCATCCGTCGCGCCCCAACTACTCTCGACGCGTGGCATCGGTATTGACGGTCAACCGCACGCAGCTCGGCGCGGACGGTGCCGCACCCAAGACTGGAATCGACAAGCGCCCGACGAGCGGGCCGGTCGCCGTCCGGGCACCTGGCCCGATGCGGCGGGGTCTCGGCAGTGGGATCGTCGGCGACGTCATCGGCAACCGCAAATTGCACGGTGGTGACGACCAGGCCGTCTACGCCTATGCGCGCGAGGATCTCGACGCCTGGGCAGCGCAACTCGGCCGCGATCTCACCAACGGCATGTTCGGCGAGAACATCACGACGACGGGCATCGACGTCACCGGCGCGGTGATCGGTGAACGCTGGCGCATCGGATCGGACGGCGTGTTACTGGAGGTCACCAGCCCCCGGACACCGTGCAAGACCTTTGCCAACCGGCTCGGGATCGACGGCTGGATAAGGACATTCGCGCACGGCGGCACACCGGGCGCCTACCTGCGGGTGCTCGAGCCGGGATCGGTCTCCGGCGGGGATTCCGTCGAAGTGATCGAACGGCCACCGCACGGCATCACGATCGGCTTCGTGTACCGGGCGCTCATGGTGCAGAAGGACCTGCTGCCAGAGATCCTGGTGGCGGATGCACTGCCGGAGGACATCAAGGCAACCGCACGCCGTCGAGCAGGGGCCGAATAGCAGAAGGGGCACCCGCTAGCGGGTGCCCCTCCGTCGTAGCTGCCTGATCAGCGGCCGTTGCCCACGATGGGTGCGGGCGGCGCCTTCACCTGCTGCTGGATGTCGTTGATCCACTGGTGATGGTCGATGCCGGTGGAGTATCCAACCGAGACCGGCGTAGCGACGGTGGTGGCCTCAGCGGGCGCGGCCAGTCCGACGAGCGCGGCGGCGAATGCCGTGGCGGCGATGGTGGCAAATCCGAACTTCTTCATTGGCTGAAGCCTTCTTTCTTGATCCTCTTGGGTGTTCTGCTAGCTCTAACACGCTGTTCAGCCCAGTAATTCCACTGGCAGGATTTAATCGGCAAGTGGCAGAAACAGATTGCGCCAGGCCGCCTCGTTAGCCCATCTAGCAAATAGGGGCTGACGATGTCGGTCGTCTCACGCATGATGGGCTGATGCGCACCCGACTCGGCGTGATCTACCGCCCGGACTTCCACCCCGACGGCTTGAGGGGTGTCGCGGCCGCAGCGGAGGCCGCGGGCATCGACGAACTGTGGTTCTGGGAGGACTGCTTCCAGCAGGGCGGTATCGCTCAGGTCGCGGTGGCGCTCGCGTCCACGGAGCGTCTCAGCGTCGGCGTCGGACTCATCCCGGCGCCGCTGCGCAACGTCGCCGCCGCGGCAATGGAGTTCGCCACCCTCGACGCGATGTTCCCCGGCCGTACGCAGATCGCCGTCGGTCACGGCGTACAGAGCTGGATGAGACAGGCAGGCGCTGCGGTGGCATCCCCGCTGACGTTGCTCCGCGAGTACGTGACGGCATTCCGGGAGCTCCTGGCCGGTAGCGAGGTCACCGCCGAGGGGCGCTACGTCAAATTGTCCGGCGTTCGGTTGGAGTTCCCGCCAACGCGTCCGATTCCGATCCTCATCGGCGGCACTGGACCCAAGACGCTGCAATTGGCAGGCGAGATCGCCGACGGCGTCCTCGTCGACAGCAGGTACACCACGCACACCGTGCGGGAGGCCCTCGGACACGTTGCGGCGGGCCGGGCCGACGCAAGCGCGCGGCCCTTCAGCACGGCACTGTTCCTGGCGTGCGTGCCAGGGGACGACGCCGCTCGGCGGCTTGCCGCCGAGGCCGTCCGTCAGGAGGTGCCGGCGGACGGCGTGTTCGGCGTGGGCGGAACTGCCAAGCAGATCACCGACGGCCTCGAGCCGTACCGGAATGCCGGGGTGGATGCCATCGCGCTGCAACCGCTGGGTGCACTGGAGGGGATGGCCGAATTCATCGCGACGGCGGGCCAGGTGCACTCCCGCATCAGCGCAACGTGACGGCTAACGCCGGTCGCGGTGAATGATGATGATTTGCGGCTGAAGCTGCATCGGAGGCGTATTCGCGGTGATCTGACTGTTTCCCGGTGACACGCATTGAGTTGCCGAGCCGACGTCGGTGCAGGTGAGCGGGGAGGCGGCGGCGGTCGGTGCCGCGGCGATCGCTACCGCCGCACCACCTGCCACGACCAGTGAAGTCAAGTAACGAGCTGTGAAGAACATGAGCAATCCTTTGAGCCGCCAGGGCGGCAGATTCTTCTAACCGAACTCCTGTGTGAACACCGCTGCGGCGCAGACTATTCCGACGCAACCGGGGCGACGTGGCCGTCGGTGTGGCACCGGACACATCCGGAATGGAACCTTGCCAATGCCGGTTGGACCGACCAGACCGGAGCGAGAAGAGATTTGCACCGGCAGAACGTTTGAAAACGTTCGAGATGAAGGGATGAACATCATGAAGAACATCAAGAATTTTGGCTTCGCCACGATCATCGCCGGTGGCCTCGCCGCCAGTGCCCTGGGTTTCTCGGGCGCCGCGCAGGCCGATGTCGACCACCACGCGTTCATCAACGAGATCACACCGACCGTCAACGTCCCGCACGTAGACACCACGGTGCACCAGAGCCGCTGACCCCGACTCCCGGATGGGGGGCATCCGCATTGCGGGTGCCCCCTTCTTCGTGCGTTAGGACTGCATGACCGCGTCGATCGCGCGGTAGATGCGCTGCTCGCTCACCGGCCTCGCGGTGCCGAGTTGCTGGGCCCATAGGCTCACCCGAAACTCTTCGATCAAGCGCCCGATGTCTCGTACGTCGTCGGCAGCAGCCCGGGACGGCGAAAGTGCTTCCACCAGTTCGTCATACGCGTCCTGCAGGGTATGCACTCGGCTCATCCGCTCGCCGTCGGCACCGAGCCCCTGCGGCAACCGCTCGAGTCGCCTGCCGATGGCCGTCACGTAGCGGGCCAGGTCCACGAGGTGCGTGCTCCCGGTGGCGGCGACGAAGCCGGTTGGCAGCAAGGCGGCCAACTGCCCGCGGATGTCGGCGATGGCATCCGCCTGGGCGGGCGGTGGCGTTGCGGGCAACGCGACCTGCACCTCGTGCAATGCCGTCAGCACCCGCTCCACCCGCTTGAGGATGTCGCGCATCGTAGGGGCGATCGAGGCGGTCACCCGGTCCCGCAGGGCGGCGAACTCGACACGGGTCCAGACCGGCTTCGGCGCGAGGGCGGCCACCGCGGCGTCGGCGCAATCGTCGAGCAGGGCGGGCAGTGAACCGTCCGGATTGGTCCCGAGTACGAGGCGGGTTCGGGTATCCAGCTGCTTCTCAATGGCTTTGGCCGGTGCGGGCACCGACAGTCGAAGGAGGCGGCGAGTTCCCGGCCCCATCGCGGCGGCCTGTTCGGCCGGCGTGGCGAACACCCGCACGTCGACGGCGGCGCCCTTGTCGACAAGGGCTGGGTAGCCGCGCACCAGGCGTCCGCCGCCGGTCGTCTCGACGACGCGCGGCAGCTCGTCCAGATCGTTCGGCCACGCGCGCAGCCCCGTCCGTTCGAGCTCGCCGAACGCGTCCGCGACGGCATTGCGCACTGGCGCGGCCAGGCGTTGCTGCAGGTCCTCGAGGTCCTTGCCGCGCGCCAGTTCGGTGCCGTCGTCGGCTTCGACGGCGAACGTCACGCGCAGGTGGTCGGGCACCTTCCCCAGATCGAAGGCGTCGATCGGGACCAGCACGCCGGTGCGGCGCCGCAATGCGCGTTGCAGCGCATCCAGCAGTGACCCGGCGCCGGGGTCAAGCGTCGCGACGACGGCCCGCGCGGTGTCCGGTGCGGGAACGAAGTTGCGCCGCAGGTCCTTCGGGAGCGACTTGATGAGTGCCGTGATCAGCTCCTCGCGCAACGCCGGTACGTGCCAAGCGAACTCGTCGCCACCGAGGCGGGCCAGGACCTGTACCGGGATGTGCACGGTGACGCCGTCGTCCTCGCGGCCCGGCTCGAAACGGTACGTCAGCGGCAGCGATTGCTCGGCGGTCTCCCAGGTGTCAGGCTGGTCGGCGTCGTCGTCATTGCGCAGCAAGTCGTCGCGGGTGAACGTCAGCAGGTCCGGGGTGCGGTGCCGTTGCTTCTTCCACCACCCGTCGAAGTGCCGCGCCGACACCACCTCCGGTGGCAGGCGGGCGTCGTAGATGGCGTGGATCGCGTCGTCGTCCACCAGCAGGTCGCGGCGGCGGGCGCGCTCCTCGAGTTCGGCGAGTTCCTCACGCAGCCTGGTGTTGTCGCGGAAGAAGTGGTGGCGTGTCTGCCAGTCACCCTCGACGAGCGCATGGCGGATGAACAGGTCTCGCGCCACAGCCGGATCGACCTGCGCGTAGCCAATGCGGCGGTGCGCCACCAGCGGCAGCCCGTACAGGGTCACCCGTTCATAGCCCATGACCGCACCACGCCTGGCGTCCCAGTGCGGCTCGCTGTACGTCCGTTGGACGAGATCACCGGCGACCCGCTCGACCGCTTCTGGCTCGATCCTGGCCGCGATCCGCCCGAACAGTCGACTGGTCTCCACCAGGTCCGCGACCACGACCCAGCGCGGCGGCTTCTTGGTCAGCACCGAGCCAGGGGCGAGGACGAACTTCGAGTTGCGCGCGCCTGCGTAGTCCCTCCCGTCTCCCTCGCGTAAACCTATGTGCGACAACAAACCCGCAAGCAGGGCGGCGTGCACCCTGGCCGGGTCGGCGGGCTCCTTGTCGTCGGCCTCGCGGATGCCGAGGTCACGGGCGATGCTCCGCAATTGGCCGGTGAGGTCCTGCCACTCGCGGATACGCAGGTAGTGCAGGAACTCCTCGCGACACATCCGCCGGAAGGCGTTGCCCGACAACTCCCTTCGTTGGTCACTGAGATAGCGCCAGAGGTTGAGGTAGGAGTTGAAGTCGGAGAACTCGTCGGCGAACCTGGTGTGCTTCTGCCGCGCCGCCTCCTCGCGGTCGGTCGGGCGCTCGCGCGGGTCGGGAATGGACAGCGCCGCGGCCAGCACTAGCATCTCGCGCACACAGCCCTCGGCATCGGCCGCCAAGATCATCCGGCCGATGCGCGGATCCAACGGCAGCTTCGCGAGCCGGCGACCCAACTCGGTGATGGCGCCGTGCGGCGTGGAATCACCTGCGGCAGCGTCGAACGCGCCGAGTTCGCGCAGCAGTTGCACCCCGTCGCGGACGCTGCGCGCATCGGGCGGATCGAGGAACGGGAAGTTCTCGATGTCACCGAGGCCGAGCGCGGCCATCTGCAGGATCACCGCGGCGAGGTTGGTGCGCAGGATCTCGGGATCGGTGTAGCGGGGCCGCAATTCGAAGTCGGCCTCCGCATAGAGCCGGATGCACACGCCGGGCGCAGTGCGACCCGACCGGCCCGCCCGCTGCGCGGCCGACGCCTGCGAAATGGGTTCGATCGGCAGCCGCTGCACCTTGGTCCGTCGGCTGTACCGGGAGATGCGTGCCGTCCCCGGATCGACCACGTAGCGGATCCCCGGAACCGTCAGCGACGTCTCCGCGACGTTGGTGGCGAGCACCACCCTGCGCCCGGAATGGGGCTCGAAGACCTTCTGCTGCTCCGCCGTTGGCAGCCGCGCATACAGCGGAAGCACCTCGGTGAAACTCAGCGCGTCGCGCAGCGCTTCCGCGGTGTCGCGGATCTCGCGTTCGCCGGACAGGAACACCAGCACGTCGCCGGGGGGCTCGGCCTCCAGCTCCCGAACGGCGTCGATGATCGCTTCGTTCTGGTCGCGGACCTCCGTGCGAATCACGTCATGGTCGGGGTCGTCGGGGTCCTCGTCGTCACCGGTCGCCGAAGGCACTTCCAGTGGGCGGTAACGAATCTCGACGGGATACGTCCGTCCGGAGACCTCGACTATCGGCGCACCGCCACCAGATCCATGTTCGGCACCGCCGAAGTGAGCGGCAAAGCGTCCTGGCTCGATCGTCGCCGAGGTGACGATGACCTTCAGGTCGGGACGCTGCGGCAGCAGCTCCCGCAGATACCCCAGCAGGAAGTCGATGTTCAGGCTGCGTTCATGCGCCTCGTCGAGGATCAAGGTGTCGTAGCGGAGTAGCCGGCGGTCGCGTTGGATCTCGGCGAGCAGGATGCCGTCGGTCATCAGCTTGACCAAGGTGCGGTCACTCGCGTGGTCGTTGAACCGGACGGTGTAACCGACGGCCTCGCCAAGCGGGACACCCAACTCGTCGGCGATGCGCTGACCAACGGTGCGGGCAGCGAGCCTGCGCGGCTGGGTGTGGCCGATCGTGCCGCGAATGCCGCGGCCAAGCTCGAGACAGATCTTCGGTAGCTGGGTGGTCTTGCCCGATCCGGTTTCACCGGCGATCACGACCACCTGGTGTTCGGTGATGGCCGCCGCGATGTCGTGCCGCATCTCGCTCACGGGCAAGTCGGGATAGGTGATCTCCGGCACGGCGGCCAGTCGGGTCGCAACGAGGGCCTCGGCGGCGGTGAACTGGTCGGCGATCTTCGCCAACCCGGCCGAACCACTTCCGCGCAACCGGCGGCGCAGCCGATCGGCGTCGCGGATCGTCAAGCCGTCGAGGCGCGCGCGCAGCTCGGCGCTAGACGGTTCGGACACCCGGGCAAGGATAGGCGAACGACGACGGACGCTCAGCCGCGCCAGAAGTCGAATACGCCACCCTTGGTGGTAAGAGCGACGGGCCCGGGTATGAACGAGTGATGGCCTCGAACCGAATCCCCCGCACGGTGGTCGCGGTTCTGCTGACCGCGTTGGTCCCCACGGCCTGCGTCAACGCCCCTGCGCCGCTACGGGCCGCCACGTCATCGCCGTCATCGCCGATTGCGACCCAGTCCGTGGCGGTGCCTCCTGGCACCGGTCCCCGATACGTGGCCATGGGCGACTCGGCCGCAGCGGCGCCACTCGTTCCCGATCAGGCTCAACCAGCCGGCTGTTTCAGGTCGACGAACGACTATCCAGCGGTCCTCGCGCGCCTCATCGGGGCGGCCTCGTTCACCGACGTCACGTGCAGCGGCGCACGGACCGAGAACCTGATCTCACGGGCGCAGCCGATCCGCAGCGGGCGGGTGCCACCGCAGCTGGACGCCGTCACGGCGGACACCGAGCTCGTCACGGTCACCGTCGGCGGCAATGACGTCGACCTGCCGTCGATCGCGAAGCGGTGCCTGCGGACGACCTTGGACGTGCCACCGTGCTCGCCGGACCTGTTGGTCGACGGCGTCGACGGCATCTCGCAAGCCATCGGGGCGGATGCCGACGACTGGGCCGACCTCGTCGGCGCCATTCGCAGCAAGGCTCCCGACGCGAGGGTGATCCTCGTCGGGTACGGCACCTACGTTCGACCAGAGGGCTGCTTTCCGGCTCAGCCGATCAATCCGGTCGACGCCGCCTACTTCCAG
>NZ_JAVRQA010000483.1:0-4635 GCF_032161845.1 Mycobacterium sp.
CAACCGTGGCCGGGGTTCCCGAGCATCCGGTCGGCGGGCACCACGACGTCGTCGAAGTACACCTCGCAGAATTCGTCGACGCCGTGCATGGTGCGCAGGGGGCGCACGTCGATGCCTGGGCTGTCCATGTCGACGAAGAACGCCGTGATGCCTGCGTGCCCCTGCCCGGTCCGAGTCAGGAGGATGCATCGGCTCGCGTACTGCGCGAAGCTGGTCCAGACCTTCTGGCCATTGATGACCCAGTCCCCGCCAGCAGCCGAGCCACGTTGCTCGGCGCGCGTGGTCAACGAAGCCAGGTCACTACCCGAACCAGGTTCCGAGAAGCCCTGACACCAGGTTTCGCGGCCGGACAACAGCAGCGGCACCATCTCCGCGGCCAGCTCCGGGCGCGCGTAGTCGATCATCGTCGGGGTCAGCACCTCGAGCATCGAATAGGGCCCTGGATCGTCAAGCCCACGACCGACGACCTCCTCGCCGACGATGGCGCGCAGGATCATGGGTCCGCCAAGCCCGCCAGCCGATTCTGGCCAGCCCCAACGCATCCAGCCCGCGTCGTACAGCGCGCTCAGCACCCGGGAGTGTTGAGCTTGAACGGCGTCCAGCGAGTGATTGCCCGCGGGCGGGGTCAGGTCGTTGTCGTCGAGCCAGGCCGTCAACTGCGCACGGAACTCGGCCGTCGTCGAATATTGGGCTGGGATGGTCATCCGGCTTCGGGCCGCCCGATGGCGTGCGGACGGCCGGAGTCGTGATCACCGTTGCGTCGGATGAAGGTCATGGCGCGGGTCTTCAGCCGCCAGCCGTCATCGGTGCGGAGGTAGTTGTCCCGGTAGTAGCCGATGCGCATGTCGTGGGTGGAGTGCTCGACGAAGCACAGGGGCTGGGTACCGATGGCCGTGTCGGGATCACCGGTGTCCAGGTCGACCAGCGACGTACCCGTCATGAACAGTCCGCTGGGCGCCGCGGCGACCAGTTCCGGGAATCGTGCCAGCGTGTAGGTGGAGCCGAAGGCGCTGTAGGTGCCGTCCGGGGTGAAGACCGTGACGAGGCCTTCGACGTCACCCTGGGTGATCGTGACCGCGTACTTCGCGAGGAGCTGCTGGATCTCGACCAGGTCGTCAGTTCTGTTGGGCTGTGTCATTTCGGTAGACCTTGCCCCCTTTCATTACAAAATGTACGGCCTTTGTAACGCTGATGTCCACAAGCGGATCACCGGGCACGGCGATCACGTCGGCGACCTGGCCCGCGGCCAGTCGGCCGCGGTCGGTCACGTTGATCAGATCCGCGGCGACGATGGTCGCTGCGCGCAGCACGGCGATCGGGGGCATGCCCCAGTCGACGAGGGTGACGAGTTCGTCGGCGTTCTTGCCGTGGGGGATGGCAGGGGCATCGGTGCCGACGGCGATCTTGACCCCGGCTTCGTAGGCGGCCTTGAGCGATGTGCGCGCCATCGGGAACATCACAGCGGCCTTGTCCTGCAACTCCTTTGGAGCCTTGGACACGTCCATCGCCTCGGCGAGCCGACGGGTGGTCACCAGGAACCGATCGTTGTCGACCAACATCTGGATGGCTTCGTCGTCCATCAGGAAGCCGTGCTCGATGCAGTCGATCCCACATGCGACGGCGTGCTTGACTGCCTCGGCGCCGTGGGTGTGCGCGGCAACGCGTAGCCCGCGCCGGTGCGCCTCGTCGACGATTGCCCGCAACTCCTCATCCGAATAGTGTTGTGCGCCAGCTTCTCCGGTGAGCGACATCACGCCGCCCGATACGCACACCTTGATCAGTTGCGCGCCGTGCTTGATCTGGTAGCGCACCGCCTTGCGGATTTCGTCGACGCCGTTGGCGATGCCCTCCTCGATCGTCAACTCCAGTACCCCCGGCATGAACGCCGCGAACATCGTGGGATCGAGATGGCCGCCGGTCGGCGTGATCGCGTGTCCGGCCGGGACGATGCGCGGTCCTTCGATCCACCCTGCATCGATGGCCTTGCCAAGTGCCACGTCGAGCAGGTAGCCGCCCGTCTTGACGAACAAGCCGAGGTTGCGCACCGTGGTGAAGCCCGCGTGCAGCGTGCGGCGGGCATTGCCGACCGCACGCAGCACCCGGGTGGGTGGGTCGTCCTGCACCTGGGACAGACCGGGATTCTCGCCCCGCCCACCCATCAGCAGGTTGACCTCCATGTCCATCAGGCCTGGCAGCAGAATGGAATCCCCGAGGTCGATGACTTCGGAGTTCTCGTCAATCTCGCCACCGACCCCGACGATCCGGTCGTCGGAGATCTTGAGGATGCCTGGCCGGATGATCTCGCCGGCGTCGACGTCGAGAAGACCCGCCGCTTTGAGGGTCAACACGCTTAGACCACCGGCTCCTTGATCAGCTTGATGTAGGCGGCGCCGCTGTCGAGCACGCGGGGCTGCTTCCACACCTCGATCGGAAAACTCACCATGACGATCGACTGTCCCAGATGCACCAGTGCCTTGGCGTCATCGGGCATTCCCTCGAGGGGAAATCGCGCGTCGACGTAGACCATGATGTCCTCGAGCCGCGCCATGCCTGCGTCGTACAACTCCTGCATCTCGGCCATCGTGGAGCCGAGGCGTTTGGCGTAGCGCTCCTCCTCCGTCGGTAGGCACCAGTCGGTGAACCGTTCTAGGTCGGCGAATTCCTCGGGGAGCTTAGACATGGGCTTCTTTCTTCTCGGAAGTCGTGGCAGCAGATGGCTTTCCGTTGGTGGCGCCGGTGGCCTGGGATTCCTTGTACCTGTCCACGTATTGATGCGCGGTAATGTGCAGGTGGCGCAGCAGGATCTCCTGATCGCACAGCGGGAACTCCGCAACGACGCGCGTTCCGATCTGCGTCTGAGTGGCTTCCAGGGTGTTCGCGTCCTGGAACGCGTACTCCTTGAACGTCACCGCGGCGAGTTCCTGGGACAGGCGCTCGCGGAGGTTCTTCGGCGGCACGAAGTACAGGTCCGCCTCGAAGATGTGCTTGTCGACGGCCGTCGGCCAGTAGTTGTAGGTCAGGTACCAACCCGGCGCCCAGAACAACAGCGTGAAGTTCGGGAAGAACTCGAACGAGTCGGTGCCCCATGACTTGTGGCGACCGGGGTTGATGGCCGGCGGGAGTTCCTCGGGCAGGATGCCCTTGATGTCGGGGCGGTCCCACGGTCCGAAGAGGCCGCTGTGGAGGATCTGCTCGATCGGCTTGACCATGTTGATGTCCTTGGGTGGCGACATGCCGCCCCAGGACGAGACCATCGAGTGGTCGCCCTTGATGTCGTAGGCGAGTGCCTCGAAGCCGAACTTGGCCAGTTTCTCGGCTTCCTCCTTCTCCGCCTGCTTCATGTGAAGGATCGGCGCGTGATAGAACTCGGTGAACGCGTCGATGAACAGCTTCCAGTTGGCGTTGATCTCCGAGCGGTAGCTGTAGTGCTCCGTCATCTCGTGGAACGGGTAGCCCTCGAGGCCCGCCGCAAAGTCGCCGAGGTACTCGGTCAGCGGCGCGGCGTCGTCGTCGAAGTTGATGAAGATGAAGCCTTCCCAGACTTCGCAGCGGACAGCGACCAGGCCGTAGTCGCTCTTTTCGAGGTCGAAGAACTCGCCCTCCTGCTGGACGAAGGTCAGTTCGCCGTCGAGCGCGTAGCGCCAGGCGTGGTACTTGCAGGTGAACTGGCGGCAGACGCCGGAGACCTCTTCGCCGGGAAAGTCGTTCCACACCAGCTTGTTACCGCGGTGGCGGCACAGGTTGTAGAAGCTCCGGACGGTCTCGACACCATCCTTCACGTCCTTGACGATGATCACCGACGTGCCGGGGCCCGCCGACGGCATCTCGCGGGTGAAGTAGCTGCCCTTCTTGGGCAACTGCTCGACGCGGCCGACCTTGAGCCACGTCTTCCTGAAGATCGCCTGTTGCTCGAGCAGGTAGTGGTCCGGGTCGACCGAGTCGGTGTAATTGACTGGGGCGGTGCCCAACTCGGGCCAGTTCTCGGTCCAGCTGCCCGCGTCGGGCTTTTGGAAGAAGGGCATCTTCAGTTCTCCTTTTTAGGTTCAACGCCGAATGTGTTGAGTGCCATCGCCAGCATGTGGTAGCCGCCGACGGTGAAGACGAAATCCATGAGCTGCCGCTTGTCCATGTGCTCGCCGAGGGCGGCCCAGCTCCTGTCGGACATGCAGGTGTTCTCGACCAGCTCGTCGACGGCCGCCAGCACCGTGCGATCGAACTCGTCGGTTGCCTCGCCCCGTTGGAGCGCGGCGATGTCCGCCAGCGTCAGGCCTTCCTTCTGGCCGATCGCGACGTGTTCGTCCCACTCGTACGCGCAGGCGGACAGGTGAGCGATCCGCAGGACGGCCAGCTCCCGCAGACGTGGCGGCAGCGTCGACCTCGTCAGCAGATAGAAGCTGAACGTCAGGTAGGACTGCGTCAGGTCGGGATGGTGCACGAAGGTCGATATCGCATTGCCGGCGACCTCGGGATTCCGGCGCTCCTCGGGCATCATCCGAAGGGCTCGCATGACGGCGTCATCCCAGTCGGCAGCTGGCAGCGGGGGCAGGCGCACGACGCTCTCCTTTCGGTCTAACTCAGATGCTCTCACAAGCGAGAATCATATTCTCATATTTGCCTAACAGATTTCCACCCCTT
>NZ_JAVRQA010000484.1:0-11651 GCF_032161845.1 Mycobacterium sp.
CGGTGTCGTCGAGGATGACGGTGCCTGGAATCAGGGCATCGACAGTCGGGGCGTTCACAGGACTCCTCGGGCGGCTAGGTCGGCTTCGGTGTTGGCAATCGCCTGACGATGTTCGGGACCGAGTGGCCCCGCCAACTCACCCGCCGCCAATTGGTCGAGCTCCTCGACGGCGCGCCAGGCGTGGATCAGCAGTGGCGAGCAGTTGAATTCGGGTCGCGGGTCGAGTGGGTGCGCCGTGTTCGCGATCGAGACGATCACGTCGACGTGGGTCAGCAGGTCCACGGTGGCGCCGGGCCCAGCCGCACCCTCCCACTGGAACGTGCCGTCATCAGCCACCCGCACGCCCTTGAAGAAGGACAGCGATGGTGGCACGTCGCGCTGGTCGAGGCCGTTCTTCAGGGCCGCCAGCAAGAGGAGCTCGCGGCCGGCCGGCGACGCCGACTCCGGCACACCCGCACCGTATTTCGCCTCGTTGCCCGCCAGCGTCGAGGTGCCGGTGAGCGCATCGTGGCGCCCGGCAGTGTCTGCCACCACGGTCGCCAGGACCCGACCGAAGCCGCTGAGCAGTGGATGCCCCGCGCCGAGGTATGCCTGCCACGGCACCTTCACGGTGTCGGCGACGTTGAGTCGTTCGTGCGGGCCATCGGCGCGGTGCAGGAGGAGATGTGCACACGCGTCACCGTCCAGATCGGTCAGCCGAATGCGCGTTCCCCGCGCCACGGCCACGGTCGTATATCCCCCCGCCGCAACGGTTTCCGACCACACCAGGCTGGCCGCCGGCACGCCGTCGGGCGCGGTCGGACTTGTCGAGGGCGGCACGTGGCGCATGAATTCGGCGGTCCGCCCGTGCTGAGCTCGCGCGTGAGCCTTGGCCCCCGCGGTCGTAGCGGTCGCCGAGGCGCTGGACACATCGCTTGTCAACGGGACTCCCGGGTTCGCGGCGCGTTCGGCCGGTGGATTTCTGTCATCTGATAGTTTTCGCGCTCGGACCTCGGCCGTGGTTGCCGCGATGTAAACGATCGAGCGCACGCGTAAACAACGCATGATGCGGGACGCATTCGGCTACTCCTTCTTGCCGACCAGTGCGTCGACCGCGTCCGGTGCGCCTTCGCGGTCCTTGACGACGCGGTAGGCGACGTACCCAACGGCCAGGGTCAGTGCCACGAAGATGATCGCGAAGTACTGCAGGAACCACGACGTGCCTTCCGGGTCGTAGACCTCTTGGCGCGGCCAGGCGATGTTGACGCACAACGCCCCGCCCATGACCACGGCAATGAGGTTCACCGGCACGCCCCACCTACCGAGGTCCATGACCGGCGGCCCGTAGCTCAGGCTGGTGCCGCGCAGCCGGTGAACCAGTGCGGGCACGGTGACCATCAGGTAGGCCGCGTACACGATGACCACCGACACGCTGGTGATCGCCGCGAAGACGCCAGCCTGGCCCAGATTGACCAGGAGCACCAGGATCGCCAACACGCTGACGGTGACTCCGGTGATGACCGGAGTTCCGGTGCGCTTGTTGACCTTTGACAGGAACTTGCCGAGCGGCAGTCGATTGTCGCGGGCCATCGAGAACATCACCCGCGACGCCGAGGCCTGGATGGCCAGTGTCGCGGAGAAGATGGCGATCGCGACGATCGTCAGCAGAACCTTGCCAAGCCACGTGCTGAGCTGGCTGGTGATCACCCAGGCGATGCCTTCGGTCGACAGCAGCGGGTCGTCGAGTGACGGTGCGGCCATCAGGGCCGCAAGGATCATCAGTCCGCCGCCGACGAAGGACACCAGCAGGGCGTTGACGATCGCCTTCGGCGCCGTCTTGCGTGGATCCTTGGTCTCTTCGGAAAGTTCTGCCGCACTGTCGAATCCGTACATCACGTACGCGGCCATCAACATGGACGCCAGGAACGCCGGGAAGTAGCCGAGCCCGGTGCCGTGCCCGCCGGTGCTCAGCACGGCGGCCGCAGGACTGCGCTCGGCCTTGAGGAACATCGCGATCACGATCAGGACGACGCCGATGATCTCCAGCGTCACCCCGGTGACCGTGATCTTGCCCATGAACGCCACGCCTGCGGCGCTGATGACGGTGCACAGGGCGATGGTGATCGAGCCGAGGATGATCGCGTTGGTGGCGCCGCTGACCGAGGTCAGCGCGGGATCGCCGGGGATGATCTGGAATCCGGTCCAGATCGATGGCAACACGCTCTGCATCGCGATGGCCAGTGCCGACACGCTCACGATGTAGCCGATCAGCATGAACCAGCCCGCGAACCACCCGACGGCGTTGCCGGCGAGCCGCCGCGACCACTGGTAGATCGCGCCGGCGACCGGGAACTTCCCCGACAGCTCGGCGAACACCAGACACACGCAGAACTGGCAGACGAACACGATCGGCCAGGTGAAGAAGAACGCCGGACCGCCGAGGCCGAAGCCAAGGGCGAACAGCGCGAACACGGTGGTCAGGATCGACACGAACGAGAAGCCGGACGCAAACGCGGTGTATCCGCCGATACCGCGATGAAGTTCTTGGGTGTAGCCGAGCTCCTCCAGGGTGGACGCGTCCTCCTGGGACGAGATCGCCGGATCGAAGGTGGAGGTCATGCGGCGCTCCCGGGAAGTCGGTCAATAACTGTCATGCGATAGATATTGAGCCGGGTTCGTGTTCTCCGCGTTTCGCAGGCGTCACGACTGTGTGACCAGATGACTCGAGCGGGTGACAATCATCGGCATGCCGTCCATGCCCCCGTCCGACCGCGGAATCGCTGCGACCATCGGAGCGATCGATGGCTGCACCGATGAGCTACTGCTGCGCCGGGGGATCGACGGCGCCCTGGTCGCAGTCGCTGCCGAACTACGTGCTCACACGCCCGCGCCCGCGCTGGCAGCGGCCTGGTCCCAGGTGCTGCTGCACGGCGTGGCTGCGAGCGTTCGGCTGGCAGGACCAGCGGACTGGACGTGGTTCGTCTCCGGCAGCGTGGCACGTGGAGAAGCCGCCCCTGGGTCCGACGTCGAAACGATGGTCGCCCTCGGTGACTCGGTCAGCGAGGACGACAAGGTCGGGCTGCTCACCCGCGCCGCAGGAGTGCACGCACTGCTCGAACGATGCGGCATAGCGGGAGATGCCAACGGCGTGCTGGCCAGCAGGGCCAGGTTCTGCCGCCGGACCGGCAGTTGGGCAGACGGCATCGAGCGCTGGGCCGCCGATCCTCGCGAGGACCGCGGCGTCGTGATGACCGGCCTGATCGCGGATTCCGCCGGACTACCCTCCCCTAGCGCATTGCCCGGCGACGCGCTGCGGACGCAGGTGGTGAGCGCCGTCGGGCGCAGCTACCCGGCGCGCCAGGCGATGCTGCAGGATGCCACGGCCGTGCGGGCGAGCGTCCCGTCGCGACTGCGGCTGTTCGCCAGGAGCGTCGACACCGTCGACGTGAAGCTGGCTGTCGTCGATCCGGTGGTCAAGATCGCGCGGTGGGCCGCACTGTCCGCGGGCTCGGACGCGCTGTCGACCCTCGCGCGCCTGGATGACGCGGCGGTCGCCAAGGTGCTCGACAGCGACGACGTCTCCAGTCTGCGCGACTGCTTCGGCTGGACCTTGCGGTTCCGCTGGCGGATGCGGGCAAGTCGCTTCCTCGCTGGAGAACCAGTCGGCGACACGGTGTCGCTGTCGGAGATGGCTCCCCAGGAGCGGGCCACGCTGCGCAGTGTGGCCCGCGAAGTGACCGGCATCAGTCGCAAGCTGAACTACCTCGCATCGACCTCGACGTTCAACTGATTCGACGGGGAATTTCGACCGGATTTCGAAAGGCTAATGTCGTGCCGTGTTCCACATCCTGACGATCACGTACGTCCAGTCCGCCGAGGCCATCGACGAGGCCAGGCCCGCCCACCTCGCGTGGCTGGAGGAAGAAGTCGAGGCCGGACGCTTGATTCTGACTGGACGCCTCGAATCGGCGACCGGAGGCGTCCTGATCACCTCCGACGTCAGCACCGCGGTCGCCGAGGACATCATGGTCCGCGATCCCTACCAGGTGCAGGGACTGGTGCGATACGACCGCGTCGGTTTCACCGGAGGCCGTCGGGCACCCGGTTTGTGACCAGGCCCCGAAGCCGATTCGGGACTAATCTGACGAGGAGCCCCGTTGGCACTTCCGGGGGCGCAACGCCGCGCCCAATTCATTACCTTCGCTAAGCTTTCAGCGAGGGTTCGCATGACAAGACGACAAAAGGGTACGAAGAAAAGATGACCACCACCGTTTCAGCCATCGCCGCCACGTCGGCCACCGCGCCGCTGGCCAAGACCACCATTGAGCGCCGCGACGTCGGCCCGCACGACGTCGCCTTCGACATCAAGTTCGCCGGCATCTGCCACTCCGACATCCACACCGTCAAGGCCGAGTGGGGCGAGCCGAACTACCCGGTCGTCGCAGGCCACGAGCTGGCCGGTGTCGTCACCGAGGTCGGCTCCGAGGTGACGAAGTTCAAGGTCGGCGACCGCGTCGGCGTCGGCTGTTTCGTCGACTCCTGCCGGGAGTGCGACAACTGCGAGGCCGGCCTGCAGCAGTACTGCACCGGCGAGGGCGGCATGATCGGCACCTACAACGCCACCGGCAAGGACGGCACCCCGACCTACGGCGGCTACAGCCAGGCGACCGTCGTCGACGAGAACTACGTGCTGAACATTCCCGACAGCATCCCGCTGGACAAGGCGGCCCCCCTGCTGTGCGCAGGCATCACGCTCTTCTCTCCCCTGCATCACTGGGGTGCGGGTCCCGGCAAGAAGGTCGCCATCATCGGTCTCGGCGGACTCGGCCACGTGGGCGTCAAGATCGCCCATGCGATGGGCGCCGACGTCACGGTGCTCAGCCAGTCCCTCAAGAAGATGGAGGACGGGCTGCGTCTCGGCGCGAACGAGTACTACGCCACCAGCGACCCGGACACCTTCACCAAGTTGGCTGGGAAGTTCGACCTGATCTTGAACACCGTTTCGGCGAACCTCGACATGGGCGCCTACATCAACCTCCTCGCCGTCGACGGAACCCTTGTCGAATTGGGCGCTCCCGAGCAGCCACTCGTCGTGCCCTTCTTCCCGCTCGCGGGCGGGCGGCGCAGCCTTTCCGGCTCGATGATCGGCGGCATCCCGGAGACCCAGCAGATGCTCGACTTCTGCGCGGAGCACGACGTCACTCCCGAGATCGAGGTCATCTCGGCGGACTACGTCAACGAGGCGTACGAGCGCGTGCTCGCCAGCGACGTCCGCTACCGCTTCGTCATCGACACCGCGACGCTGTAACCCCCAACACAACGCGGCCCAGGTCTGCTCGGGAAGTCCCGAGTAGTCCTGGGCCGTGTTCGATTTCGCGGCGTCGGCGCAATTTTTCGGCTCGAATTTCTCCGCTCGAGTTGTCGGATCACTGCGCGGATGCGACGCTCAGCAGCGGACCCGCTTGGTGGCGGGCCCAATTTCATGCTGAATCCGAAGCTGGGAGACCGCCGTGAGTGCCGAATCCGCAACCACCGACGACACGTCAGCCGTGCGGGCGAATGGACTGAAGAAGGGGTCCATCGGCATCGTCGCGGTCATCTTCATGGCCGTCGCGAACGCCGCCCCGATCACCGCGATGACGGGCAACGTGCCCATCGCCGTCGGATTCGGCAACGGCCTTGGCGCTCCCGCCGGCTTCCTGTTCGCGACGATCATCCTGACCCTATTCGCCCTCGGCTACGTCGCGATGGCGCGCCACATCACCACCACCGGCGCCTTCTACGGCTTCATCTCCCACGGCCTCGGCCAGACGTGGGGCATGGCCAGCGGCATGCTGGCCACCTTCGCCTACGTCGTATTCGAAGGGTCGCTGATCGGCGGTTGCGCGTACTTCGCCAACGATGCCCTGAACACCATCTTCAACGTCAACATCCCCTGGTTGGTGATCGCCATCGTCGCGATCGTTGCCATTGCGGCGCTGTGTTACTTCGACATCAGCCTCACCGCAGCCATTTTGGGCGTCACGCTCACCGCGGAAGTCCTGATCCTTCTCGCGCTCGCGTTCTCGGTCATCTTCTCGGGCGGCGGCCCCGACGGCTTCATGCTGAACCAGACGGTGCTACTCAACAACGCGTTCGAGAGCCTCCCCGCAGGCGCCTTCGGCACGGCCGCCGCGGCGGGATCCATGGCCATCGGCCTGTTCTTCGCGTTCTGGTCGTGGGTCGGCTTCGAGACCACCGCGGTGTACGGCGAGGAATCCCGCAACCCGAAGAAGATCATCCCGAGGGCCACGATCATCGCGGTCGTCGGACTCGGCCTGTTCTATACGTTCATCTCGGCGATGGTGATCGCAGGCAACGGTGCCAAGACCTCCATCGAAGCCTCGATCAGCGCATCGCCACTCGACCTGTTCTTCAACCTCGTCCAGCACAGCCTCGGCGGCGTCCTGCTCGACGTATACAAGGGACTGCTGGTGATCGGCTCGTTCGCCTGCGCCCTGGCCTTCCACAACGCCGCGTCCCGTTACCTGTTCGCACTGGGACGGGAGGTTCCGTCGGACAAGGTCAAGAACACCGTCGGTGGTACGCACCCGAAGCACGGCTCCCCCTACATCGCGTCGACGATCCAGAGCGTCATCACGCTGCTGATCGTGCTGGCCTTCGCGTTCTTCACCGCGGTTCAGGTGCCCGACGCGAACGGTGTCCCGGTCGACACCCCGACCCTGGTCCCGTACGTCAACGTCTACGGCCTATTGGCATTGATCGGCACCGCGGCAATCCTTCTGGTGCAAGCGATTTGCTCGGCGGCGGTGATCTGGTTCTTCTGGGTCAAGAAGACCCACCAGGGCAACGTGGTCACCACCCTGATCTGCCCGCTCATCGGCGGTCTGGCCATGCTCTACGTCGTATGGCTGCTGTGGGACAACCGCGAGTTCGCGGCGGGACTGGCGGCCAAGTCGGACGTGTTCAAGGTCGCGCCATACATGATCCTGGCGGTCTTCGTCATCGGCCTGGCCTACGCGGTGTGGATGCGCACCACCAAGCCGGCGCTATACGCCGAGATCGGACGCACGGTCATGGAGGACGCGCACGAGCGCAGCGATGAGGAGCCCGCAGCCACCGCCTAGCTTGAGCAGTCACAAAAGCCCCTCAATCGCCGAGATTGAGGGGCTTTTGCTGGAGCCGCTTGCGGACTGCTCGCGGGGTGCTCGGCCCCTAGCGGGGTACGCCATTCGTGGTTCGGACGACGTTGAATTGCGGTGGATTCGTCGTGGCGGGGGGTGCCGAAGTCGTACTTGGGGCAGCTGAGGTCGTCGCAGTGGCGGTCGCCGTCGCAGTCGGCACGTACTGCTTGGTGGGCGGAGCGGTATAGGTCGTCGGCGCCTTGGTCGTCGTGGTCGATGGGCGAGTAGGTGGCGCCGCGGGCGGACTGGCCGGGGCGCTAGTTACGGGGGTCGGAGTCGGCGCCGGAATCGAAGTCGGCGCTGGCGTGGGCGCGGCAGCCGGCGCTGACGTCGCGGTGGCCGCCGGTGTCGTCGGAGGCGCCAGAGCTTCGCCACCCGCAAGACCAATCAACACGATGACCAGCAGCGTGGCGCTCGCGGCCGTGCCGAAGATGACGATCCGGCCGCCATCGGTGTTGAACCATCGCGCTGTCCCCGGGTCCGGGTCCGGGTCCGGGTCCGGGTCATTGTTTGCCGTCACTTGATTCATCCTCCCCATTGGGTGTCGGGATCGTACGTCGTACACCCGTTGCCCGCGATTCGAGCTATCAGCATCTGCCCAGGTCGCGCGAAGGTGGATGGACGTTTCACCCTGCGGACGGGTGGCGGTGCTGAGCCGGCTAGCGGTACGACCCGCCGGTTGCCGCACTTGGTGTTGAATGAGGGTTCCGGCTAGGTTGCTAGCATGCTAGCCTGAAGGGGTGAGCGACGAGGACGTCAAGCAGTTCAACGTCTACCTGCCGGTCGGGCTGATCCGGCAGCTCAAGCATCACGCCATCGAAACCGAGAAGTCGCTGTCCGCGCTCGTCACCGATGCGTTGCGCACCTACCTCGACTCTCGTGAATCAACGGACGGACAAGGAGACGTGACATGACCGACGGTATCGAGGCCGTGTTCCTGGAAACTCACAACTGGGGCAAGTCCGCCAACTTCTTCCAGAAGCTGGGCTACACAGTCGAATTCGAGACCGATCACAACTCCGGTCAGCTGCGCAACGACGTCGGTCCGTCATTGTTCATCGCCGAGGTACCCGAGACCGAGCCGACTCGACAGCACCTCGTGCTGGCGGTAGCCGACGCTGACGCTCTCGACCTCGACGACTCCACTGAGGTCGTCGACCACTGGGAGGACACCCACTGGGGAACGAGGTTGATGACCATCCGCGACCCCGATGGCCGCGAGTGGAAGGTGCAGGCGCCCAAGTGAAGTCAACGGCAACACCCGATAGCACCGCAATCCGCACCGCGCTCTGGCGCGCAATGCACCTCGAGGTCGACGCGCCCCCGCACGTGTTCAGCGACGACATCGGTCTGCGATTGGCCCGTCCCGACCCCGGCTGGCGGACCCGCGGCGACATGGATCCCATTGGCACGCGTGCCTTCCGCGCATCGATCGTCGGTCGCGCCAGGTTCATCGACGACCTGGTGGCCGAGCGGGCGGCCGCGGGCGTCGACCAGTACGTCGTCCTCGGCGCTGGGCTGGACACCTTCGCCCAGCGCCGCCCCGACGTCGCGGTGCGCGTCTTCGAGGTCGACCAGCCCGGGACCAGCGGGTGGAAGCGCCGCAGGCTGACCGAGGAGGGGCTCGACGTCGCGAATCTTACGTTCGTGCCGGTCGACTTCGAGACCGGCGAGTCGTGGCAGAAGGCGCTGGCGGCCAACGGTTTCGACTCCGGCCGCCCTGCGGTGATCTCGTCGACGGGCGTCAGCATGTACCTCACCCGCCACGCGACGGACACCACGTTGCGCCAGGTGGCAGCGTTCGCGCCGGGCTCCGTGCTGGCGATGACCTTCATGCTGCCGCTGGATCTCGTCGACGATGCCGAGCGACCGATGCAGGAGAACGTCGAGCGAGCCGCACGCGGTTCGGGAACGCCGTTCCTAAGCCACTATGCACCGGAGGCGATGCTGGACATGTGCCGCGAGGCAGGATTCTCGTCGGTGCGCCACGTCAGCCCAGACGATCTGACCGAGCGCTACTTCTCCGGTCGTCCGGACGGGCTGCGGCCGCCGGGCGCCGAACACCTGGTCGTCGCGAGCGTATGAGCGACAGGGTGATCACTACTGCGTGATCGCAAGCCTCTGGATTTGCCCGTCGTCGCCGAAAGTGAAACGGAACGCGAGGGTCACCGGGCTGCCGGGAAAATCGCCTGCGATCTCCGCGTGGGCGACGTGCCCGCCGTCGATCGCCGCCACGTCGCCGACGACATAGCTGACCGGCGGCACCTCGGCCCGCCACGCACGGATCGCGGCGAGGCCGTGATACTCGTGACCCTCGTCCTCGGCGTTCGCGTCGTCGGCGAACTGCGCGAGGTAGGCGTCGGCATCGGATCCGGGCGCGAGGCGGAAGTAGCGGTCGACGAGTTCGGTCGGATTGGTCATGTCAAACTCCTTGCAATGGTTGGTGATTGGGTGTCAAACGGTGGGAACGGTGCCGCCGTCGATGACGAACTCCGCACCGGAGATCGCCAGCGCGCGGTCCGAGACAAGGAACGCGACGAGCTCGGCGGCTTCGGCGGGTTGAGCGGGTCTGCCGAGCGGGATGCCGCCGAGTGAGTCCATCACCTGCTGAAGGGCCTCCGCGCGGCTGATCCCCTGGCTGTCCGAGATCCGTTGCACCAGACCATCCGCACCGTCGGTCTGGACGAATCCGGGCGCGACGGTGTTGACCCGCACACCCTTCGGCCCGACCTCATTGGCCAGGCCCTTGCTGTACACCGTGAGCGCAGCCTTCGCGGCGGCGTACCCGAGGGTGGCGTCGAAGAGTGGCATTCGGCGCTGGATCGACGTCACGTGGACGACCGCCCCGCTCCCCCTCTCGACCATCGGGGGCAGCAGGGCACGGTCCAACCGCACCGCCGAAAGGAGGTTGGTCTGCAACACCGATTGCCACTGCCCGTCGGTCAACGCGGCGTAGCCGCCGGGTCCCGCTTCGGATCCGCCAACGGTGTGCACCAGGATGTCGAGCGCCCCGAGCTCTTCGACGACGCGCTGCGCGACGGTCGCGGTTCCCGCCGCGGTGCTGACGTCGGCGGCCACGAACACCGCCGCGTCACCGGGATCCGCGGGCGCAGTGCGGGCGGTGGTCATGACGGTGGCCCCGGCCGCCGCCAGGCGCGCCACGATGGCGGCGCCGATGCCCTTGCTACCTCCGGTGACGAGGGCGCGCCTGCCCGCCAGGGAGTCAGTGATCGGTTTCGTGGTCATGACACCAGCCTGGAGCCTCCCCCAGGGGGAGAGTCCACACTGGGATCGTGCAAGGGCGCTTGAGCATCGGGGACTTCTCGCGGGTGACGCACGTGTCGGTGAAGACGTTGCGCCGCTATCACGACTCGGGTCTGCTGGAGCCCGCGGAGGTCGATCCCTGGAGTGGCTATCGGTACTACCGGCCCGGGCAGATCCCGATCGCCCAGACGATCCGCCGGTTTCGCGACCTCGGCATGCCGGTGCGGGAGATCGGCGAATTGCTCGCCACCGCCGATCCGCGCGAACGCAGTGAGCTCATCGCCGCCCACCTGACGCGGCTGGAGGAGCAGCTCGCGCAGACGCAGGCCGCCGTCTCGTCGCTACGCCGTCTGCTCGATCCGACGGCGCTCCCCATCGAGGTCGAGCGACGCACCACGGGCCCGACGACGGTCGCGGCAATCCGCGGCACGGTAGCCCTCGCGGACGTGCTGGATTGGTACTCGGCGGCGATGACCGAGCTCGACGCGGCCCTGGCCCGGTCGGGCGTAATACCAAACGGCCCGCCCGGTGGCCTCTACGACAACGACCTGTTCACCGACGAACTCGGCGAGATGTTGGTGTTCGTGCCGGTGTCCGACCCGCCCGACACGGGGCGGGTGCGGCCCGAGACGATCGGACCCACCGACCTCGCCGTCACCGTCCACCGGGGTGACCACGGCGATATCGACGTCACCTATGGAGCGTTGGGGATCTGGGTCGACCAGCACGCACTCGCGATAGCAGGCCCGGTGCACGAGATCTATCTCGTCGGGCCGCATGACACGTCGGATTCAGCGGCGTGGCGCACCGAGATTGGCTGGCCGGTCTCGAGTTCCGGCGGTTAGGCCGGCTCTAGAAGTCCCAGTCCTCGTCGGTGGTGACGACGGCCTTGCCGATGACGTAGCTCGACCCCGACCCGGAGAAGAAGTCGTGGTTCTCGTCGGCGTTGGGGCTCAACGCCGACAGGATGGCTGGGTTGACGTCGGTCTCGTCCTTGGGGAACAGCGCCTCGTAGCCGAGGTTCATCAGCGCCTTGTTCGCGTTGTACCGCAAGAACTTCTTGACGTCCTCGGTCAGTCCGACCCCGTCGTACAGGTCCTGGGTGTACTCGACCTCGTTGTCGTAGAGCTCGTACAACAGCTCGTACGTGTAGTCCTTGAGCGCCTCCTGTTTGGCGGCATCGTGCATCGCCAGCCCGCGCTGATACTTGTAGCCGATGTAGTA
>NZ_JAVRQA010000485.1:0-3389 GCF_032161845.1 Mycobacterium sp.
TGCGCGAGAACACGACCTTGGGCATGTCCCGCCAAATGTGCGCGAAGTCGACGATCAGAGGGGTGGCGTCCGGGGCCGTGTCGGCGGTCGGCCAGTACGCGGACATCAGTTCGTAGAGCCGCCGCCCATACAACGATAGGGAGGTCTCCCGCTCGGAGTCGTTCCAGTACTGGTGCAGTTCTTCGCTCGGCTCGGACCAGTCGATGTCGCCTCGTGCGTCGGCGATGTACCCGTCCACCGACACGTTGAAGCCATAGATGAGTTTGCCCATGCAGATCAGACTGCACCGGAAGGCACTACTCATCGCGGCGCCACCCGAGACGTCGTCTAATCCTTCTGGATGGGCGAGCGTCAGCCAACCCCCTTGATCGCCTTGGAAGCGTTCTGATCAAACCGCCGCGCGTCTGCCGATGGCGATCGCAGGAGCTTGGACCAAGCTCTGCCCGACGACGCAATAGCGCTCCGTCAACTCAGCCAGCTTGGCCAAGGTCGCATCGTCGGCGTCGGTTCGAAGCTCAGCCATGATCTTGACGTCCTGCACGCCGATTCCCACCGCGCGGGACATTCCCAAGGTCCGGGCCCGCTGCCAGATCGACGTAGTCGAAATCGTGTCCAGTTCGTTCCTAAAACGTTGTACCGCAGACAAATAACTGCCGACCGCACATCGAACGGTAATCGATCCGATGCCTCTGCCCTCTAGCGTCACTACAGGCCGGGTGCTGCCCGAGCCGCAAAAGCTACCCGGCGAGGATGCACATGCGAAGTCCGACAAGGATCCAACGCACCGCCCTGCTGAGTGCTGTCGTGTTTCTGGCCGCGGTGATGATTGCACCTCGGGCAGTTGCCGACCCACAGGCGGATGCTTCTCTCCCGACCGATCCGTCGCCGGGCACGGCCCTAGTCGGCCAGGCAACGATCAACCCATCGGACGGCTCGACCGTCGGCGTCGGCAAGCCGATCGTCATCAACTTCGCCGTGCCGATCATCGACCGGCCGGCGGTCGAAGACGCGATCCACATTTCGTCGGACCCGCCGGTGTCGGGAATGTTCTATTGGATGAGCGACCGCCAGGTGCGCTGGCGGCCATTCGACTTCTGGCCCGCACATACCCCTGTGCACGTCGACGCGGCGGGGACCACGTCCAGCTTCACCACCGGGGACGCGCTGATCGCCACGGCAGACGACGCCACCCACCAGATGACGATCACGCGTAACGGCAACGTGGAGCAGACATTTCCGATGTCCATGGGAAAGCCCGGCCACGAGACTCCCAATGGGACCTACTACGTTCAGGACAAGTTTTCCGACATCGTGATGGACTCCGAGTCCTACGGCGTCTCGAACGACGGGCCAGATGGCTACCGCCTAGACGTCCAGTTCGCCGTTCAGTTCGACAACAGCGGGAGCTTCGTCCATAGCGCGCCGTGGTCAGTGGCGGACCAGGGCAGGCAAAACGTGAGCCACGGCTGCATCAACGTCAATCCCGACAACGCGAAGTGGTTCTACGACAACTTCGACATCGGCGATCCCATCGTCGTGACGAATTCCGTTGGAAGTTATACCCAAGACGACGGCGGCCAGGACTGGCAAGTCTAGGTAACTCGACTCGCTGCCGGTCTCATGTCGTCGGACGAACCGCTGGGTCGAGGCCGAAGACTCGTAGGGCGGCCGCCTTGCCCTTGAGGGCGTGGGCCCCGCGGTCGATGAGGCCGGGCGGTCGAGCGACCAAGGCGTCGACGCACTGGTGGGTGAGAAGGATGGTGTCACCGGTGGTCTTGGTGAGCTGTTCGACGCGGGCCGCGACGTTGACGGTGTCCCCGATCAGGGTGAATTCGAGCTTGCTCCCGCCGCCGATGGTCCCGGCGATCACCTTGCCGGTATTGATCCCGATGCCGATCCGAAGCTCGCCACCGAATCGCTCGGCAACCAGGCGCTGAATCAGCACCGCAGCGGACACCGCGGCGTCGGCGTGATCGGCGAGGTCGTTGGGGGCGCCGAAGACGGCCAGCGCGCCGTCGCCGAGGAACTTGTTGACGTGCCCACCGGCATCGACGACCGCGGGCACCACGATCTCGAACAGCGCGTTGAGTCGGGCGACGGTGTCCTCGGCGGTATTGGCTTCGGCGAACGGGGTGAAGTCGCGAATGTCGACGAACATCACCGTGACCTCGCGGCGCTCACCGATGAACACGTCATCACCCTGCTCGAGTAGCCGGGCCGCCAAAGCCGGATCGACGTACGTCCCGAACGCGGCCTGAAGTCGTTGCCGCTCGGCCAAACCCGCCTGCATGCGGTTGAACGACGCCGCCAACGCGCCAAGGTCATCGTCCTGCACCACCGGCAGGCGTTGGCTGTAGTCACCGGCCGCCACCCGCTGGGTGCCGTCAGCGAGGTCGCGGACGGGCCGCAACGACGGTGTGAACGCTAGGCCGACGGTCAGCGGCACACCGAAGGCAAGCGTCAACCCGCCTCCGATCATGACCCAGAGCACCGGCATCTCACTGACCCAATCGAACACCGCCGCCATCATCGCGCCCGCGACGGTAGATATGAACATCGCCGCGAGCAGGGACACGTTCGACCACGCGGCGAAAGTGGGGCGCGAGCGAGGCAGACCGTCACCGATGGCCGTGTCAGCGGCGATGGCGACCCGGGCTGGCCGCAACGCTGCTTCCGCGACGCTGTGCGCTGGCAGTACGTAGGCAGCACCGAAGGCTGCGCCCAGGATCGCGTACTGCAAGAGCCGTGACGCGCTGGCGCCGGCGATCGCACCGGCGATGACCGCTAGCAGCCCACCGCACACTGCGTTGGCTGTCACCGCTCGGACGATCAGCCCCCTGGCGTAGGTGTAGCTCGCGTGCAGTGCCCTTGCTCGATCGACCTCGCGGCCAGCCGCCCACTGCTCTACGAGGTGTAGTGGGCCCACCCCGGGAAGAACGACCACGCACGCCAACACCAGCATGGCGACCACGGTGACGGCCGCGGCCTCGACGTAGCGACCGGACCCTTCGAAAGCGACGACGACAGACGACAGGAGCAGGTAGTGCGGCAGAAACAGGGCCCCCAAGATCGCGCACAGCGCCCACGAGTACCTCGCTGCGTACCGATCCCACGCCCACTGCCAGATGCGATCCATGCGCTTCCCCCTGTCGAGCCGCTGCCGGCTGCCTAGATCGAGCCAACGCGTGGTCTGACGACGCGCAGCGTAGATCACTGGGGACGAAGGCGGCCGGGATTCGAACGTTCGCCAAGAAGGCGCCGCGGGCATCGAGGACCACCAACGCCGCAGGAGTTGCCGCAGCTGTGACGAACACGACTTCTACGTGGTAACCGCGGACGATCGGGGCACCCAACCCTTAGCGGTTGCACCGGGGTGAGTTGCGCTTCGC
>NZ_JAVRQA010000486.1:0-6260 GCF_032161845.1 Mycobacterium sp.
TCCCGACGGCGAGTGACCGCTGGGCCGCGTTCGGGCTCGGACAGGGTGGCGCCGCGGCTTGGGCCGCGAACGCGCAGGCGGGGACGTATGGGACCGGGCTCGACTTGGTGGGTACGGTCGCGGTCTCCCCGCTCGCCGATGTGACCGGACTTGCCGATGCCGCCGAGAATGGCGCGTTGACGTCGGCGCAATACCGGCTGCAGATGTTGGTGGTGGCGAGCCTTGCGCTCTCGCCGGTCTACAAGCTCGATTTCAACGAGTACTTCTCCGATGCCGCGAAGGACAACTTCGGTTACCTGACCCAGTGCGCGGCGGTGGTGGATCCCGCGCAGAGTGCTGCGGCGGCTGCCGGGCTCCAGCCGGCCGACTTGACGCCGAAGACCCCCGCCGCGGCCGATGAACTGCGCCGCGATCTGCAGGGCTTGGCGTTGCCCGGGCCCTTGAGATTGTCGGCGCCGATGCTGGTGGTCTACGCGACCCTCGATCCGGTCGTGCTGCCCGGCTGGATCGCCCAGGCGGTGCAGACTGCCTGCGAGCGAGGCGATCCCATCGAAATCAGGAAGATCGGCGACCTGAGCGCGCTCAGTGAAATCGTGCTGTACGACTCGGTGGCCTGGGTCCAGGGCCGTTTCGGTGGTCAACGTGCGACGAACGTCTGCGTCGGTGTGTAGATGAAGCCGCCAAGTCCAGTTCCGCGTGTCCGCGACTACCTTCGCATCCTGGCCAGGTACTGGATCGTGATCGTCTGCGCCACAGCACTTTCGATAGGTGCCGGGTGGCTGGCTCACCGGACCACGAATCCCGTGTACGTGGCGACGAGCCGGGTGTTCGTCGTGGCGCCGGGAAGTGCCGAGGTATTCGATGCCTACAACGGTCACCTCGCCGCCGCCGGCCGCGCGCTCTCGATCCAGCAACTCGCGCTGAATCCGCAAGTCGCCAAGCGCAGCATCGATCAGTTGGGTCTCGATCAGACACCCGCACAGCTGATCAAGCGGATCAAACCCGTTGTCCACGACACTCTCGTCGAGATCAACGTCACGGGCGACAGCCCCGAGCTCGCCCGCGACACAGCCATCAGCGTCACGTACAACCTGATTGCGCTTTCCAAGGAAATGTCTGATCTAGACAAGGGCGGCACCGACGTGATCCTGGTTGACTCGCCTTCCGACGCGCTGGACGGCCGCGCGTCGCTCAAGTTGTATTTGCAGTTGGGCGGGGCCCTCGGCCTGGCCCTGAGCCTGCTGTTGGTCATCGCCCTCGGTCGTTGGCGAGATTCGGTGCTGACCACGGAACAGGTCGCCCGCATCGTCGACGAGAGGGCCATTGGAAGGAACGCATGAGCAGACGACTTGCGCTGATCTGCCTGACGACGTCCATTGCGTTGATCGCGACGGCATGCGGAAACGGCGACGCCGCGGAACCGATGCCGCAGGCGGAAACCGGCGTCGCATTGCACGGGGACTTCAGCGGCACGGGTCCCGGCACGTTGCTCGATGCGCGGTCATTACCCACCATCGACAGGCGACTGCGGCAGCTGACTTCGATCGCGAGCCGAACGGAGTACACGTCGACGTCGGCCATCACGAACTCCGAAACACGGGTCTCGGGAACGGTTTTCGCACCCAAGGGCACGGCTCCTGAGGGAGGATGGCCAGTCGTCGCGCTGGGGCACGCCACCTCTGGGATCCAAACAGACTGTGGGCCATCACTTTCGCCCTCACTGCTGGGTCTCGCGCCGGTAGTGATCTTGCTAGTCCAGGCCGGGTACGTGGTGACGGTACCGGATTACCAGGGCCTCGGCAGTGAAGAGGTCTACCATCCGTACCTCGAGCCGACCACGGCCGGGAACAATCTGATCGATTCGGTTCGCGCGGCGCGCAAATTAGTGCCTGACACTTCCGACCGGTGGGTCGCAGTAGGGGTCTCACAAGGTGCGCAAGCGGCTTGGGCAGCCAACGAAATGGCCACTACGTACGGCAACGGGTTGTCGCTCCTTGGCTCAGTCAGTCTGGCTCCCCCCGCGAACCTCACCTTCCTCGCCGATCTCGCCCAATCGGGCGAACTGACGAAGGAACAGGAGTCGGCGTATCAGATGACTCTCGCCGCGCTCGCCAACGAGCACCCCGATTTCAACCTCGACGACTACCGACGGGGGAGCGTCGAGCAGAACTGGGACCTCCTGTTGCGGTGCGACGCGCGAAGCGCGGCAGCCCGGTTGGCAGCGGTCGCTCAGATCGCCAAAGACGATCTGCAGCCGAGCAGCCAGGCCGCAACCGGAGCCCTCCGCGGTTATCTTCAGAAGATGAGCCTTCCTCGCGAAGAAGCCGCGGCGCCCATGCTCGTGATCTATGGCGACAAGGACCAGTTCATCCCGGTTGAGTCGACCGACCGCGCGCTCGCTGAGGCGTGCGGCATGGGCGATGTCATCGAGATTCAGCGGCAGGCCGACAAGGGCCACGACGACCTTGACCTTTCGGCGGCGTTGCCGTGGATTCGCGACCGGTTCAACGACGTGCCAGCCACCGACAGTTGTGCGCCCCCACCCGCTCCGCCCCCTCCACCGGAGGTGTCCGAGGAGGGTGAGTGACCACGACATGGCAACACGGTGCGACCGCAATGTCGATGCGAGCGGTAGGTGTCCATGACGCGGCGGGCTCTGCTGTGGGGTGGATTGGCTGCCGCGGTCGTCGTCGCCGTGGTGGTGGCGATCGTGTGGGTTTCCTTGGCTTCGCCGGTCGGCGACCAAGTGGGGTCCCCGGCTAGGGAATCCGTTCCGATCGTTGGCGCCGATTTGACGGGTTCAGGTCCCGGGTCGCTGGTAAGCGCGACGACAATGCCCGGCATCATGCGTGACGTCGACGCCAGACAGGTGCAGGCCGCGCGCGTGGCCTATCGGTCCACGTCCGGGGACGGGCAACCGACGGTGGTGTCCGGCAGCGTGTTCACTCCCAAGGGCGATCCCCCCGCGGGTGGCTGGCCCGTCATCGCTTACGGTCACGCCACGACCGGAATCGACGAGCCGTGTGCGCCGTCGTTGTCGAACTCACTACTCGGAAGTGCTCAGATCGTCTCCGCGCTGATCGCGCAGGGGTATGCCGTCGCCCTCGCCGACTATCAGGGCCTCGGCGCGCCAGGGGTGCACCCATACACCGACTCACGTATTGCCGGCCTGAACATGATCGACGCGGTACGAGCGCTGCGTGCGACCTTCAAGGATGTTTCCAACCGATGGGGCGCATACGGTGCGTCCCAAGGCGGCGGCGCCGCATGGGCAGCCGACGAACAAGCGGGAACTTACGCACCCGAACTGGAAATTGTTGGTGCGGTGGCGATTTCGCCGGCCGCCGATGTCACCGGACTGGCGGACAAGGCCCAGGCGGGCACGCTGACGACTGACCAGAACGCTGCGCTGTCGGCGATCATCGAGTCGCTGGCCCGGCTGCACTCGGATGTCGATCGCAACGACTACCGCCGCGGTGCCGCCGCCCGAAAGTGGGACGTCGTGGTGGCGTGTGCTGGGCCTCTGATGCAGAATCGCCCCGAGGCCGTCAACGCGATCCAGCCGCACGACGTCGGAGCGAGCACGCCGCAGGCGGCCAATCGGCTGCGCCACTACCTTGCCCAATGGGCGCTGCCCCAACAACGACTGTCGGCGCCGCTTCTGGTGTGGTACGGCGGCGCCGACACCTTCATCGACGCACCGTGGACTGCCGGCGCGATCCGGCGAGCCTGCGCACTCGGCGGAACGGTGACGGTGCAGTTCGAGGAGCACAAAGGGCACGGCGAGGCCAACTATTTCGATCAATTGCAGTGGCTCACTGATCGATTCGAGGGGAAGGCCCCGACCGATGATTGCTCGTAGGAGGCTCGAGGGGGACCGCGGGTCGGTGATCCGAGGGCAGCGCAGGCGAGGCGGCGTGCGGCGGTAGATGGGGACGAGTCGGCGGCCGGTGCTATGGACCGGGATAGCGGCGACCGTGGTCGCTCTCGTGGTGGCGTTGGTGTGGTTTTCCTCTGGCCCCTCCGCAGACGAACCACCGGCAGGAAGTTCGGCCCACGAGTCCGTTGCCGTCTTGAGCGCCGTCCTGGGCGGTTCAGGCCCAGGGTCGTTGCTGAGCGCCAAGACGATGCCTGGTCTATCCACTGATCTCGCGAACCAAGTGCATGCCGCGCGCGTCGTCTACCGATCGACGTCCGGGGATGGGCAGCCGACGGTGGTCTCCGGGAGCGTCTTCGTCCCCAGTGGTGAGCCGCCCAACGGCGGCTGGCCGGTCGTCTCATTCGGCCACGGAACGACCGGCATCGACCGGTCTTGTGCGCCGTCGTCGTCGGACTCTCTGCTCGGCTATGCAGAGGCGGTAGGCGCTCTGGTCCTGCGGGGCTATGCGGTTGCCTTGGCCGACTATCAGGGCCTTGGCGCGCCAGGGGTGCATCCGTACACCGATTCACGGACCGCCGGCCTGAACATGATCGACGCGGTTCGCGCGCTGCGGGCCACCTTCAGGTACGTGTCGGACCGGTGGGGCGCATTCGGCGGATCGCAAGGGGGTGGCGCCGCGTGGGCGGCCGACGAGCAAGCCGGTACCTACGCGCCTGAACTGAAACTCGTTGGCGCCGTCGCAGTTTCGCCGATTGCCAACGTAACCGGTCTGGTCGACAAGGCGCAACGGGGCGGCCTGACGACTGAACAGAAGGTCGTTCTGTCGGGGATCGTCAAGTCGCTCTCGCTACTGCACTCCGACATCAATCGCGATGACTACCGCCGCGGTACCGGCGCGCGCAACCCCGACGTCGACTTGCCATGCTCCGCTGCCAACGTGGGTTCCCCCGCAGGCACGGCAAGCACGCTGGCTCCCGACGACATTGCGCCTAGGACACCCGTTGCCGCGGAACGCCTCCGACGCTATCTGGCCCAATGGGCATTACCCCAGCGAGCCCTGTCGGCGCCACTCTACGTATGGTACGGCGGCGCCGACCGATTCATCGATGCCTCGTGGACGGCCAACGCGATCACACGCGCATGCTCACTGGGCGGAACCGTGGCGGTGGTGTTCGAACCGAGCAAGGGTCACGGTGAAATCAACTACGATGACCAATTCAACTGGCTGACAGACAGGTTCGCTGAAAGGCCCGTGGTCGATGCCTGCGCGTAGAAACCCAGACGGGGACAGTCCGCGGTGGCGGCAATTCGTCAGCAGGGCCTTTTGCGTGGTCAGACGCAGGCGCGCGCCACGCGGCCAGCCCGTGGCTGCTCCGAGCCATCCCTATTTGGTGGTAGCCGTGCTGGGTCAGTCGAATGCATTCGGCATGGGACTGCCGCTCGATCTCGCGGGCGCGGATCAACCGCACCCGCTGGTGCACCAGTGGGCGATGTGCGGGCCATCCGAGGGTGCCGCAGTGCTGGCGGTTGATCCGCTGCTGCACGAAACTCCCGCTCGGGGGGTGGGTTTCGGCGTCACGTTCGCCAAGTGTCTTGCGGAGGCTACCGGGCGAGCGGTTCTTCTGATACCTGGAGCTCGAGGGGACACGTCGTTCACCCCAAAGAATGGCTACACCTGGGATTCTGCCGATACCGAAACCCGGGTGAACCTGTATCGCAAGGCAGTCCATGCCATTGACGCGGCGCTGGCTGGGTGTCCGGGAAGCCGGTTGGTCGCCGTGCTGTGGCATCAAGGTGAAACCGATGTTCCTCTCACCTCGGGCCCTGCCTACCAGGGCAGGCTGGATGCGTTGATCTCGGATCTGCGGCTCCGGTACGGCGCCGATGTGCCGTTCCTGGTGGGCCAGATGGTCCCAGAGGAGATGGAGCGGAGCGAAAAGGACTACTCGGTGATCGACGCGATACATGCCGACACGACCAACCGTGTCCCGCGCGCCGCCTTCGTCGAGGGTCCGCGAGAGGCGTACAACAGCGAGACGGACCGCCACTACAGTGCCGAAGGCCAACGATCGCTCGGACGAGCGATGTGGTCGGCCTATCGCGCGATGTGTGTCGATGAACTGGCCGGATATGGGGTTCCACGCGGTTAGAAATCAAATCAGGTCCGCATGTAGGTGAAGACGCACGCAACGATGCGGGATGCCAATGAATGGTCGCCAGGCGGCGGTTGCGCGTCCCGATGAGGATTGCCGGCGTAGCGAAGCAGGTAGTCGAATAGGCAGGTTCTCCTGGCGTCAATAGCGCCCACCAACCGCCTAACGAAGCTGTGCCTGCCGGAGGGTTTCCAGAGTGGGTGCGATTACGCGCAGCGACTCGCGAC
>NZ_JAVRQA010000487.1:0-19890 GCF_032161845.1 Mycobacterium sp.
CCGTCTCGGATGCGGAACTTCAACTCCGAGTTGGTTTCCGGCGCGTTGTCGGGCGTGCCCTTGAGGAACCTGTTGGGCAGCGCCAGTTTTGCGATGGTCCAGAACGACTGAGAGTACTGGCGCAGGAGCGGACCCGTCGTGTACGGCAGGTCGTACTTCTCGCAGAGTGCCCTGACCCGCTCACCGATCTCCGCGTACCTGTTGCTCGGAAGGTCCGGGAACAGATGGTGCTCGATCTGGTAACAGAGGTTTCCGCTCATGAACGCCATCAGCGGTCCGGCATGAAAGTTGGCCGAGCCGAGCATCTGGCGCAGGTACCACTCGGCCTGTGTCTCCGACTCGAACTCCTCCTGGGTGAATTTCTCTGCGCCGTCCGGGAAGTGGCCGCAGAAGATCACCATGTAGGACCAGTAGTTGCGGATCAGGTTCGCCACCGCGTTGGCCCCGAGTGTGTGCTTCCACGCCGGTCCGGTGAGCGCCGGGAAGACGATGTAGTCCTTGCCGACCTGCTTGCCGACCTTCTTGCCGATGATCTTGAGGTCCTTGAGCACCTCGCCCTTCGACTTTTCCCCCTTGCGGAACTTCGTCGTCTCCAACCCGTGCGCGGCAACTCCCCACTCGAACAGCGTCCCGAGCAGGAAGTTGTAGATGGGGTTGCCGATCATCCAGCGCTCCCAGCGCTGGTCGCGGGTGAGCCGCATGATGCCGTAACCGATGTCGTCGTCCAGTCCCACGACATTGGTGTACTTGTGGTGAATGAAGTTGTGCGACTTCTTCCAATGCACGGACGGGGACGTGGTGTCCCACTCCCATTCGGTGGAGTGGATCTCGGGATCGTTCATCCAATCCCACTGACCGTGGGTGATGTTGTGCCCGAGTTCCATGTTCTCGATGATCTTGGCAAGTGCGAGCATGCCGGTGCCGACTGTCCAAGCGACCTTGTTCCGACTGCCGAACAACACAATCCGGCCACCGGCCGCGAGCCCGCGCTGCAGTTGGATGGCCCGGCGGATGTAGCGGGCGTCCCGCTCGCCGCGTGACTCCTCGATGTCGGTTCTGATTGCGTCCAGCTCGCGTCCTAGCTCCTCGACGTCCTCGGGCGTCAGGTGCGTGTACTCCTTGATGTCGGTGATAGCCATGTCGTCTCCTCTCTAGATGTTGATGGTGCAGTCGCCGGATGCGGCGGAGATGCAGGTCTGAATGCGATCGCCCTCGCCGTGCTCGTTACCTGACCGGAAGTCGCGGACGTGGCCCGATTCCAAGGGCAGGACGCAACTTTGGCAGATACCCATGCGACAGCCGAACGGCATTTGGATGCCGACTTTCTCACCGGCTTCCAGTAGCGAGGTCGCGCCGTCCACTTCGAGGGTCTTGTCCGAGAGGGCGAAGGTGACGGTGCCGCCTTCACCGCCCTTGTCGGTGCGGGCGATGACGAAGCGCTCCATGTGCAGGTGGTCTTCGGGCACGCCGGCATCGGTCCAGACCTTCTCGATCGCGTCGAGCATGGCGGGCGGCCCGCACGCCCAGGTGGGCCTCTCCTTCCAGTCCGGAACCAGGCCGTCGAGCTCCTTCTCGAAGTCGAGGTGCCCCATGTCCTCCGTCAGTTGCAACTGCAGCGCGTAGTTCGACGGGCCGCTGTCCAGCTCCTGCAGCTCGTCGTGGAAGATCACGTGCTTCGCAGACGGCGCCGAGTGGATGTGCACGATGTCGGACGTGTGTCCGCGTTGCGCCATGGCCCGCAGCATCGCCATCACGGGTGTGATGCCACTGCCCGCCGTCACCAGAAGGAGCTTGGCCGGCGGCGGGTCGGGCAGCGCGAAGTCACCCTTCGGCGTCGCGAGGCGAACGATCGTTCCTGGTTTCACCCCGTTCACCAAGTGCGTCGACAGGAAGCCCTCCGGCGTCGCCTTGACGGTGATCGAGATCAGCTTCTTGTCCCGCCGCGGGATCGAGGTCAGCGAGTACGAGCGCCAATGCCACCGGCCGTCGACGCGCAGGCCGATCCCGACGTACTGACCCGGCTGGTAGTCGCCGGTGAATCCCCACCCTGGCTTGATGATGACGGTGGCGGAGTCTTCTGTCTCCCGTTGCACGTCAACGACCTCGCCACGCAGTTCGCGGGCCGACCACAACGGGTTGAGGAGTTTCAGGTAGTCATCGGGTAGCAGCGGCGTGGTCGCCCTTGCCGCCAGGCCGCGCAATACGTTGACCTTCGGAGAGGTCGCGGTCTCGATGCCCTTGGCTGGTGCTTCGCTCCAGCGCGTGAAGTCTCGCAGTTTCAGAGCCATGGTGGACCCCCGGGACTGAACCGGTTGTTTGGTGAACGCATGTACACCGAGTACCCGACGGTGGCGCAGTTCACACCCCATCGAAGCGGCGGGGTCCGAAAAAGTTTCAGCGACGCCCTACGGCGTCTCGTCACCCTTGGCCGCGGTGATGAGGTCCGCGACGTCGACGCCTGCCGCGTGGCGAGTGGACGTCATGAAGTCGTCGATGATCTCGGCGACCTCGGTGGGCGCCTCCACGTGGGCGAAGTGCCCGACGCCGGGCAACACCTCCAGTCGGCCGCCGGGCCGGGCCGCCATGGCAGCGTGGCCGTGCTCGACCGGAATGATCTCGTCGTCCTCCCCCCAGATGGCCAGCGTCGGCAACTCGGAGCGGACATGCAGACGATTCAGAGCGCTCACCGCCTGACCGCGGTAGTCGACCACGGACCGCAGGGTGCGCAGGAACGCGTCGCGCGTTGGCCGGTCGGAGAACGACGAGTACGCCCGCCAGATTTCACTGGCGCGCGGATTGCGCATGCCCGCAGAAGAGAACCACGACCCGATCTTGTTGCCCGCCTTCAGTACCGGCGACGGCGCAATGATCGGCAGCACGAACTCGGCACCCGGCGCCGACAACAGCCGCAGGATGAATCCGACGTCGGAGCCAAGGCCACCGCTGCTGATCAGGATGAGGCGTTCGCAGTAGTCCGGGTGTTGATAGAGGAACTGCATCGCCACCCCGCCACCGAGCGAATGCCCGACGATCGTCGCCTGAGCGATACCCAACTCGTCGAGGAGGTCGCGCAGTGACACCGCGAACGCGCCGAGCGAATAGTCACCACGGGGTTTCACCGATTGGCCGTGACCGAGCAGGTCGGGCGCCACCACCCGGTAGTTCTTGGCGAGTCGGGGAATCAGCTCCCGCCACGCGTCGGAGCTGCCTGCCATGCCGTGAATGAGCAGCAACACCTCACCGCTGCCCTCGTCGCGGTAGGCGACCCGATCTCCGTGCAGCTCGAGAAACTTCACTTCGTTCATGGTCAATCTCTCCGCACTACTCGTCGGTAACTTCGACCTTGCCCGATCGAAGCAGCAACGTCAACGCGGCGTCAGCGGGCGCGCTTCGCGAGCCGCTCCGGATCCAGGATCAGGACGCTCTTGCCCTCGACGCGGATCCAGCCCCGTTGGCTGAAGTCGGCGAGCGCCTTGTTCACCGTCTCGCGCGACGCCCCGACGAGTTGGGCGATCTCTTCCTGAGTCAGGTCGTGGGTGACGCGCAGCGCGTTGCCCTCCTGCGCGCCGAAACGCTGCACCAACTGCAGCAGCTGCTTCGCGACGCGACCCGGCACGTCGGTGAAGATCAGATCGCCGAGGTTGTTGTTCGTGCGGCGCAATCGACGGGCCAGCACCCGCAGCAGCTGCTCCGCGATCTCGGGACGTCCGGCGATCCAGGCCCGCAACGCCTCCCGATCCATCGAGACCGCGCGCACCTGCGTCACCGTGGTCACGCTCGACGTCCGCGGTCCGGGATCGAAGATCGCCAACTCACCGAACATGTCCGACGGCCCAAGGATGGTGAGCAGATTCTCGCGGCCGTCAGGTGCGCTGCGAACGATCTTCACCTTGCCGGACAGGATGATGTACAACCGGTCGCCAGGTTCACCTTCGACGAAGATCGTGTGGCCCCGTGGGAAGTCCACGGGCTGCAGTTGACCGATGAGTGCGGCCACCGCGGCGGGCTCGACGCCTTGGACGATTCCTGAACGCGCGAGGATGTCTTCCACGTCGCCGGTATCGGCGATCGATTTCACGCCAGCTCCTGGCGGCGACGCGTCACAGTTTTCGCGAACATGCCTGTGAGCGTGACGGTGCCAATCCGGTTTGTAAAGACTGGCGGACAATTTGCGGCATGCACGTCCTCAGACGTCGGAAGTCGTATACCTGGTCTTCACCGGCGGCGCGGCCAACAGGGGCGGCAGATCGGTGATCTTGCCGTCCCCGGCGCGGAAGGCCCGATAGGCCTCGTCGTCGGCGACCGTCTCCCAGATCTCGTAGATGATCCAGTGCGCCGCGTCGTCCTCGTCGACGAGCACGTCGACGGTCAGCGCACCCTGAAAGGAGCGGGTCTTCTCGAGCTCACGGGCGAACACCTTGCGTGCCTCGTCGACTGATTCGGGATTGAATCTCAGCTCGAGCAGAACGGTGACGGACATGGACGATCTCCTGACGTTGATGAAGGGCGCGCAGGCGCCATCAGCCACCGTATCTGCTAGCGGTCCGCTAGTCGGCGTCGGCGACTCCCGCCAGGTCCGATTACTCCGTGTCGAGCAGCTCGAGGGCCATCTCGCGTAGTTCGACCTTCCGAACCTTCCCGGTGACCGTCATCGGGAACTCGTCGATCGTCCGCACGTAGCGCGGAATCTTCTGTCGCGCAAGCTTGTCCGCGGCGAACGCGCGCACGTCAGCCGCCGTCAACGCAGACGCGCCGTCCCGCAACACGATCCACGCCATGAGCTCCTCGCCGTACTTCTCGTCGGGAACCCCGATGACTTGGGCGTCCTGGACGTCCGGATGGGTGTAGAGGAACTCCTCGACTTCGCGAGGGTAGATGTTCTCCCCGCCGCGGATGACCATGTCCTTGCTCCGCCCGGTGATCTGGATGTAGCCGGCGTCGTCCATGACCGCCAGGTCGCCGGTGCGCATCCAGCCGTCGGCGTCGAGCACCTCCGCCGTCTTCTCGGGCTCGTCCCAGTAGCCGAGCATGACGCTGTAGCCGCGGGTGCACAGCTCTCCGACCGCACCACGGTCCACCACGTCGCCGGTGTCCGCGTCGACGATCTTGATCTCGAGGTGTGGTCCCACCCGACCGACGGTGCCGACGCGGAGTTCGATCGGATCGTCGGTGCGGGTCTGGGTCGACACCGGTGACGTCTCGGTCATGCCGTAGCAGATCGACACCTGGTCCATGTGCATCCGCGAGACGACCTGTTGCATGATCCGTTCGGGGCACGGCGATCCCGCCATGATCCCGGTCCGCAACGATGAAAGATCGAACGAGTCGAACTCGTCGAGCGCCAGTTCGGCAATGAACATCGTCGGCACCCCGTAAAGGCTCGTGCACGACTCGGCCTGGACGGCCGCCAGGGTGGCTGCGGGGTCGAAGCCCGGTGCGGGGATGACCATCGCCGAACCGTGGGTGACGCACGCGAGGTTGCCCATCACCATGCCGAAGCAGTGATAGAACGGCACCGGTATGCAGACCCGGTCGGCGTCGGTGTAGGCGAGGAGCTCGCCAACGAAGTACCCGTTGTTCAAGATGTTTTCGTGCGACAGCGTCGCACCCTTCGGCCGGCCCGTGGTGCCCGAGGTGTACTGCACGTTGATGGGGTCTCGCGGGGACAGTGCTGCGGCGATGGCATCGACGTCGGCATCGGCATCGGCATCGGCGAAGAGTTCCGAGAAGCCGTCGGTGTCGAAGAGCGCGACGCGCTCAAGACCGGGACACGACGATGCGGCGTCGGTGAGGATGCGCGCGTAGTCGGAATCCTTGAACTGCTGCGCGGCGAACACCCACCGCATGCCCGCTTGATTGATCACGAACTCGAGTTCGTGGGCGCGGTAGGCGGGGTTGATCGTGACGAGGACGACGCCGATCTCGGCGGTCGCGAACTGCACCAGCGTCCACTCCCAGCGGTTCGGTGACCACACGCCAACCCGGTCGCCCCGCTGCAGCCCGGCTGCCAGTAGACCAGATGCCAGGCGGCGAACGTCTTCGCGCAGTTGCGAATACGTCCACCGCCGACCCGCGGGCACGTCCACCAGTGCATCAGCACTTGGCCACCGCTCGGCGGCCCGGCGCAGCGCCTGCCCGATCGTGTCGGTCAGAAGGGCCGGAGTGGACTCACCGCGGGTGTGCGATGGCTGCACTGAATTCACCGTCCCGCCACTCCGATTCGATGCGCCGTCCGCTGTCGGCCGCAGCTTGCTCCCTGGCCCGCAGTTCCACCCGTCTGATCTTGCCACTGATGGTCTGGAATGCCGTGTCCTCGTTCGGTTCCCACCCGGCAGCCAAGGCCACGTAGGCCCTTTGGAACGGCGTCGAGCAGCTGGTCGCGGGCCTCACGGTAGGGGCGGTGCACAACGCCGGTCATGGCAGTTCTCTCCCTTCTGAGGCCTCGGGTATCAGGAGGCCTGAAACAGCCCGCGATTTCTCAGTTTAGAATTGGCGACCAGCGCGATGGTGGCAATCGCGGCTTTCGCCACCGCCGTCATCACGCCCCACCCGGGTGAGGACGGAGCGCGCGGGGGCGGGTCCGATCAGGTCGCCCGCCGCCGAACTCACACCTCTGGTGGGTTGACGTCGTCGAGCGAGCGGCTCCGCAACGCGATGGTGAGCTGAACGCGCGACTTCACGCCGAGCTTTCGGAAGACCGCACGTAAATGCGTGTTGACGGTGTTGGTCGAGACACCCAACTCCGCTGCCGCGGAACGGTTCGTGTGGCCCGTGCTGATCAGGTCGACGACCCGCAGTTCCGTCGGTGTCAGCGAAGCCCATCCGGTGTGCGGTCGCGGCGCGGGCTGGCTCAATCGGCTTCCTCGAATTCCCTGACTGCGAAGGAGATTCGACACGGTCCGGCTGCCGGAGGTGCAGCCGACCCGTTGGTAGATCTCGCCAGCCTCGACCAGCGTCGTGACACCTTCGTCCGTCGCACCACGGCCGAGCAGGCTGGCTCCGAGGTCCTTCAGCGCATCTGCCAGAACGACCGGCCTCGGCGACTGCCGCAGCGTGCTGACCGCGTCCGCGAGCAACGCAGGATCGTCGGCCAGCAGACCGCGGATGTGCAGCGCGGTACCTTCCAAGGTCGGAACGCCTGGATTGCGCAGTGCGACTAGGTCCGCGATGCGGGACGCCTTGAGCGCGAAGCCGCGGTCGCCCGCATCGAGGCCGATGCGCGCGAGGGTCCGCATCCACGGCGGCGACCAAGGCCACGGATCGCGCACGTCCTCGGCCTCGTCGAGCAGCGGTCCCAGAATCGCCAGGCTTGCCTCTAGGTCGCCGGCGATGGCCTTCATCCAGCCCTGCATCAGCAGCAGCCGGGGGAACCGTCGGCCCTCGAATGGTTCGTGGTCATCCTCGACGGGCATCAACCACTCTGTTGCCCTGGCGGTTTCGCCGCGGTAGGTCGCCACGGCGGCCAGCACCATCCGCGCGTTGAGACGGTAGCCGTAGTTTCCCGTCTCGTCGGCGAGCCGCAGCAGGGTGCGCGCGCCCGCCTCGGCAGCATCGAATCTGGCGAGATTGTGGTCCTGCCACATCTGCGCGTAAAGCATTGAGGGCAAGAGCTTGTCGGCGTCGTGCTGAGCGTCTTGACTCTTGGCCAGCAGCGCCTCGGCGTCGTCGTAGGCATCGAGGTGCTGAAGGGTGCGGATCTCCTCGGCCTCGTAGGCCGTGTCCGACAACCGCCGCAGATCGGCGAAGCGGTCGAGCGCGAGTCGATGCCTGCCCTCATTGCGCGCGGTCTCGATCAGAGCCACGACAGCCAACCGTTGCGAATAGACGTCGGCGATCCGCTTGCCTTCGGCGAACGCGTTGTGCGCCATGGCCTCCGCCCGTTCGGCCGACACCGTCCTCGATGCCGCCAACGCCTGTGCCGAGGACAGCTGGGCGCGAGAGACAGCCGAGACTCCGGCCCTGGCCAGCGCAGCACCGGCCCGGCGTTCCATCTGCACGCAATCACCGGTGCACCACAGCGCACGGCATGCCTGCAGCTCGATCCGCGCGATGACCTCAGGTTCTCCTGCCACCTCGAGCAGCCGATCGGCGATGGCGAGGGCTTCCCCCTCGCGCTGAACGTTCACCAGCGTCTCGACGCTGCGGGTTCCCGTCAGAAGCCACAGCGGATGAGTCTCTGATGTGAGCGAAAAGGCCTGCTGGGCCAGCTCAGCCGAGTGTTCGGGCATCGAGACCAGGCACTCGCGCGCCGCCTGTTCCAACGCCAGAATCGCTTCTTCATCGTTCCGCACGGCGCTCGCGCGGTAGTGGGTGGCCGCGGCAAGGGCCTGCCGTCCCTCCCCGACGAGATAGCGAGCGCAGGCCCGATGCAGTGCCCGGCGGTCCACCGGGGCGATGTCGGCGTACACGGCCTCGCGCACCAGGTCATGGGGAAAGAACACGTCGTGGTCGGCAGTGCCGAGGAGTCCGTTGTCGAGGCCTTCGCGGGTGAGCAGTCCCACCTGAGCCTCCGCGAGATTCCCCAGTAGGCGGCCCGCGTCGGAGACGTCCAGCCCCCGTCCCCACACGGCAGCCAGTCGCACCAGGGCCGCCGTCTGTTCCGACAATCCGTTCAGTCGCTCGCGCACGCCGACCGACAGCTCGGCATACAGGTCTCCGACCCCCTGGCCGCGTTCGCGTCGCCGGGCCAGCCCGTCGAGCACCTGGACCGCCCAGAACGGGTTCCCACCGACACCGGTCAGCAGCTTCCTGGTGTGCTCGGACGGCTCGGCGCCCAGCCGGTCCGCGGCAATGTCGTCGATGTCGCCCGGGGCCAGCGGGCCAAGCGTGATGCGCGTGATTGCGGTGACGTCGTCGGTGCCCGCGATGACCTCCTGCACGGGGCCGGTTGGGGCCCACCTGCTGGTGAGCAACCACACCACGGGAGACCCGGCCAGTCGAGAGGGCAGCACCCGTAGCGCAAACCTCGTCAGCCGGTCGGCCCACTGCACGTCGTCGACGGCGATGAGCACCGGGGTGGTCAGCGCCAACTCCTCAAGCAGCGCGCTGATCCGGTCGACCAACCACAGCGGCTTGTCGTACAGCGGCGCGAGGCTGGCGAACGCGTCACCCCGCAGCAGCGGATTGGGGCCCGATCGCAGCGACACCAGCAGCGGGGCGCCCGGGGCGATCTGGTCACCCGACTCGGCCTTGCCGCTTCCGACGGCGTATCCGGCCCGCGACGCCTGCTCGACGATCGCGCGCATCACGGCCGACTTGCCGATGCCGGGTTCGCCGCTGATCACCACCAGTGCGCCCTGCCCGGTGCTGGTCGCGCGACGCAAGGCGGTCAATGCGCGCGACATCGCGTCGCTGCGGCCCCTGAGCACCGTCTGCGCCATCAGCGTTCCGTCCCGTTGCCCCCAATCGACCGACGTCATCCACCCGAGAAGGAGAACGCCCGATTTCGGGAAAGATTCCCTGACTTGGCGTCGGGGTCAGCAACCGGGTAACCCGAATGGACGATATTGACGGCGGAGTCATGCCGGCGTCTGTCTTTCCGCCTCCCTACGCGCCGCGCGCACCTTCCGTCATCGGTACCGGGCCATCCGACGGCGGTCGAGCGCACGCGTGGCGACGACGATCCAGCTCCGAAGAGACCGTCTCACTTGCAGAGACGTACGGCGACAGCCCCTTTCGGCGAACTTTGATTCGGCCCTCACCAAAGATCGTCAATTCGTGCGATGTCCACGCGGGCGCCGCGCTGGTTGAGTCATCTACTGCTTGTGATGTTACTCGCAAGTAAGTTCCCGCTGTGGCGGCGTTCACATCTCAATACAAGGGGTTTTCATGCAAGTAGCTGCTCGTCGTCCCTACTTCGCGGCCGGCGTCGCTCTCGTCGGAGCGAGTGTCATCGCCGCGTCGGCCGTCACGCCGACACCGAAAATCGGTTTCCCCGACCTCAACCTGCCCGCCGTACACATCGCCGACGTGCACCTCTCCGCTCTGGCCAATCCGCTGGAGGCCTACGCCCAGGTGTTCTCCGCCGCGCTTGCCAACGTCAACACCCTGGTCGAGAACACCGTCCCCGGACAGCTCCTCAACCAGTTGCTCGCCAACCAGGTCAGCAGCGCCACCACCCTGCTCGACGGGCTGTCGCAGACCGGTGGCGGGGTCGCCGCCGCAGCCGGCCAGGTGCCTGCCGCGCTGGCGGCCGCGGCTAGTCAACTCGCCGCGGGCAACGTCTCCGGCGCGGTGAACGTACTCCTGGGAATCCCGCTCGCGGTGGCGGCGCCCGCGTTGAATCTGTTGCCCGTGCTCCAAACGGTGCTCACGAAACCGTTGGAGAACTTGGTGAACGTCATCAATGCGTTCACCCGTGATCCGCTCGCCACGCTGTTGGCCGTCAGCGGCTTCGTCGCACCATTGATCAGCGCTCCCGCGGCCGCCGCGGCAGCCATTCAGAACGTGCTCAACGCCGTCGGTACCGGCGACCTGGGGGCGGTGGCGAACGCGATCATCTCTGCCCCCGCCACCATCGCCGATGGCGTTCTCAACGGCGGCTACGGGCCCGACCTCGGACCGCTGGCTGGCATCCCGGCCGGGTCGGGCATCACCGTCACCGCCGGTGGGCTGCTCAGTTCGGGCGGGGGTGCGTTCGATCCCGTGAGCGGCAACTTCGTCATCAACACCGGCGGCCCGCTCTACGCCTTGCAGCAGGTGCTCAAGTTGATCACCGACGCGATCACACCGCCTGCCGCACCAGTGGCTGCCACGGCGGCCATCGCCAGCCTCCCGGCAACCGCGGCGGCGACCGTCACGCTCACGACCGCGGCGGCCACCGCCCCGACGAAGACGCCGGCCGCCACCGACGCGACGGACGCCACGGCGGCGAAGCCCGCCACCGAGCCAGCCACGCAGAAGCCGGCTGGCACCGGGGACACGTCCACCACGAAGGTCGCGGACGAATCTGCCAGCACCACAACGGATTCAGCCACAACGGATTCGGCCACCAAGGATCAGCCCACGAAGACGGCGGACACGTCACCCGGCAAGAAGCCGACGGACTCGGACGTTGACGTGAAGACCGGAAACAAGGTCGAGCCGAAGACCGAAGCGGGATCGGACGCACCGAAGTCGGGTGGATCCACCACCTCGGCCGCTGACAAGGATGCGGGGTCGGCCACGCAGTCGAGTTCAGCCACGTCATCCACGGGTACCGCTGACAAGGATTCCGACAAGGGCGCCAGTGCCGCGTCGAAGAGCAGTTCTTCGTAGGTAGCACTCGAGACATTCGTAGGTAGCACTCGAGACAGGGGTCCCCTCCATCGCGGCGATGGAGGGGACCTCGTCGTCGAGGCCGCTTTGCTTCGCGGGGGGAGCGACGGCAGTTTCCAGGGCGGCGGAACTGACGCCTTGGGCAAATAAAGGGCCTACCGTTGCGCCGGTGGGCGTCCAAGAGCGGCGCCAACGTCGAAAGGCCAGCCGTGACTGACAAGCCGAACATTCTGATCATCTGGGGCGACGACATCGGCCAGAGCAATCTGAGCTGCTACAGCGATGGCGTGATGGGCTACCGCACCAAGAACATCGACCGCATCGCCGCCGAGGGCGCCCGCTTCACCGACTACTACGGCGAGCAGAGCTGCACCGCGGGCCGCGCCGCGTTCATCACCGGCCAGAACCCGTACCGCACGGGCATGACCAAGGTGGGCATGCCTGGCGCGACACTCGGCCTGCAGGCGGAGGACCCGACCATTGCGACCGCGCTCAAGGCGCAGGGCTACGCCACCGGTCAGTTCGGCAAGAACCACCTAGGCGACCGCGACGAGTTCCTCCCGACCGCGCACGGCTTCGACGAGTTCTTTGGCAACCTGTACCACCTCAACGCCGAGGAAGAACCCGAGAACGTCGACTATCCGAAGGATCCCGAGTTCCGGAAGAAGTTCGGCCCCCGTGGCGTCATGCACACGTGGGCCAACGGCGACGGGACCCAGCGCATCGAGGACACCGGCCCGCTCACCAAGAAGCGCATGGAGACCTGCGACGAGGAATTCCGCGATGCGGCAATCGACTTCATCAAGCGCCAGCACGAGGCGGAGACCCCGTTCTTCGTGTGGTTCAACTCCACGCACATGCACTTCCGCACCCATCCCAAGCCCGAGAGCATCGGACGGGCAGGCCAGTGGCAGTCCGAGTACCACGACACCATGCTCGACCACGACGACATCGTGGGAGAGCTGCTCGACACCCTCGACGAGCTTGGCATCGCCGACGACACCATCGTCATGTACTCCACCGACAACGGCCCCCACATGAACAGCTGGCCCGATGCGGGCATGACGCCGTTCCGCAACGAGAAGAACTCGAACTGGGAGGGCGCCTACCGGGTTCCGGCCGTGGTGCGCTGGCCGGGACACATTCCTGCGGGCACCGTGTTGAACGGGATCGTCAGCCACAACGACTGGTTCGTCACCCTGCTCGCCGCGGCCGGTGAACCCGACATCGCCGAAAAGCTCCGCAAGGGTGGCGAATTGAACGGCACCACGTACAAGGTGCACCTCGACGGGCACAACCAGCTGGACTACCTCACCGGTGCGGCCGAGGAGAGTCCGCGCAAGCACTTCTTCTATGTCTCCGACGACGGCGACCTGACCGGGCTGCGGTATGACAACTGGAAGATCGTGTTCATGGAGCAGCGCGCCCAGGGCACGCTGAAGATCTGGTTGGAGCCCTACGTCGTGCTGCGCGGCCCGAAGCTGTTCAACCTGAGGACCGACCCGTACGAGCGGGCCGACATCACCTCGAACACGTACTACGACTGGATGCTCGAGCGGGTGTTCGTGTTCACCCCTGCGCAGGCCTACGTCGCGAACATGCTCCAGACCCTCATCGAGTTCCCTCAGCGGCAGAAGTCGGCCAGCTTCAACCTCGAGCAGGTGATGGAGAAGCTGCAGACGGGCATCCCCGACTCCTGATCCGCGCATTGGAGAGACGATTACGCTCGACGGATGGCAGCACCCAGTCGCACCACGGCCGAGTTGATCGTCGAATGCCTGGAGAACGAAGGCGTCACCCACGTCTTCGGCATCCCCGGTGAAGAGAACATCAGGTTGGTCGACGCCCTGTCGCGGTCGTCGATCGAATACGTGCTCACCCGCCACGAGCAGGGCGCGTCGTTCATGGCCGAGGTCTACGGCCGGCTGACGGGTAAGGCAGGCGTGTGTTCGGCGACGCTGGGACCCGGCGCCATCAACCTGCTACTCGGGGTCGCCGACGCCATCACGAATTCGACTCCCCTGGTGGCACTCTCGGCGCAGGTGGGCATGCGACGCAGTTACAAGGAGTCGCATCAGGGCGTCGACCTGGTGTCGATGTTCGCGCCGGTGACGAAGTGGTCAGCACTCGTCGCGACTCCTGGCGCAGTGCCCGAAATGGTCCGCAAGGCCTTCAAGCTCGCCCAGACCGAGCGGCCGGGCGCCGTCTACCTTGCCGTGCCAGAGGACGTCGAGTCGGCGGATGCCCCAGAAACGTCCGTTCCGCTGCGGGTCAACGTTCCGCGCCCCGACGATCCATCGGTCGCGCAGATCGAACGGGCCGCCGAAATCCTGCGCGCCGCGCACAACCCGGTGGTGCTGGCCGGTCACGGTGCCGCCAGGACCGACGCGTCCGATGCGGTGCGCCGATTCGCCGAGACGCTTGGCATCCCCGTCGCCACGACGTTTCATGGCAAGGGCGTCATGCCCGACGACCATCCGTTGGCGCTCGGCGCGGTCGGGTTCATGCGGCACGACTACGTGAACTTCGGGTTCGATCAGGCCGACGTCATCGTGGCTGCTGGCTACGAGCTTCAGGAGTTCGATCCCATTCGCATCAACCCGCGCGGTGAGACGAAGATCATCCACATCCACCGCTTCCCGGCCGAGGTCGACGCCCACTACGACGTCGCCGTGGGCTTGCACGCCGACATCGGGCGTTGCCTCGACGAACTCGCCGCCGCCGTGGAACGCGACCATCCGCCCGCGTCGGGCCAGGAACGAATCAGGGAACTCCTGACCAAGGAATTGGACGGCGGTCGGGCCGACGACAGGTTTCCGCTGGCGCCGGCGCGCATCGTCGCCGACACCAGGGCGGCCATGGCCCGCGACGACATCGTGCTCGTCGATACCGGGGCTCTGAAGATGTGGATGGCGCGGCTTTATCCGACCTACGAACCCAACACGTGCCTGATCTCCAATGGTCTGTCCACGATGGCGTGGACCCTTCCCGGGGCGATCGCCGCCAAGATCGCCCGGCCCGCCGCCAAGGTACTGGTGGCCACTGGCGACGGGTCGTTCCTGATGAACTCGCAGGAGATCGAGACCGCGCTCCGCATCGGTACCCCGATGGTGATCCTCATCTGGGTGGACGACGCGTACGGGCTGATCAGCTGGAAGATGGACCTGGAGATCGGCCACAACGTCGACACCAGGTTCAACAATCCGGACTTCGTCGCCTACGCGGAGAGTTTCGGCGCGAAGGGGTACCGCATCTCCTCGGCCGACGAGTTGCTCCCCACCCTGCGCGAAGCGTTGGCGGCCGACACCGTCAGCGTCGTCGCCTGTCCGGTCGACTACAGCGTCAACAGCGCCCTCATCGAGTCGCTTGGCGAACTGGACGAGTCCTGGTCGTGATGCTCTTCACCACGTAGCAGACGGCGCTGATCAGGTAGAAGCCCGCCGTGAGCAAGAGCCAGCGGTTCAGGAACGGCTCCTGAGTGAGGCCCGTCGCCGCCGTGTAGGTGAAGGCGCCCTGCCGGATGATCCCTGGAAAGAACAGCGCGAACGTCAAAGCCGTTGCCAGCGTGGGCATCCGCAGATAGTTCGTCAGCGGCACCCGGCGCGGGTCCGCCGGTGTCGCGTCCCGGCGCCGCTTGGGTAGCAATCGCTCGGCCAGCGCGTAGAGCGGGAACAGGATCAGGTCGTGGCCGATCACGGCGACCGCGAACCAGACGGCGATCGATTGCCACCAGACCTTGGGGTTGAACAGGTTCTGCACCCCGAGCACCGAGATGGCGTAGGCAACGAGCGCGATGGCGCCGAGCAACACGATTAGGTGCAACAGGTTCTCGCCGTACAGCCTCTTCAACGTCGCGATCATCACACCTCCCGAAAGTCGATGGACGCAACCCACTTCGTGCAGTGCACCCCCGGGAGGGCGGGCACGATGATGCGCGCCGGGTAGCCGTGGTCCAGCGATAGGTCGGCGCCGTTGACCCGAAGGGCAAGCAGCGCATCGGGACTGAGCACCTGATTGCGCTGCAACCTGGCGTGGTTGAACGCGCCGAACCTCTCCAACGACGAGACGACCGCGGAACCGGGCGTGGGTCGCCCCGCGGCGACGGCGAGGTCGGCCAGCCGGACTCCGCTCCACGTCTCGACCGTCGACCATCCCTCGACGCAGGCGAGCGGCAGGTCCACCGTGTGTTGTGGCATCGCGGCAAGCATGGCGCGGTCGAGCATCAGCGGCTGCGGACCGCCGAGCAGTTGTAAACGCCAGCGCTCGCCGGTCAGGGCCGGATCGATCCGGGCCGCCCATGCCGTCCGGTTGATTTGAAAGTCATTGGCTCCGTTGCCGTAGCTGCGCCCGCGCGGAAGCAGGACCGCCAGGTGCCTGGTCCAACCACCGATGGTCTGGCCGGCCGTCAACACCCCGACCAGTAGCGCACCACCACCCACGGCGGCCAGGATCCCGCGCCGACTCAACGTTGGCGGGTCGGGATCCCGCGCAACAAGGCCATCCTCGTCGAGTGGCTCCGCCACGGTGTCGGCCCGTGAGGTCCGCAGAACGCCGACGAATGAGCGCGACCGCAGGCTGCGAATCATGGTCGGCAACTTGATGGCGACGTGTGCGACGAAGCCAGCGATGAATACCCACGCGCCGAAGTAGTGCGCGGTGTAGAAGCTGAACCCGAAGATGTAGTCGTACTGAATGTTCAGCACGCCGGTGACGATCTCGAACAGCACGCCGCCGACGATCATCAGCAGCGAGACGCGCTCGAGTACGTTGGCCACCGAGCGGGCGGGCGGCCAGGTGAACAGCCTGGGAATCACCGACCAGAGCTTGGCCAGCACGACCGGAATCATGATCAGCCCGAGGCCGACGTGGAGGCCCTGGTTCAAGCGGTACAACCACTTCGGGCTGGTTGGCCAGTCGAACGACGGCAGCTTCAGCCATCCGACGTGCCCGGGGATGGCCATGCCGAACTTGGGCCCGTAGGCGATGTAGGACAGCAGCCCCGTGACGATGACGATCGGTAGCACGACCAGCAACACCGCCCCGAAGACGGACGTCAGCCACGGGCCCCGCAGCGGGCTTCGCCACCGAATCCGCGACAGACCTGGTGGCGGGTGGTTCTCGAGGGTCCGCCACAGCACCGCCGGAAACCCGTGCCGCGGGGATTGATCGGGATCGTCGTCCACGTGTATCCATTCGTTGCGGGCCGAGGAGCGGATGAGGGCCAGGTGGCTAGGTGATCAAGTGTCCAAGTGTCCTCCCGTCGCCGATGCGTTACGTGGGATCCGCGGCTACCTCCCCGGCCACCGTCGCCAGGATGCCGAGGACGGCTGCGACGGCGGGTCTGGCAGCGGCTCCGGCACGGGTGACGGCTTCGACGCGACGGGCCGCCCGCACGCCGCCGAGGGGTTTGCGGACGACGTTGCGGACCACTACGGCGTAACGCGGCATCAGCGCCACCCCGACACCGGCGAGCACCAGTTCCTCGACGACGCGGAAGTCGTTGACGCGTTGTACTATTCGCGGCTGCACACCGGAGATCGCGGCCAGCGAACGCAAGACGTCGTCGACGACGAGGCCACCCTCGACGCCGATCCACGATTCGTCGGCAAGTTCACGGAGCGCGACCTTGCCGCGACCGGCGAGGCGATGGTCGGGCGGGAGTAGAACGTCGAAGGGTTCGCGCAACAGGACGGTCGTGTCGGCCCGTGGGCTCGGCTCGGTGGTGTCGCGGTCGTCGCGGTGCACGACGACGACGTCGAAGTCGGCCAGCAGCGCGGGCGCGTTGGCCGCGGGCTGGTCGATGTCGCGGCCGAGGACCTCGACGCCGATCGCGGCCGCGCGAGTAATCAAGCCCGCCAACAGCATTGCCGCCCCCGACGGGAACATTGCCACCCGGACACTGCCGCGCGGCGTGGTGCGGTAGCCGTCCATGTCGGCGTGGGCGCGGTCCAGCGCGGCGAGCACCTCGTCGGTCCTCGCCACCAGGACCCGGCCCGCGTCGGTCAGCCGGACACGCCGACCGTCGGGCTCGAGCAACGTCACCCCTGCCTCGCGCTGCAGGATCTTGAGCTGCTGAGACACCGCGGACGGGGTGAGGGACATCGCCCGCGCGGCGGCGTTGACGGTGCCGCGCTCGGCAAGTTCCCGGAGCAACCGCAACCGTTCGACGTCCATGTAGAGATTCTAATCATTAGCCGAAGAATGTTTCGCTTGTCTAAGCTGACCGCGTTGGTGACCATGGACGCCGTGAGCCACCTCCTCGATCCTCGACACAGCCGGCGCAATGTCGACTTGGCCCTGCTGGCCGTGGCCGTCGCGTGGGGTTCGAGCTACCTGGCCGCCAAGGACGCCGTCCCCGCCGGCGGCGTGTTCGCCTTCCTGGTACTCAGATTCACGCTCGCCGCGCTGGGTCTGGCCATCGTCTTGGCGCCGCGACTTCGTGGGCTGACGCGCACCGAACTGGGTGCAGGTTCGTCATTCGGCGCGATTCTCAGTGTGGTCCTCTTGCTCGAGACGTTCGGGGTGACGAAGACCTCCGCGGCCAATGCCGGACTGATCATCTCGCTGACGATCGTCGTGACTCCCCTGCTGGAGCAGCGGGTGCGGGCCACCCGACTGCCACGCACGTTCTACGTGGCCGCGGCGGTGACCGTCGCCGGGATCGTCGCCCTGACCCAGAACACCGGGTTCGCGGCACCGAGCCTCGGCGATCTCCTGATCCTCTTCGCAGCCGTGGCGAGGTCCGTGCACGTCACCGTGATCGCACACGTCTCCAAGGACCGCGTGCTCGATTCGGGGCGGGTGACGCTGGTCCAGCTCGCCACCGCGCTGCTCGTCTTCCTGATCCTTTCGTCGTTCATCGGCCGCGGAGTCGGAGAGGTCGCGACTCAGATGACCATCCGCTCTTGGCTGCTCACTCTGTATTTGGCGCTGGTGTGCACGGTGTTCGCGTTCGTCGTGCAGATCTGGGCCGCAGGCCGGACGTCAGCGGCCCGGATGAGTCTGCTGCTGGGCACCGAGCCGTTGTGGGCTGCCGCGGTCGGGGTACTGCTGGCAGGCGGACCGGTGACCATCGTCGGCGCCGCTGGCGCCCTGATGATCCTGGTGGGCACCAACCTGGCTCGAACGATCGACGGTCAGGCCGACCGTCGCGAAGCGGCAGCGGCGATGAGATCAACTGCAGCACAAAGTCTTTCGTCGAGCTCGCCACCCGCCGCGGCCACCACGAGGATCGCCGCAGCCGCGCGCTCAGCCGGGCCACCCGACGCCGGGGGGCGGCCCTCGGCTGCGGCCAGCACACCGAGTTCGTCGAGCTCGATCAACTCGGCGTCGATCTCCAGTCCTTGGAGGCCTACCCGCAGTTGAGCGGCTGCACCGGGATGGCCCTTGAGCCGTCGTCGTACCGATCGCAGCGGACGCACCACGTCACGATGCCAGGCGCCGACCCGGTCCACCGCCCCGGCAAGTCCGACATCGGTGAGCGTTTCGGCGCGGACTGCACCGAGGTACGCCGCGAACAACACCACGTTCACGTCGACGTCGAGGCGGTCCTGCAGCGTTAGGCAGGCGTCGGAGACTCCCGCCTCGGCGTACACCGCCATGGCGAAATCGCGGAGTGTTGGCACTGTTTCGGCCCGGGGGTTCGTCGGAGGCCTACTTCGCGGTGAGCATGGCGTACTGGGCGGAGAGCTGCTGGTGGGTGTCGGCCAGTTGCTCGCTGCGGGCTTCGATCGCATACACGCCGGCGGGCGCCACGCAATAGAACGCCTTCGGAATCGCATAGCAATGGCTGTCGGGCAGCGCCGCGACGGGATCGGCGGGGGCCATCCCCTCCGTGGAGACCTCTTGACTGAACCCGTTGCTCACCATGAGCGCGGCGCCTTCGTTCTTGGTCTTGTAGACGTTCGTGCCCCCCACCGCGATTTGAGTCGTCCCGGTGTCCTTGAACAGCGTCGCCGCGCCGAGCGGATTGCTCTGGAAGTGCTCGGCCCCACGCGCCGCATAGACCGCGTTCTTCGCAGGATCGTTGGTACTGGCGGGCAGGGTTCTGGCCAGCAGGCCGGTCGGATCGAGCGGAACCGCCGCGAGATCGGCGGCGGGCGTGAACTCGTCGATCAGCGGACCCTGCGCGTCGATCGCCTTGGCGACCAACGCCGTGGCCCGATCCAGGCCGTCGACCGATTGAACGAACTGCATGAATACGTACGGGCCGTGGGGGGTGAACGAACGCACGGTCGCCCGAGCCTGATCGGATCCGCTCGGTGTGAAGGGATAGGTGGTGGCAACGGCCTCGGGATGACCCGGGATGGATACCGCCGTCGGAGCGATGCCCTTGATGGCCTGCTTCGCCGACGCGTCGTCCATCGCCTTGGCCGCCTCGACTGCGGCGGCGGGATCGGCGAAGCGAAGCACCGTGTTCACCATCGCGGTCTTGTCCTTCTCCTGCCGCGCTGAGGCAAAGCCGTTGACCAGACCGTGCTGATCCGCAGCTGCGCCAATGTCGGCCGGACCCAACTGTCGCAAGACGGTGCCCGTGCCGATCACGTAGAAGCTGTTGAGATAGGTGTCGATGAGATTCTCGTCGACCTCCCACGGACCGAGCACGAAGTCGGCAAGGTGCTGCGCGTCGGAGAT
>NZ_JAVRQA010000488.1:0-8212 GCF_032161845.1 Mycobacterium sp.
CGCTCGGCGGCGTGGAATCGCTCATCGAGCATCCCGGCGTGATGACCCACGCGTCCACGGCCGGGTCCCAACTCGAGGTTCCCGACGACCTGGTCCGGCTGTCCGTCGGCATTGAGGACATCGCAGATCTGCTCGGCGACCTGGAACAGGCGCTAGGAAAGGGTTGAGCGCAACACGGACGCGGTGACGGCCAGGTTCACCTCGGGCAGCGCGGTCGGGTACTCGTCGACCCAGCTCCCGCTGGCGATCTCCGTGGCACGGGAGTGCACCCACCGCCAACCGCGATCGTTGAGGCTCAGAAGTGCCCCGAGGCCGTCGGCGGCGTGCAACACGGTGACGATGGCCGCCGTCGCCGGTGTGGGTGGCCGCCGGTCGAATAGCGCAGACAACAGATCGGCCCGCGCCATGGCCACCCGGTCGCGGTGGATCAGCGGCCACGCGTAGAGCGGACTGAACCGCTTCGACGCCACGCGGACGCGCCTGATCTGACCGAGCCGCTCCAGGTGCAGCGCCACGTTCTCCTGGACGTCCTTGCTGACCTTGGCCACGGCACGCGCCGGTGGCAACGGCTGCTCGTGGAGAAGCTGGAACGCGGGTTCGACGACGGCATCGGTCGGTCCGCCTGCCCGCAGAGCCACTAGCCTGCCCGGCTCGACGGCATCGCCGGGGACGGCAGGCCGAACACGGCACGCGTAGGCGAGATCGAGCAGTGCGCCGGCCGCCAGCACGCGTGCTCTCCGCCCGCGCTCCAGCGCGGGTTGAGCCGTCGCATTGTCCAACAGCAGAAGAAAGAGGTCTTCGGCGATCTGCGCCATGGACGGACCGTAGATTACCCAGCCGTTCGCTTCACGATCAGGTCAGGAGTGGTACGGCTCCGCGCTGATCAGCTCGACCTCGATGGTGCTGCCGTTGGGTACGACATAGCTGCGCTTGTCGCCGACCTTGGCGTCGATGATCGCACCGCCGAGCGGCGACTTCGGCGAGTACACCTCGAGCTTTCCGTCGGTCACGCCCTCCTGGCGCGTCCCGATCAGGAACGTCTCGGTGTCGCCGTCCGCGAACTTGACCTTGACGACTGAGCCGGGGAGAGCAATGCCGGACTGCTTGGGGGCCTCGCCGACCTTGGCGTTGTTCAGCAGCTCCTGCAGCTGCCGGATCCGGGCCTCTTGCTGTCCCTGATCTTCGCGCGCCTGGTGGTAGCCGCCGTTCTCGCGGAGGTCGCCCTCTTCGCGGCGATCGTTGATCTCGGCAGCGATGATCGGCCGATTCGCGATGAGCTGGTCGAGCTCGGCCTTCAGCCGGTCGAATGCCTCTTCGGTCAGCCAGGTGACCTGGGTGTCGGTCATGTCGCGCTCCTGTCTTCGTCTCGCGCTGTCAGCGTGGAAAGTTCTGCGTGTGTTGCCGCGATCGCAGGCGCTGAAGAGCGCATAAAAGCAGCAATACACGGCTCCATCAGGAACCGTGTACGTCGTCCATGGTAGCACCGTCAGGACAACGGATTTTCATGTATTGGCTGTTCGGCGTTCGTCGAATGGTTGCCCGGCGGGTTCGGATAACAAACCCCGTCAGGAGGCCACCAGGTAACTCGGCACGTCCATTCCGCAGCCGTAGACGTCCCCGACGACTGGCCGCCGGGTCGACTTGACCAGGGCCGTGACCTGGACCGTGTCGTGAACCGATGGCGGCACTAGCACCTCTCGCCGGCCGGTCTCGGCGCCGTCGATGGATCTGGCCCGGATGATGCACACCGCGGGGCGCGACGGGTCCTTGCGGGTGACGCTGATCGTGATCTGCACGGTCTCCCCGTCGATCAGTTGGTAGCCGCCAAGCTCGCCCTTCACCTCACCCGTGCCAAGCCGCTGATAGGCGACCAGTGCGAGGGCCACGCCGGCAGCCACGATGACCGCGGAGAGGATCATCGCCAGTCGACGACGGGACTCGCGGGTCAGTCGTTGCTGCCCGTAGCGGGCGGTCGGGCGCTCGATCATGATGAGCCTGGAGCCCCTTTGATGACGATCGTGTAGGTCTGAGTTCGGATGGTTGCACTACGACTGGAACTATAGGGGCACACGAAGTGGTTGAACCGTGACGACCACTGGCTTAAGCGACCAGGTACCGACCAAGTTAGGCACACGTGAGCGAACTGCGTTTGATGGCGGTCCACGCCCACCCCGACGACGAGTCGAGCAAGGGCGCCGCCACGATGGCCCGCTACGTCGACGAGGGCGTCCGCGTGAAGGTGGTCACGCTGACCGGTGGTGAGCGGGGCGACATCCTCAACCCGGCGATGGATCTTCCCGAGGTACACGGCCGGATCCACGAGATCCGGATCGACGAGATGGCGAGGGCGGCGGAGATCCTCGGCGTCGAGCAAGAGTGGCTCGGCTTCGTCGACTCCGGACTGCCGGAGGGTGACCCACTGCCGCCGCTGCCCGAGGGGTGCTTCGCGTTGGTGCCGTTGGCCGAGTCCACCGAGCGGCTGGTCCGCTCCATCCGTGAGTTCAGGCCGCACGTGCTGACCACCTACGACGAGAACGGCGGCTATCCGCACCCCGACCACATTCGCTGCCACCAGGTGTCGATGGCTGCCTACGAAGCGGCCGGCGACTACCGGCTATTCCCCGATGCTGGCGTGCCGTGGAACGTCTCGAAGCTGTACTACAACCACGGTTTCCTGCGGAGGCGGATGCAGCTGTTCCAGGACGAGTTCGCCAAGAACGGCGAGGTGGGTCCATTCGAGAAGTGGCTCAAGGACTGGGATCCGGAGCTCGACGTCCTGGCCAATCGGATCACCACCAGCGTCGAGTGCGCGAAGTACTTCGCCCAGCGCGACGATGCCCTGCGCGCGCACGCCACTCAGATCGATCCGACGAGCTTCTTCTTCACCACGCCGATGGAGTGGCAGCAGCGGCTGTGGCCCACCGAGGAGTACGAACTCGCCAGGTCCCGCGTGCCCGTGACGCTGCCCGAGGACGACCTCTTCGCAGGGATCGATCCGTGACCGACACTTATCTGATGATCGCCGGTCTGCTCGCCGACGAGACGCCGCGCGACACCGGGCCGGACTTCGGCAAGGCCAGCCCCTTCGGGCTCGTCGTCGTCGTCGTCCTGCTGATCGGCACCTTCCTGCTGGTGTGGTCGATGAACAAGCACCTCAAGAAGCTGCCCGAGTCGTTCGATCCCGAGCATCCCGAACCGGATCAGGCCATCGACGAGGGAACGGTCGGCCAGCCCGGCGATCCGGGTGTCGGCAAGGGTGGGCGTCCAGACGGTGGGGGTTAACGCCCTCGGGGCAGCCACCAGCCCCTATCTGCGCCAGCACGCGGACAACCCGGTGCACTGGCAGCAGTGGACCCCCGACGCGCTCGCCGAGGCGGCCGCCCGTGACGTGCCGATCCTGCTCTCGATCGGCTATGCGGCCTGCCACTGGTGCCATGTGATGGCCCACGAGTCCTTCGCCGACGACGACGTCGCCGCAGCGATGAACGCAGGCTTCGTCTGCATCAAGGTCGACCGCGAGGAGCGCCCCGATCTCGACGCCGTCTACATGAACGCGACCGTCGCGTTGACCGGTCAGGGCGGTTGGCCGATGACGTGCTTCCTGACGCCGGACGGCCGCCCGTTCTTCTGCGGCACCTACTACCCGAAGGCCGGCTTTCTGCAACTGTTGGACGCCGTCGTCGACACGTGGCGACACAGACGTGCGGAAGTGGAACAGGCTTCCGACGACATCGTTGGTGAGCTGAGGTCGATGGCGTCCGGCCTGCCCGGCGGGGGGCAGGCACTCGAAGCCGCGACGTGTGACCACGCCGTCGCGGGCGTGCTCGGCGATGAGGACGTCGCCCGTGGCGGCTTCGGTCGCGCCCCGAAGTTCCCGCCGTCGGCGCTATTGGAGGCGCTGCTGCGGAGCTATGAACGGACGAGCGATCCCGGGGTGCTCGCCACCGTCGAGCGGGCGTGTGACGCCATGGCTCGCGGCGGCATCTACGACCAACTTGCCGGCGGCTTCTCCCGCTACAGCGTCGACGCGTCGTGGGTGGTGCCGCACTTCGAGAAGATGCTCTACGACAACGCGCTGCTGCTGCGGGTATACGCACATTGGGCTCGACGTTCGGGAAAACCGTTGGCGCGCAAAGTCACCGAAGAGACTGCCTGGTTCATCGTGCGTGATCTCGGCGACGGCGGCATGTTCACCTCTTCCCTGGATGCCGACGCCGACGGCGTGGAGGGGCTCACCTACGCGTGGACGCCCGCGCACTTGCGCGACGTGCTCGGCGACGCCGACGGACGATGGGCAGCGGAGCTCTTCGCAGTCACCGACGCCGGAACGTTCGAACACGGGACGTCGGTACTACAGCTGCCTGGCGAACCCGACTCGCTCGCGCGCTTCGATCGAGTGCGCACGGCGCTGCTCGCCGCGAGGCTCGGGCGCCCGCAGCCGGGGCGCGACGACAAGGTCGTGACGGCATGGAACGGCTTCGCGATCACGGCGCTCGCCGAGGCATCCGTCGCGGTGGGAAATTCCGAATTCCTTGACGCGGCAACACATTGCGCGCGAAACATCGTCGACCTGCATGTCGTGGACGGCAGGCTGCGGCGGGCGAGTCTCGGCGGCCGGGTGGGCGACAGTGCAGCCATCCTGGAAGACCACGCCGGCCTGGCCACCGGATTGCTGACGCTCTACCAGCTGTCCGGCGACCCTGACATGCTCGCCGTGGCGACTCACCTGCTCGACGTCGCGCTCGACCACTTCGCCGATCCCGACTGTGCCGGGCGCTGGTTCGACACCGCCGACGATGCGGAGCAGTTGATGGTGCGGCCGTCGGATCCGATCGACGGCGCGACGCCGTCGGGAGCCTCGTTGATCACCGAGGCCCTTCAACTCGCGGCGCACCTGACCGGGTTCGATCGTTATGCCGCCGCCGCGGCCGCGTCCCTCGCCGCGGCAACCGCGATCCTGGCCAAAGTGCCACGCTCAGGCGGACATTGGCTGGCCATCGCCGAGGCCGACATCCGCGGACCCATCCAGATCGCGGTCGCCTGCAACCCCTTCGATTCGGAGTTGTTGGCCGCCGCCCGCCGACTGGCGCCCGGCGGTGCCATCGTCGTCGGGGGAGCAGTCGATTCGTCCGAATTGCTGCTCGGGCGCGACCGCATCGGTGGCCGCGACGCCGCGTACGTGTGCCGGGGCCACGTGTGCGACCTGCCCGTGACGACCGCGGGAGATCTCGCCACAGCGCTGGGAGCGGCCGTGTAGCGTGCGGCCAATGAGCGCCGAGTTGATCACGCAGACCGTCAACCGCTACCTGAGTCTGGTATCCGCTGGCTCCGCGGACGACGTCGCCGAGCTGTACACCGACGACGCCACCCTCGAGGATCCGGTCGGTGGCGGCGAGGTGCACATCGGCCGTCAGGCCATCAAGGGGTTCTACAAGAACATCGAGGCCGCGCAATGCTCGGCCGAATTGGTCACGCTGCGGGTCGGCGGCCACGAGGCGGCGTTCGTCTGGAAGCTGACGGTCGGCATGGGCGACAGCAAGATGTTGATCGACATCATCAGCGTCATGACGTTCGACGATGCGGGCAGCATCACCTCGATGAAGGCGTACTGGGGCCCGGAGAACGTCACCCAGCTCTAAATCCCACGCCCCACCCCCCTCCCGCGATTTCGGCGCGCTAGTCCGCGGTGAGCGCGGTTGTACGCGCCGAAATCGCGTACCGGATCTCGGCGATGACCCGTTCCGGATACTCCGTCAGATCCAGCCAGGTGAACCGCAGCACCGTCCACCCCGCGAGAGTGATGGCGTTCTGTCGCACTCGGTCGCGGTGGAAGTCGTCCGCATCGGTGTGGAAGGCCAAGCCGTCCGTCTCGAGCGCGAGCTTGCAGGCGTGAAAGCCAAAGTCGACGCAGTAGCCGGCCACGGGATGGTTGGCCAACCAGCCCGAGATGCCGGCTTCCCGAAGTAGATGCGCCAACAACCGTTCAGCAGCAGAGCGGGTTCCATCTTGCGCCGCTTGCAGAAGCAGGCGGGCGGCTGACGATCCATGTCGCCCCTTGTTGCGCAGATGCGCTTCCCACAGTGGTTTTAGCTCGACGTGTCGTTGAAGTGCGGAGCCTGCGGCACGCGGGCCATGGCCCCACACCGCAGCCCTGATCCGCGCCGCATCGGTGAACGGACGGTCGTCGACGAAGTAGACGCCTGGCGAGCAACGCCGCCAGTGCCCGGAGCGCGCGCGTCGTTCCAAGGCGTCGTTGCTGAACCCGAGGCCACGGGCTTGGGAGGCCGTGATGATGCCGTCGTTGAGACGGAGGAAATCGTGGAGCACTTCCAATAGACGGCGTGAGCGAGGTAAGCGGTTCCACCTACTGCGATTTGGGCGCGGAGATCCGCGGTGACCGCGGATGAACGCGCCGAAATCGCAGTAGGGGCTAGAAGACGGCGAACCACATCGCGATGTAGTGGCAGATCGCCGCCACCGCCGTGCACGCATGGAAGAACTCGTGGTGGCCGAACGTCGTCGGCCAGGGGTTGGGCCACTTGAGCCCGTACAGGACGCCGCCGACGCTGTACAGGGCGCCACCGACGATGAGCAGGACCAGTGCCGCGACGCCTGCGCCATGCATGATCGGCACGATGAAGAATGCAGCGACCCAGCCGAGCAGCAGGTACAGCGGCACGCCGACCCAGGCGGGCGCCGTCGGCCAGCACATCTTCAACAGCACGCCGGCGAGGGCGCCACTCCAGACGATCCAGAACAGCACCATGCCCTGACCCGACGGCAGCGCCAGCAGAGCGAACGGCGTGTAGCTGCCCGCGATGAACACGAAGATCATCGAGTGATCCAGGCGCTTCATCCACTTGCGCTTGTTCGGCGACACCCACGTCACCCGGTGGTAGGTGGCGCTGACGGCGAACATCGCCACGATCGTGAACGTGTACAGCAGCGTGGCCAGCCCGGCGCGGGTGCCCTCGAGTGCCCACGACACCGAGACCAGCGCGGCGCCCGCGATGGTGGCCACGATCGCCGAGTAGAGGTGTATCCAGCCACGCGCGCGTGGCTTGCCGAGGATCTGCGCTACGCCGTCGGCAACGGCTTCTGGGAGATCTTCGGCCTCCCGACGCCGGACGTCCGGCGGATCCGCGTCGGTCGTCTCGATCGAAGTGGCCATGTCGCCTCCGCAATCTGGCATGGGTGTACTCGATTGCCACAGTAGTCTTGATCCTCGTGGAACTCATTCCCCCGCGTCTCAAGGAACCGGCCTACCGGGTCTACGAGGCGCGGCTGCGCCACCAGCTCGCGCGATCCAAATCCCAACTGCCAAGGCACATCGCAGTGCTGTGCGACGGCAACCGGCGCTGGGCGCGTGACGAGGGTCACGAAGACGTCAGCTACGGCTACCGGATGGGCGCCGCGAAGATCGCCGAAATGCTCCGCTGGTGTCAGGAAGCCGGCGTCGAGATGGCGACGGTGTATCTGCTGTCCACCGAGAACCTGCAGCGCGACCCGACCGAGCTCGCCGCGCTGATCGACATCATCACCGACGTCGTCGAGGAGATCTGCGCCCCCATCAACCACTGGAGCGTGCGGACCGTCGGGGACCTGGAGCTGCTCGGCCAGGAGTCGGCGCGGCGGCTGCGCGATGCCGTGGACGGCACAGCGCACACGGCATCGGGTGCCTTCCACGTCAACGTCGCCGTCGGTTACGGCGGACGGCTGGAGATCGCCGACGCGGTGCGCGCCCTGCTCGGCAAGGAACTCGCCAACGGGGCGACGGCCGAGCAGCTCATCGAAGCGGTCACGGTCGACGCGATTTCGGAGAATCTCTACACGTCGGGCCAGCCGGATCCCGATCTGGTGATCAGGACCTCTGGCGAACAACGGTTGTCCGGATTCCTGCTGTGGCAGAGCGCGTATTCGGAGATGTGGTTCACCGAGGCGCACTGGCCCGCGTTCCGGCGCGTCGACTTCTTGCGCGCGCTGCGCGACTACACGCTGCGAGAACGCCGCTACGGTCACTAGCCCGTGAAAGACTGAGCACGTGGCCGCGATGTCCGCAATGGTCTTCGCCCTGAGCTGGTGGCTCGGGCTGTACCTGCTGGCGCGCGACCCGCGCAAACCCGTTCTGCTGCTCGCGGCCATCGGCCTGACCAGCTTCGCCGTCGTGGTCGCGTTGGATGCCGTCCGCCACCTGAGCACGTCGCATGCGGCC
>NZ_JAVRQA010000489.1:0-4052 GCF_032161845.1 Mycobacterium sp.
CTGCCTTCGCGCCGGGCACCGGCACACCCGAGGCAGGCGGGCTGACCTCACGGGAGCTGCTGCGCATGCTTCGGCAACTCACCGGCATCAACATCGTCGGCGCCGACGTCGTCGAGGTCGCACCGGCGTACGATCACGCCGAAATCACCTGTGTGGCAGCCGCAACCGTGGTTTTCGATCTGTTGAGCCTGATCGTCGCGAACAACCGACCGCCTACTGCCCCGCCACGCTGACGTCCGGCACGTGGCTGCGCTGCGCCCACTGGAACACCTGCCACGCGGCGACCTCGTCGAAGTCGCCGTGAAACCGCCGGGCCGACTCGCCCCCGATGGGGCGGGCGTCACGGGTCTTCACTTGGACCTCGGCGCAGCGTTCCATCAATAGGAAGTAGCCGACTGCCGCGTCGACCGTGGCGCCAACTGTCAGCAGCCCGTGGTTGCGCAGGATCACCGCGCGCGCACCACCGATCGCCGCCGCGATGCGCTTGCCGCCGTCTGTCGATCCGATGTTGACCTCCTCGTCGTCGAAGATCTCGTGGTCGCCGAAGAACGCGCACGACTCCTGCGAGATCGGCTCGAGCAACGTGACGGTCGCCGAGAAGGGAGTGCCGTAGGGCGTGTGGCAATGGGCCGCGGAGACGATCTCCGGGCGGGCCTCGTGCACCGGGCCGTGGATGAAGTACGCCGCAATGTTGATGTGGCCGCCGCCCTCGATGGTGCCGTCGGGGCGGACCAACACGAGGTCGTCGGTGGTCATGTACCGGAAGGGCACGCCGTACCGCCCCAGCCAGAAGCAGTCCGGTCGCTCGGGGTCGCGGGCCGAGATGTGCCCGTCCCCGAGCGAGCCCCAGCCCATTGCACCGAACACCCGATACGCCAGCGCAAGCCGGCGCTTGCGGTGTGCCCGAAGTTCGACGGGATCGGCGATGTCCGGCTCATAAGCCACCGGGTCGAGGAAGGGATGAGCCGGATCAGCCATGAGTGTCCACCCTCCCCGCCTCGATCCAGGAGCCGTTCTGCTCACGGTACTTCACCGCGTGGAAGCCGCCCGCGGTGGCGCTGACCTCGATCGCGAAGCCGGCAGCCTCGACCCGGACGTAACCGTCGCGGCCAACCCCGCACACCCCGTCGTTGCCGAGGTGCCCCCACTCCTCGACGAATGGGACGAGGCGGCCCTGCCACTCGAACGACCCGCTCTCGACGAGCAGTTCGTCCTGCCATGCCACGGGGTTCTCGTCAGGTGGGGCCTCGCCGCGCGAGTCGAGGGAGTGGATCCAGTGCAGCATCGGGTCGGTGAACTCGGTGGTCCCGGCAAAACTGAACTCGGTGGCGAATGCGGCGTGCGCGTCGTCGGCAGACGGCCCGATGCCAGGCTGGATGCGGGTACGGATGTCGGCGAACCAGTCGGCCGACTGCAGCCACAGCACGTCGCAGTAGTCCACGCGGCGCACGCCGTCGATGACGAGGCCGACACGGCGCCATGCACCGATTAATTCAACGGGGATTGCCATAGATGCCTCTCGATTCGCAGGGTATTCGCGTTTTCGATACAATATCGAAAGCGTATTTAAGTATGAGCATATCGAACGGAGTTGTCGTGCCGAGTGGTCCCCGCGTGCTGGTCCTCGTCGAGCCTGATCCCGAAGTGCCGCCGCCGCCGCTGCACCTGATCCCCGGCGATGTCGAGGTCGTCCAGATCGACTCGGCTCCCACCGACGAACAACTGGCCGAGGCGTCGGTGCTGTACGTCTGGGACCACCGATTCGCCGACCTCGCCCCACTGTTGCGTCGGACCGACGAGCTGCGGTGGGTGCACGCCGCGTCAGTCGGGGTCAACCGGCTGATCTGCCCTGAGCTGGCCCGGGTCACGCTCACCAACTCACGCGGAGTGTTCGATACGACGATCGCGGAGTGGGTGCTTGCCGCGGTGCTCGCGCACGCGAAGGGACTGGGTGAAAGCTGGGCGCTACAGCGAGCGGGCACGTGGCAGTACCGGACGACCGGGCGGCTGGCCGGGACCAAGGCGGCGGTGGTGGGTACCGGCTCGATCGGCCGGGCCGTCGCCGACCGGCTGGCTCGCCTCGATGTCCAGGTCACCCTGGTCGGCCGCAGCCCAGGCGACGACCCAGACTTCGGGACGATCCGGAGCTCGGACGATCTGGTCGGGGTCGCCGCGGACGTCGACCTGCTCGTGCTCGCCGTGCCGCTCACCCCGGCCACCACCGCGCTGGTCGGGGCCGAGGTGCTGGCCGCGCTGGGGTCGTGCGGATTCCTCGTCAACGTCGGGCGGGGACCGACCGTCGTGGAGATGGACCTGGTCGTCGCGGTGGCGACCGGAACGATCGCAGGCGCCGCGCTGGACGTGTTCGAGGTCGAGCCGCTGCCTGCCAGCTCACCGCTGTGGTCGATGCCGAACGTACTGGTGTCGCCGCACATGTCCGGCGACTACGTCGGCTTCGAGCTCGACATGATGGCCGTCTTCACTGAAAACCTCGGCCGGTGGCGACGCGGCGAGCCGCTGCACAACGTCGTCGACCCGGCCGTCGGCTACGTGCCGCACTGACCGCGCCGGTGCTCATGAGATCCCCGCGGTGGCCGGTGCAGATTCCCCGGTCGCTGCGCTCCTGCCCTCCGGTGCAGATTCCCCGGTCGCTGCGCTCCTGCCCTCCGGACGCGACGGTCCACTGCCCGCACCGCTGCTCGCGATCGCGGCGGCGATCGCATCGAGGTCGTCGTCGGTCAGCCGCAACACGGCGGCATCCAGCCAGCCGTCGATTTGCGCCGGGCGCCGCGCCCCGACGATGGCCGCGGTGACGCCGGGCCAGCGCAGTGTCCAGGCGATCGCCACACTCGCCGCGCTCGTCGAGTGCCCGGCCGCCACGTCCGCGACGGCCGCAGCGACGCCCAGGTTGGCGGGTAGGTCGGACGTGAAGTCGGCTTCGCCGAGACGCCAGTCACCGGGCGCCAACCGGGACGGGTCGAACGTGCCCGACAGCAGGCCCGAGTGGATGGGGCTGTAGACGATCACGCCGGTGTCATTGGCCTCGCACCACGGGATGACGTCCGCCGCCGCGGCACGGTTGATCGCCGACAACGGGGGCTGCAGCGAGTCGACGTGCCCGATCGCCTCGGCCCGGGTGAGCTGGTCGACGGCGTGGTTGGACAGGCCGATCGCCCGCACCTTGCCGGTGGTGCGCAGGTCGACCAGTGTCGCCCAATAGTCCTCGAGTGCAGTGCCGTCGGTCGGCGGCCAGTGCACCTGATAAAGGTCGATGCGGTCCACGCCGAGCCGTCGCAAGGAGGCCTCGCACTCGGCGCGCAATGATGCCGCGTCCCCGACGGCCGTCGCCTCGGCCTGCCGGTCGGCGGGGTCCCACACCATTGCGCATTTCGTGAAGACCAGTGGACGGTCCGCTTCGGACATCCCCGCCAGGGCCCGTCCGACGATCTCCTCGGAGTGGCCGAGCCCGTACTCCGGCGCGGTGTCGAGCCAGTTGATGCCGGCCTCGACGGCGTGCTGAATGGTGGCGATCGACTCGGCGTCGTCCTGCGGACCCCAGCCGAAGGCCCAGTCCCCGCCGCCGAACGCCCAGGTGCCGAGCCCGACTGTGGTCAGCTCCCAGCCCGTGGCACCGAGGCGCCGTACCGGCAGCTCCATCAGCTGACCTCCTCGACCTGCTCGTACCAGCGCTTGCGGGTGCCAACTTTGGCCCGCAACTTCCAACGCCGCGATTTGGGTGCCGCGGTCAGGTGGGCCCGCAACGTCGCGATCTGCATCCGCACCCGCGCCGCCAGGTCCGGGTCCAGGCCGGGCCGCTGCACCGCCTCGTCCAGCCGGGCCAAATTCAAGTCGGCCGAGTACCAGAATCCCCAGTCGTCGCACAGCACGTCGCGGATCCGGTTGAGGTCGATCTGCCCGGCGGCCTGCACCCCGATCCGGTGCTCGCCGAGCAGCACCGTGAGGTCGATCAGGTCGTTGGCCGTCATCTCGTGGATCTGCAGCTTCGACAGCACCAGGTCGGCGAGCGAGATGCACGGGTCGGCCAGTTCGAG
>NZ_JAVRQA010000490.1:0-6248 GCF_032161845.1 Mycobacterium sp.
GCCACGCGATCCGTCGACTTCTTCAACCGCGAGCGCTTCGAGATCCGCGACGGCGAACTGCTGCGGGTCGACGTTCCAACCGACGCCGGAATCTCGATTCACCGGGAGTGGCTGCTGATTCGGCCGCGCACCGATTGGACGGTGGACTCGGTGACGTACCCCGCCGGCTCCCTGCTGGCCGCCAAGTACGATGACTTCCTCAGCGGCACCATCGAATTGAGCGTCGTCATCGAGCCCGACGAACACACCAGCCTGGACACCTACGCGTGGACCCGCGACCGCCTCGTCATCAGCACGCTCGTCGACGTGGCGACCCACGTCGAGGTGGTCACCCCAGGCTCGTGGACCCGCGAACCGATTCCCGGGGTCGCCGCCAACGCGACGACGGTGGTCGTCGACGTCGACGAGTTCGGCGACGAGATCTTCTTGGACTCGAGCGGCTTCGACAGCCCGTCGCGACTGCTCTGGGGGCACGTCGGTGGCGAGGTCACCGAGATCAAGAGCGCGCCGGCGTTCTTCGACGCCTCCGACATCGAGGTCAATCAGTACTTCGTCGCGTCGGCGGACGGCACGATGATCCCGTACTTCGTTGTGGGGCATCGCAGTTCGACGGGTCCCGGCAAGACTCTGCTGGGCGGGTACGGCGGCTTCGAGTCGTCCAACACCCCGGGCTACGGCGGCGTGCTCGGCAGACTGTGGCTCTCGAGGGGCGGCACCTACGTGCTGGCCAACATCCGCGGCGGTGGCGAGTATGGGCCGACGTGGCACACGCAGGCGATGCGCGAGGGCCGCCACCTCGTGCACGAGGACTTCGCCGCCGTCGCAACCGATCTGGTGGCACGCGGCATCACCACCGTCGATCAGTTGGGCGCCCAGGGCGGCAGCAACGGCGGACTGCTGATGGGCATCATGCTGACCAAGTACCCGGAACTGTTCGGCGCGCTGGTGTGCAGCGTCCCGTTGCTCGACATGAAGCGCTACCACCTGCTGCTGGCAGGAGCCTCCTGGGTGGCCGAGTACGGCAACCCCGACGATCCCGACGACTGGGCCTTCATCTCCGAGTATTCGCCGTATGCGAACATCTCGGCCGACCGCGAGTACCCCGCCCTGCTCATGACGACGTCGACCCGCGACGACCGGGTTCACCCCGGCCACGCCAGGAAGATGACCGCCGCCCTCGAGGAGGCAGGCCATCGGGTGCGGTACTACGAGAACGTCGAGGGCGGGCATTCCGGCGCGGCGGACAACGCGCAGACGGCATTCCGGTCGGCACTGATCTACGAGTTCCTGCACCGCATGCTCGGCGAGTAGCCGGGTCGCCGTAACGGTCGCCGCCCGGTTCGACACTGCATCGACGAACGGTTCCATTCGTCGAGAGGTATGCATCATGACCACCGTCAGCGAACACACCCAGGTCACGGCAAGGATCGAGTACGTCGGCGGCATCCTGGCCCGCTACGGTCTGGTCGTGGTGATCGGCTGGATCGGCCTGATGAAGTTCACGGCCTTCGAAGCTCAAGGCATTCAACCGCTGGTGGCCAACAGCCCCATGATGAGTTGGCTCTACGACCTGTTGTCCGTCAACACGTTCTCCGCGCTGCTCGGCGTGGTCGAGGTCGCGGCGGCGGTGCTGCTCGCCGTCGCGCAGTGGTGGCCGAGGATCTCCGCGGCGGGCAGCGTCATCTCCATCGGACTGTTCGTCGCCACGCTCAGCTTCATGCTCACCACACCAGGGGTGTTCGAGGCGTCGCAGGGTGGCTTTCCGATGCTGTCCTCGACGGGCCAGTTTCTGATCAAGGACGCGGCGCTGCTTGGGGTTTCGGTATGGACGCTCGGCGACGCGATGCGGCGGCGCTGACCGGATACGATCCGTTGCAGATGACCAAGGCGACCCACGACGAGACCGCACTCGTCACGGCATTGCGTGCCCGTGACGAGGCGGCCTTCGCCGCGTTGGTCGATCTGCACACCCCGTCGATGCTGCGGGTGGCACGTGGATACGTGCCAAGCGGCGCGATCGCCGAAGAGGTCGTTCAAGACACCTGGATCGCGCTGATCCGCGGAATCGATTCCTTCGAGGGTCGATCTTCCGTGCGCACTTGGCTTTTCACGGTGATGATCAACATCGCCAAGCGACGCGGTATCCGCGAGCGCCGCGACGCCGACGTCGCGGTGGCGGCCTTCACCGGTGGCACCGTCGACCCCGCGCGGTTCCGCGCCGCAGGCGAGCAATGGTCGGGCCACTGGCGTCAGACCGAGGAGCCGTCACCGTTCCCCGAGACGCCGGAGGGTTCCCTGCTCGGAGCGGAACTGGTGGCCGTGGCCCACGCCGCGCTCGAGGGCCTCCCCGAGCGTCAACGGGTCGTGGTGACGATGCGCGACATGCTCGGCTTCGACTCGGCCGAGGTATGTGAACTGCTCGACATCAGCGTCGCCAATCAACGGGTACTGCTGCACCGGGGCAGGGCCGAAGTGCGGCTCCACCTCGAGGACTATCTGAGGGACACCCCATGAGCGCCGACCCGATGGACTGCAAAGAACTCGTCGAACTCGTCACGGCCTACCTCGAGGGGTCGTTGGGCCCGGACGCCCGCGAACGATTCGACGTTCACCTGTTGGAGTGCGACGGGTGCGAGAACTATCTCCAGCAGTTCCGCGCCACCGTGCACACCATCGGCACCATCCGCGACGACGACATCGACCCGGCCTTCCGCAGTCGGCTGATGGACGCGTTCCGCGACTGGCGCTGACGCCTCGACGCCTAGGCTCATCCCGTGAGCACCCTGTCCCTCAGTCTCTTCTACGGCGGCGTGGCGATCCTGCTCGTCGGGCTTCTCCTTCCTGGCTGGGACACCGCCGCGATGTCCAAGCGGGCGGTGAAGCGCCGCATCTACTGGGCGGCCACGATCGTCGCGATCCCCGTGCTGTTCGCGGCGGGGCTGCCCGACATCCAGAGCTCGATCGCGTTCACCGCGATGGCGTGCGTCCTGATGGGCGGCTGGGCCTACTTCCGTACGCCGAACATCAAGGTCGGCGGACGCATCCTGGCTGCCTACCCGCCGCATCGTGAGCCCGATCCGCCACCGCCGGGAGACCGTCACCCTTGACATCCGGCGCCGCTCTGGCTCGACTTCTCGTATGTCAACGACGCCAGCCGAATTCGAGACGCTTCTCTACCGGACGCACGATGCCGTCGCCACCATCACGCTCAACCGCCCCGAGCACCTGAACACCATCGTTCCGCCGATGCCCGACGAGATCGAAGCGGCGATCGGCCGCGCCGAGCGCGACCCGGCCGTCAAGGTCATCGTGCTGCGTGGCGCCGGGCGGTCGTTCTCTGGCGGATACGACTTCGGCGGCGGCTTCGACCACTGGGGTGAGGCGATGAACACCGACGGCAAGTGGGACCCCGGCAAGGACTTCGCCATGGTGTCCTCCCGCGAGACGGGCCCCACGCAGAAGTTCATGGCGATCTGGCGGGCCTCAAAGCCGGTGATCGCCCAGGTTCACGGCTGGTGCGTTGGCGGGGCCAGCGACTACGCCCTCTGCGCCGACATCGTGATCGCCAGCGACGACGCCGTCATCGGTACGCCGTACAGCCGGATGTGGGGTTCCTATCTCACCGGCATGTGGCTCTACCGCCTCAGCCTGGCCAAGGTGAAGTGGCATTCGCTGACCGGCGAACCGCTGACCGGCGTGGAGGCCGCCAACGTCGAGTTGATCAACGAGTCGGTGCCGTTCGAGCGCCTTGAGGCCCGGGTCGCCGAAATCGCCGCGAAGCTGTGCCGAATCCCGTTGTCTCAGTTGCAGGCTCAGAAGCTGATCGTCAATCAGGCCTACGAGAACATGGGGCTGTCGTCGACGCAGACCCTCGGCGGGATTCTCGACGGCCTGATGCGCAACACCCCGGACGCGTTGGACTTCATCGGCACGGCGGCGACGGACGGCGTGCGCACCGCGATCGAGCGGCGGGACGGCCCGTGGGGCGACTACAGCCAGGCCCCTCCGGAACGACGGCCCGATCCGTCGCACGTCATCGAACCGTGAGGCTGCCGAAACTCGCCGACGGCAGGCGCGCCGGCAGTAGCGTTCGGGAATGACGGGCCGAATCGAGTACCCGACTACGCGTGTCTCCGACGCTGCGCCGGCGCAGGCTAGTGGCATGGACGACCACTCGGCCCGGTGTCTGCGATGAGCCCGAGCCCGGCCCCGAGGCGGACGTCGCTGGTGAGTCCGGTCCTGCTAGCGCCGGCCGAGGACATCTCGCCTGCTGCGAAGAACGCGGTCCTGACCAACGATGCCGGCGGGCGGGTGATGCTCGTCGAGCTCCGGGTAAACCCCGGCACGACGGCGGAGTCGGCTCGCGACGAGTTCCGCGAGTTGTTCGATGCGATCTTCGGTCACGTCACCAAGGACCTCGAACCGGTGCCCGTCGGACGGCACTACGTCCGCTGCGTCCTGAATCCCGCCCAGGTGTCGCGGCTGATGCTCGGGGGAGGTACCAGCGGCAGCAAGAAGGAAGCCCACGCGCTGGGACTGATCTACCGGATCTGGCCGGACCTCGTCGTGCGTGCGCATCTCGATCGCTCACTGACGACGATTCAGGCCGACGCCGCCGCTCGTACCTATGGTTGCGGCGGCAAGGGCGTGGTGTGGGCGGTGATCGACTCGGGTATCGAGGCCAGCCATCCACACTTCACGACCAGTGGGACGCTGTCGGCCGCCGCCGTCAAGAATCTGCACCACGACTTCAGCATCGATCCCGACCCCACGAACGGGGGTCCGCTGACCGACGACTTCGGGCACGGCACCCACATCGCCGGCATCATCGCAGGGCACGCACCGTCGGATCCGGCCCTGATGCGGATCGCCGGTACCGAACGCGGGGTCGGGCTGCCGAAGTGGGTTGGGCGGTCGCTCGAAACCGGCACGTCCCTGAACGGAGTTGCGCCGCAGGCGAACCTGGTCAGCCTGAAGGTCCTCGACGACAGCGGGAACACCCTGGAGAGCGTCCTTCTCGACGCCATCGACCACGTGCGCAACGTCAACGACGGCGGTCGTGAGCTGCAGATCCACGGCGTGAACCTGTCCTTGGGCTGCGCGTGGCAGCCGGGTGACTACGCCGCGGGCCAGAGTCCGCTGTGCCGCGAACTCGACCTGCTGGTGGGCACCGGCGTGGTGGCCGTCGTCAGCGCAGGCAACATCGGTGCGGGGACGGCCGCAGGCGGCGTCGGGGCGGACGTGCTCGGCCCCACCAGTGACGTCTTCGGTCAGCTGTCCACCATCACCGATCCCGGCAACGCCGCGACGGCGATCACGGTGGGTTCGACGCACCGCTACCGGCCGCACACCTTCGGCGTGACCTTCAACTCGTCGAAGGGCCCGACACTCGACGGTCGACTCAAACCCGATCTGGTCGCTCCCGGGGAGCGGATCACGTCAGCGGCGGCCAACCATCAGGCCGTCGGGGTCGGGCCGCTCGACGCCGGGACCGACGGGTTGGCCAGGTACATCGAGATGGACGGCACCTCGATGGCGGCCGCCCACGTGTCGGGCGCGATCGCCGCGTTCCTGTCCGCACGCCCGGAGTTCGTCGGCCAGCCAGAGCTGGTGAAGAAGCGGTTCATCGACACTGCCACCGACCTCGGCCGGCACCACTTCTATCAGGGCGCGGGTCTCATCAACCTCATGCGCACGCTGACCAGCACCTAGGGGGATCATGGCGTCGTTGGCCGAATTACCATACTACGAAGTCGTTTTCAACGCAGATGGCAAGCTGAACACCACCGACCATCAGGACCACCCCGGGCTGCAGGCCGCGGTCGCGGCAGGCGGCATCAGCGACGTGTTCGTCTTCTCGCACGGCTGGAACAACGGGGTCGCGTCGGCCCGTGAGCTCTACCGCGGGATGTTCTCGCTGTTGAAGGACCAACTGGGCCCGCGGCTGAACAGCACCGCGTTCGTCGGCGTGCTGTGGCCGTCGCTGCTGTTCCCCGACGACGATCCCGTCACCGCGCCACCGTTGCCCTCCACCGGGCAGCAGCTCGTCGCCGCGATCGCCCCTGCCATGCCGCAGCAGCTGAGCCAGCTCGAGACCATCGGTCAGCTGCTCGACGACAAGCCCCAGGATCCGGACAAGCTCACCGAATTCCATTCCTTGACAACAGGACTCGTCCAGACCAAACCGCAAGCCGGCGAGGATGCCGGCGAGTCCTCGCTGCTCACCGCCGATCCCATGACTGCCCTCA
>NZ_JAVRQA010000491.1:0-28922 GCF_032161845.1 Mycobacterium sp.
ACGGTTACTGCAGCGGATGCGGCCATCGGCGGGCCGAGCCCGACCGTGACGAGGCGCAGCTGGGCCCGATGGTGCTCGTCACCGATCGGGGACTGCACCACGCTCGCAATGAGGACGCCGCGGCGGCGGGAATGGTGAGCGGCATCCCGGGTCGGCGCGAAGCACTCGCCATCGCCGTGTGCGACGGGGTGTCCACCTCGGGTGAGCCCCAGGTGGCCGCGGTCGCCGCGTCCAAGGCCGGGGTGGAGGGCATGCTCGCCGCGCTCGCCGAATCGGGCCCGACACACGAGGCGGTGCTGGCGGGCCTCGCCGAGGCGACGAAGGCGGCGGCCGACGCCGGAACGGGAATGGATCCGGCGAACGCGCCGTCCTGCACGTATACCGCTGCCGCCGTCGTGTCGAATGCCGAAGGGACCGTGGAGATCACGGTGGGCAGCGTGGGGGACAGCCGGGCCTACTGGCTCCCCGAACCACCTGAACCGCCGCAACAGTTGACGGTGGACGACTCGGTGGCCCAGGAACTGATGACGGCCGGTGCCTCGGCGAACTCGGAGTTCGTGCTGCGCGGCGCGCACACCATCACCCGGTGGCTGGGCGCTGACTCCGAGGCGAAGCCGTGGTCTGATTCGAGCGTGCAGACCATCACCCCCGTCGGCCCTGGCTGGCTGTTGTTGTGCTCGGACGGATTGTGGAACTACCTGCCGGAGGCGGCCGACATCGCGCGATTCTGCGCGGGTACCGAGCCCAGCGCGGCGGCGCGCGCACTCACCGAACACGCCTTGCAGGCCGGCGGCATCGACAACATCACCGTCGCAGTGATCCCGATCGGAGGAGCTACATGAGTTCGGCTGAACAGCAGGGCATTTCGGTGGACGTCGACCACAATCCCTACCTCTCCGAGGGGTCGGGCACGGTGGACGCGGTCGTCAGCATCACCGTCGGAAGTGACGTCGCGGTGGCGGCGGATCCTGCGGAACGCGTCGAGGCGATCATCATCGACTGCTCGACGTCGATGCTGAAGCCGGCAGGCAAGTTCGACGGCGCGAAACGCGCCACGGTCGCTGCCATCGACGAACTCAGCGACGGAACGCACTTCATCATCGTCGCCGGAACCGGCAGTGCGGCTGCGATCTACCCGATCGACGGAGTGCCGACGCGGGCGAGCGCAGCGACCAAGGCGGAGGCTGCGCGGGTGGTCGACGGTCTGCGGCCCAACGGTGGTACCGCGATGGGCACCTGGCTTGCGTACGTCCGCGAGATCGTCGCGCGGTACCCGGGGGCACTTACGCACGCCATTCTGCTCACCGACGGCAAGGATGAACACGAGACCCCAGAACAACTGCAGCAGGAGATCGCGCTCAGCACCGGTCAGTTCACCTGCGACTGCCGCGGCGTTGGCACCGCGTGGCGGGTCGACGAACTGCGCTCGATCTCGTCGGCATTGCTGGGGACCGTGGACATCGTCGCCGATGCCGAAGACCTCGCCGAGGACTTCGCGGCGATGATGCGGACGTCGATGGGTAAGTCGATCCCGGACCTCACCCTGCGGCTGTGGACTCCCGCCGGCGCGACCGTCGAGTTCGTCAAACAGGTCGCGCCGACCGTCGAGGACCTGACCCGCCGCCGTGTCGAGGCGGGCACTCAGATCGGGGAGTACCCGCTGGGCTCCTGGGGTGCGGAGGACAGGGACTATCACATCCAGGTCGCCATCGAACCTGCGGTGGCAGGCAAGGAGAAGCTGGCCGCCCGAGTGAGTGTGGTTGCCGGCGAACAGGTTCTGGGCCAAGGCCTCGTCAACGCGCTCTGGACCGCAGACACGGCGCTGTCGGCGCGGATCAATCGCCGAGTGGCGCACTACACCGGTCAGGCCGAGTTGGCGGATGCGGTTCAGGAGGGGTTGGCCGCGCGCCGAGATGGGGACGTGGCGACCGCGACGGCGAAACTACAGCGCGCCATGGAACTGGCCGTGGAATCGGGCAACGACGACAAGGTCGCGGAGCTCGGCAAGGTCATCGACGTCGATGAGCGCACGGGAACGGCCCGGCTCAAACGCGAGGTGGCGGCCGCCGACGAGATGGCCCTCGACGCCCGTTCGACGAAGACCGCGCGAGTGCGGAAGGAGGATCCGGCCTGATGCCCATTTGCGCAGAGGGACATACGTCAGCCGCCGACGACTATTGCGACGTGTGCGGGGCGCCGATCGGGACTTCCGCCGCGCCAGCACATTCGGAACCCGTTGCCGAAACCAAGGCGTGCCCCGCGTGCGGGGCATCGGTAAGCGGACGCTTCTGTGAGACGTGCGGACACGACTCCGCGCTGCCCGCGCCTGCCACGCCGATTGCGGCCCCGGTGCTGTGGACCGCGGTCGTCACCGCCGACCGGCAGTTCTACGACCGCGTGGTCGCCCGCGGCGGCCCCGACACCGTCGACTTCCCTCAGTTCTTTCCAGAACGCCGGATCACGCTGCAACGCGATACGGCCCTGATCGGTCGGCACAACCGCGACCAGGGCGTGACACCCGAGATAGATCTCGGCCTTCAGCCCGCCGACCGTGGCGTATCCACTCAGCACGCGGTGCTGCGAGTGCGCGACACCGGGTTGACCATCACCGACCTGGGATCGACCAACGGCACCAGCCTCAACGACAGCGAAGACCTTCTGGCAAACGGTGAGGAGACTCCACTGGCCGATGGTGACCGCATTCACGTCGGCGCGTGGACCACGATCAAGATCACCAAAGACGCGTAATTTACGCGGTCGACACTCATATCATTGCCTCGACCTGGATCGTGGGAGCAGACTGTCGGAAGGTCTGGCAATTGGGGGCTTGTGACCGAGTCGAATGAACGTACGTCGCGCACGTCGAGACAGTCGTTTCAACTGCACCAGGAGTTGAAGGACGCTCGCAATCAGTCTGCGGCCAGTCGCGAGATTCTCGCCGCTCTCGGCAAGGACGCCGCCAATACCGACGCGGTCCTGAACATCATCGTCGAGTACTCGGCGCGCCTCTGCGGCGCGCGGGCCGCTCAACTCTTTCTCGCCGACGGCGACCTGTTCCGCGTCTCACGGGTCTCCGGTGAGACCCCCGAGGACTATCGCGAGTACCTGGTGAGCCATCCGATCGCCAGAAATCGTTCGTCGACGGTCGGGCGCGCTGCCGAGGACAAGTGCACCAATCAGATTGCCGACGTTCTCAGCGACGTCGACTACGGCCGCACGGACCTGCAGAAGCTCACGGGCTTCCGCACCCTGCTATCCACGCCGATGCTCCTGGAGGACGAGGTCGTCGGTGTGTTGTCCATGTGGCGAACGGATGTCGCACCGTTCGACGAACACGAGCGCGAACGTCTCGAGGAGTTCGCCGCCCAAGGCGCTCTCGCGCTGCGCCAAGCGAACCTGATGCGGACACTCAAGTCCAGGGAATCTTTGTTGTCCAGCAAGGTCGAGCAGCTCGAAGCTCTCCGGGAGGTGGGTGAAGCAGTCGGCTCGAGCCTCGACCTCGACGTGGTGTTGGACCAGGTCGTCAGCAATGCCGTAAGGCTCACCAACCGCGGCTTCGGTGACATCACGCTGCGGACCGACGGCGGATCGATCATGGAGTACGACGAGTCCACGGCCGCGTTCCACGTCCACGCCGTCGGCGCGAGTCACGCACTGCTCGAACAACTTCGGGCGGTCGCCATCGGCGGAGATTCGACCCTCGTTGGCCAGACCGCGCTGCACCGGCAGCCGCTCGAGGTACCCGACCTCGCCCTCGTCGAGCGTGACCCGCACCTGGAAGTCCTGTTCCGCGACGGTTGGCACTCGGTGCTCGCGGTGCCGATGCTCCGCGGCGACAGGATCGTCGGCGTGCTGGTGATTCGTCGCAGGGGTACGGGCGCCTTTCCCTCCGACGTCGTCACGCTGCTCGAGACCTTCGCCAGCCAATCCGCGCTGGCCATCGTCAATGCCCGGCTCTTCCGAGAGCTCCAGACCAAGACTAGCGAGCTCGAAATCGCCGGTCGGCACAAGTCGGAATTCCTGGCCAGCATGTCCCACGAGCTGCGAACGCCGCTGAACGCGGTGAATGGATTCTCCGAGGTGCTGCTCAATCGCTCGTTCGGTGACATCAACCAACGCCAGGAGGACTACCTGCGCGACATCTGGAACTCGGGCAGGCACCTCGTCGCCTTGGTCAACGACATCCTCGACCTCTCGAAGGTCGAAGAGGGCCACATGGTGCTCGAGTCAAGCACTTTCGCGGTGAGCAGCGCCATGGAGGCCACGCTTGCGATGCAACGGGAGCGGGCGACCCGACACGCCATCACCATGACGCTGGAGGTCGGCGACGACGTCGATCTCATCGACGCCGACGAGCGGCGATTCAAGCAGGTGTTGCTCAACCTGGTATCCAACGCCGTGAAGTTCACCCCCGATGGCGGCAGCGTCTGCGTGCACTCCTATCGCGAGGGAACCGATCTGGTGGTCACCGTGACCGACACCGGCCTCGGAGTCGCATCCGAGGACCAGGCGCGGATCTTCGACTCCTTTCAGCAGGGCAGCCGGGGAGCGCCGAAGGAGGAGGGCACCGGCCTCGGCCTGACGTTGTGCAGAAGAATGGTGGAGTTGTTCGGCGGAAGGCTTTGGCTCGACAGCACATTGGGCGTCGGAAGCACGTTCGGCTTCACGGTGCCCGGTCTGCGGGACCGAAGGCGCGAGGACGCCGCACCGAAGCTCGGTGGACTTCCCGTCATCGTTCTGCTCGACGAAGATCCTGCCTCGCAGGATCTCGTCGAGGCCTACCTGAATGGTCTTCCGGCCGAGGTGATCTGCGCTTGGGACGGAGTGAAGGCGCTCGAACTCGTTCGCACGGTCCAACCGGCCGCCGTCGTGCTCGAGGTCAGGCTGCCCCGGCTAGACGGCTGGCAGGTGATCACCCAACTGAAGGCCGACCCCGAGACTGCGGGGATCCCGCTGATCGTCGCCTCGACAGTCGACGACCGAGCCCGTGGTCTGGCGCTCGGTGCGGCCGCGTATCTGCTGAAGCCGATCCGTCGAGACGAGCTCGTCGACGCATTGCGTTGTGCCGGAGCGTTGTCCGAGGCGGAGGTGTCCTGATGGACGCTCCCGTGACGGTGCTCGCCGTTGACGATCAATCCATCAACCTCAGGCTCCTCGACGCGGTGCTCACCCCTCGGGGGCATCGGGTGATCACCGCCTCGTCGGGAGTGGACGCGATCGCGCTCCTCGAGAGCGAAGACGTCGATCTCGTCCTGCTCGACATTCTGATGCCAGGGATGGACGGTCACGAAGTTTGTCGCAGGATTCGGTCGACACCTGCCACGGAGTTCCTTCCGGTCGTGATGATCACGGCCAGCGGAAGTGAACAGCGACTCGTCGCTCTGCAGTCGGGCGCCGATGACTTCATCATGAAACCCTTCGACCAGGCCGAACTATTGGCCAGGGTGGCGTCGCTAGCGCGGATCAAGCGCTATCAGGACACGATCCGGTGCCAAGCCAGTGAGCTGGCCCAATGGAATACCGAACTCGAGAGCCGGGTTGCCGAGCAGTTGGAGGAGCTGGAACGCGCAAGCCGCCTGCGCCGCTTTCTGTCGCCACAGCTGGCGGACCTGGTCGTCGGCGACGAGACCCTCCTGCGGAGCCATCGACGCGAAATCGTCGTGGTCTTCTGCGATCTGCGGAACTTCACCCCCTTCGCCGAGGCGAGCGAGCCCGAGGAGGTGATGGGGGTGCTCGCCGAATATCACCACGCGATGGGGTCGCTGGTGCACCAGTACGAGGCCACCCTCGAGCGGTTCACCGGTGACGGGATCATGGCGTTCTTCAACGACCCGGTCTTGCAGGACGACGCCGCCGAACGAGCCGTCCGGATGTCGATCGGCATCCGCGACGCCGTGAAAGAGCTTGCCGCGCAGTGGCTTCGAAGGGGCCACGACCTCGCGCTCGGAATCGGCATCGCCCAGGGCTTTGCGACGCTCGGAAGGATCGGTTTCGAGAGCCGATTCGACTACTCCGCAATAGGCAGCGTCACCAACCTGTCGGCCAGGTTGTGCGGCGATGCCGGTGCGTGGCAGATCCTGGTCACAGACCGTGTGCTGGCAGCGACCGAACACATTGCGGTCGCCGAACCCGTCGGCGACGTCAAGCCCAAGGGATTCAGCCGTTCGGTGCGGGTTCACGACATCACGGCGCTCAAGGAAAGTTAGGTGGGGGAGATGACACGGTCAGAGCAATCCGGCAGGCAACTGTCGCACCTCGACGACGGCGAGAGGTATCGCATCTTCGACGAGCTCCAGCTGTCGATGCCGGCGGTATGGGCGTCGATGCAACGTGGCTTCGACGACGAGTCGGTGGTGGTGATGCCTTCGGTCAGCATGGACGGCCCAACGTCGAGAAGTGGCACCGTGATGCAGGCGATGGAGGAGCGCGCACTGTTCCTGCTGCTACTGCTGCGCCAACCGCGGTTGCGGATGATCTACGTGACCTCGCAGCCGATTTCGGAAGCCACCATCGAGTACTACCTAGGACTACTTCCCGGCGTTATCCCCAGTCATGCCAGGGCCCGCCTTACGCTGGTCCCGGTCGGTGATGCGTCGCCGGCGTCGCTCAGCTCGAAATTGTTGGCGCGACCCCGGTTGCTGCGCACGATTCGAGGCCTGATCCCCAACCGGGCCAAGAGCCACCTGATCCCATACAACACGACGTCGCTCGAGCGGGATGTGGCGCTGAGTCTTGGCATTCCGATGTACGGCGCGGATCCGCGGCTCGAAGAACTCGGCACCAAGACGGGCTGCCGCCGGATGTTCGACGAGCTCGGTGTCCAATGCCCGGTGGGGGCCGAGGACCTCCACACGGTCGAGGACATCGTTGCGAGCGTGAAGACCATGCGCACGCGGCGTCCGTCGCTCAGTCAGGCGATCGTGAAGCTGAACGATGGCGTCTCGGGGTCCGGCAACGCGTTGGTGGATCTGCACGGGCTGCCACCCGTTGGCTCGCCTGACGAGGAGGCGGCGATCACCGAGCGCCTCCTCGGCATGCAATTGGAGGCCGAGAACCTGGCCCTCGACATCTACCTGGCCGCATTCGAGGAGCACGGCGGAATCGTCGAGGAGCGCATCACGGGCGTTTCGCTGACCAGTCCGAGCGTGCAGATGCGGGCGTTGCCGGACGGCACCGTCGAGTTATTGTCCACGCACGACCAGCTTCTCGGCGGTGCGAGCGGTCAGAAGTATCTCGGCTGCGTGTTTCCGGCAGATCCCAGCTATGCCGCGCTGATCGCCGAGCCTGCGATGGTGATCGGGCGGCACCTCGCGAAGCTTGGCGTGCTGGGCCGGTTCGCGGTGGACTTCGTCACCGTCCAGGACGAGTCCGGGACGTGGACGCCCTATGCGATCGAGTTGAACCTCCGCAAGGGCGGGACCACTCATCCGTTCCTGACCCTGCAGTTCCTGACCGACGGAAGTTATGACGGTGAACGAGGGGTGTTCCTGACCCCGAGCGGCAGCAGCAAGTATCTGGTCGCGACCGATCACTTCGAGGATGACCGGCTGAAGGCGCTGACCGTCGCCGACCTGTTCGACATCGTCGTCAGCAAGGGTCTGCACTTCGACCAGACCCGCCGAACCGGGGTGGTCTTCCACATGATCAGCTGCCTCACCGAATGCGGTCGCGTTGGCCTGACCGCCGTCGGCGACGACCCCGCAGATGCCCAGCGAATCTACGAGGAGGCGCAGTTGGTCCTGCTTCGGGAGGCCGGCATCGCGCTCGAGGAGGGAGCCGTGATCGGTTAACCCACGGCCGGGTCAGTAACGTGGTGGCGGTGTTGATCGAGGACCTGCCGACCGCGGACCGCGCGAGGCTCATTCTGCGGCCTCGATAGTGGAACTCAACGACCGCGCCTACCGGATGCTGCGGCCCCTCAACAAGGCGCTTTCCCTTCGGGCGATCGTCTTGGTCTCCGCGTTGTCGGTGATCGTCCTGGTGATCATCCTCGGCGCGTGGGTGTGGGTCGGCGTCACCGATGACCAGTACAGCCAGCTCGACCGCCGCCTCGATTCGGTCAGCAGCCTCGGCGACGTGAGCAATCTGCTGAACAGCTCACCAGGGACCGACAGCCGTCAACCACTGCCCGATGGCAACGTGGTCCGTACCGCGAGGATCGGTGGGATCACCGTCTCGGTGCCGAGCAACATCGTCTTGCCCGAACTCGCCAACGGCTACGCCACCACTGAGATCAACGGCGTGCAGTACCGGGTGCGCACCTTTGCAGCAGGCCCGGGCTCGATTGCGCTTGGCGCGCCGCTGGCGGAGACGCAGCACCGGATCGACGAACTGCACCTGCGCGTCCTGCTGATCTGCAGCGGTGTGATCGCCGGAACCGTGGTGGTCGGCTGGGTGATCTCGCTGCTGATGATCGTGCCCTTCCGCCTTCTCGCCCAGCAGGCCCGCGCGATCAACGCCCAGTCCATGCCCGACGAGGTCCAGGTGCGCGGCGTGCGCGAGGCCGTCGAGATCGCGGAGGCGGTCGAAGGAATGCTGGCGCGCATCGGGACCGAGCAGCAGCGCACCAGAGCCGCACTGGAATCCGCTCGCGACTTCGCCGCCGTCGCGTCCCACGAGCTGCGCACCCCGTTGACGGCCATGCGCACCAATCTCGAGGTGCTGTCCACATTGGATCTCGCTCCGGAGCAGCGCGACGAGGTGATCACTGACGTCGTGCGAACCCAGGGCAGGATCGAGGCGACGCTGTCGGCGCTGGAACGCCTTGCCCAGGGGGAACTCACTACTACCGACGACTTCGTCTCCTTCGACGTCACCGAATTGCTCGATCGTGCCGCGCACGACGCGCTGCGCGTCTATCCCGGCCTGCGAGTCACGCTGTCGCCGTCGCCCTCGAAGCTGATCGTCGGACTGCCCGCGGGCCTGCGCCTGGTGATCGACAATGCGATCGCGAACGCCGTCAAGCACGGCGATGCCTCGGAGATCCGGCTCAGCGTGGTGAGTTCGGTTGCGGGCGTTGAGATCGCGGTCGACGACGATGGCGCGGGCGTTCCCGAGGACGAGCGGGCCGCGGTGTTCGAGCGGTTCGCCCGCGGCACGACGGCATCGCGGTCGGGCTCCGGACTGGGTCTGGCCCTGGTCGCGCAGCAGGCCGAACTGCACGGCGGCTCGGCCCATCTCGACGTCAGTCCCCTCGGCGGCGCCCGACTGCTGCTGCGCCTGCCGAGCCAGGAGGCGAAATGGGATGGCGCGCTTACGCCTTCTTCGACATAGCCGACGCGTCCGAATGCCGATCAATCTCGCGCGAGCGCGCCGGGCAGACGTAGGTCGGCGTCGGCCTCGTCGAACATGCCGCTGGCGAACCCGTACCAAAGTTGCCGCATCGGCGGACCCAGTTCGGCGAGCGCCTGTTGGGGTTCGGCTCCGAGCATCGGTGCGCCTTCCCAGTCGGCGAATGAGCCCATGAGGAAGGGAAGTTCGATGCAGTGGCACGCCCCGAAGGGGCTGCCCGCCGGCTTCCAGTCGAACACGTAGGTCGTCGCATGACCGCCGGCGCGTCGGTGCTGCTTGGCGAACGCCGACGCCGGGCGGGCGAACAGGCGCTCGGTCACCGCGGCACTCAGGGCTCGTTGTGCCGCCGAGCCGAGCATGGGGACGCCGAGGACCGGCGCCAACCGTGGGTTGAGCATCAGGAACGGCAGCGCATCATCTGCAGTCGTGCCGATCATGACGGGAAGGCGACGGGCCACCTCGCGGCGACGGACGTCGACCTCGTCGTCGGCGGGTAGGGGGTAGTGCCCCGTCTGCGGTCCGAACGGCATCTGCGCGCGGGTGCCGAAGCGGGCGGCCGACGCGGCCGCGGCGCCCTGGGCGACCAGCAGATCCTCGGTGCCGGCCTGTTCCGGACGGGTTCCGAGAGCGCCGCGTGCGGCTTTCCCCATCGCTCGACTCATCGCGGCCCGACCGCGCTGGACACCCAGCGGCGCGCTCTGCAGGATGGCACGCCGGAAGAGGTCCTCGGTCCCGTCGGCGACCATGAGATAGGACACGGAATCCCCGCCGGCGGACTGGCCGAAGATGGTGACGTCGTTCGGATTTCCCCCGAAGCCGCTGATGTTCTCCTTCACCCAGCGCAGCGCGGCGATCTGATCGAGGAGCCCGAGGTTGGCCGGCGACACGTCGTCGATTGCGAGATACCCGAAGATGCCGACTCGGTAGTTGACGGTGACGGTGACGACGTCACCTTCGTCGGCCATCGCCGACAGATCGTAGGCGGGCGCCTGGCCGCTGCCCGTCACGTAGGCACCGCCGTGAAAGAACACCATCACCGGTCGGGAGGCGTCATCGGGCAGGGGAGCGACGACGGCTAGCGCCAGGCAGTCCTCGTCCTGCTGTAGGCCGGCCATCGGCGATCCGACGATGAACTCCAGCCGCGACGGCGCCTGCGGACACACGGGCCCACGCTCGGTGGCATCGACGACCCCGGCGACCGCGGGCAGTGGCACGCACGGCTCGAAGCGACGCGCCGTGGCATAGCGCAGTCCGAGCGCGCGAATCATCCTGTCGTCGCGGCGGACCCGGAAGCGCCCACTGGGCAGCGTCAAAACGTCGTCATCCATGGGCGAGACCGACAATACGGGTCGAGGTGTCCCGTCATCCCGCCGCTTGGCGGAAGTCGCGGTCGTAACATCGCCACACATGGACGGCAGCGCGGCGACCCACGGGCACACCGTCCTCGCTGAGGCCGACGGCGCGACCTACCGCTCGCTGCGCCAGCGACCGGTGACCCGAGCGGAGCGTTACGCACTCGGCAAGAGCCTGCGCAAGCGGGTGCCGCGCAAGTCATTGGCCGACTGGACGGCGCCGGCGGGCCGGCCCAGCCCCGTCGACCTCATCAACGACAGTCATCGAGGCAGAGTCGACCGCCTCATTCCCGTGAGGGTGGGCCGCATGGTCGATTCGCCGTACGGATTTCTGCGCGGCACGGCCGTGGTCATGGCGGAGGACGTCGCGCACCTGCCGTCGACCGGCATCACACCCGTGGTCTGCGGCGACTCGCACCTCGGCAACTTCGGGTTCTATGCCTCACCCGAACGGGACCTGGTGATCGACCTCAACGACTTCGACGAGGCGCATCCCGGCTGCTGGGAATGGGATCTCCGCCGGTTGGTGGCGAGCATCTGGGTCGCCGGGCGGTTCAACGGCACCTCCGAGGAGCACTGCGGTGCCTCGGTGCGGTCCTGCGTCGAGTCCTACCGTCTCGAGTTGCGTCGGCTGGCCGACCTGCCACTCTTCACGCGGTCGTTCGAGAGGCTTGACGTCGACCGGCTCGCGGCCCGAACGGCCGGGCCCCTGCAGGAGCAGGTCGCGAGATCGGCCGAGCGGGCGCGCCACCGCACCGGTGACCGGGCGCTGCCCCGGTTCACCGAAGAGGTGGACGGCTTACGGCAGATCGTCGAGGAACCGCCGCTGATCACTCGGCCCGACCCCCGCGAAGCCGAGTCGCTGGCCGAGGCGCTCGATGGGTATCTGGACACGCTGCCTTCGCACTGGCGGCGCGTCCTCGGTGGCTACACGCTGGTCGACGTCGCGCACAAGGTCGTCGGGGTGGGCAGCGTTGGCCTGCGCGCCTACGTCGCCCTCCTGGAGGGCTCCTCGGCGGAGGACGTGGTGTTCCTGCAGCTCAAGCAGGCCCGGCGGTCCGTGCTCGCGCGCTACGTGCACGGTAATTCCGCCTGGCACGCCCATCAGGGCCAGCGGGTCGTCGAATATCAGCAGTCACTGCAGACGGTCAGCGACCCGCTACTGGGATGGACCACGATGGACGGGCTGCAGTACTACGTGCGGCAGTTCCGGAACATGAAGGGACGGATTCCGCTGGACTCGATGGACGCCGCCGCGCTCACCGACTATGCGGGAGTGGTTGGACAACTGCTCGCCAAGGGGCACGCCAGGACGAGCGGCGCCTCGATGATTGCGGGGTACATGGGCAGATCCGAAAAGGTCGACAAGGCTCTGTGCACCTTCGCGAGGCGCTACGCCGACCAGACCGAAGCCGACCACGCTGCGTTGGTCGCGGCCGTCGAACGCGGCCTGCTGCCCGTCGAGCGGGGCGTCTAGGGCCGGAGCGTTCTATTGGACGACCAGCGAACCGTGCATGTTCGTGTGGTACTTGCAGTGAAACGCGTACGTGCCCGGGGTGGTCGGCGCCGTGAAGGTCGTTGTCCCCCCACCGCCGGACACCCGGATGTCGAACGTATTGCCTGCGTCCGCAGTGACGCTGTGGCTGGAGTCGTCGTTGTTGACCACCGTCACTTGTTGGCCGGCCTTGACGGGCCCGCGCACCGTGTAGGTGAAGTCGGCGATGGCAACGTCGGGCGCAGGAGCCGCCGGGGTGGAGGCCGGCGTTGCGGTGGTGCGAGCGTCGGGTGAAGAAGGCGGCGCCGAGTTGTCGGCGCCGCCGCACGCGGCGAGCAGGCCGCTGAATGCCAACAGGAGGACCAGGATCGTCAATCGTCGCATCGTGCTCCTTGGTCGAGCGTGCTCCGATCCTGTGCCGAGATGTCGCTCGGTGAGTCGGATCCATGTCTATGTCACAGTCCCGTCACTATCGGCTCATCACGTGCCCGGGTTGGCCGATGCATCGGCGAGCCGATCGCTCCAGGTCGCGACAGCTCCCGAATCGCCGATGCGATAGACCTGGACGGCTGTTGCCACACTCAGGACGATGACGACGACGGCGACGATCCGGGTGGCGATCGGTTTGACGGACCGGCCACGTGTTTCGCGCAGGTGGATCACCACCAGCAGTACGGCAGCGACGAGCATCGAGATGGCGAAGTAGACCATCGTGTCTCCGAGCCTGGCGTGTGACTGCAGCAGGGGTGATCGACCGACGCGGTGCTCGAGCCATTCCCCCGCGTCGGTTGTCAACGGCGTGAGTGCGACGGTGATGATCGCCAGGCCGAGGACGAGCCATACCAGTCTTTGCCGCGCGGCCGGCCACACGGCGCACAGGATCGCCAGGATGGCGGTGAGCGGTGCGAGGATGACGATGAAGTGGACTAGCAGCGCGTGGGCTGGGAGCCCATTGAGTGTCGTCACGAATTTGACTCCTTGTCGGTTCATTGATTGCTGATCGGGCCGCGCTGACCGATCAAGATTGACGTGAGGCGATGAGGGACAGGGCAAGTCGCGGGCAGCGATCGACCGCTATACGTGCCTCGGGGAGGTCACCGGATGCTACTCGAGGCTCTCGGGAGCCGTTGCGCACCAACGGATATCCCCAATCGTCACGCTGCAGCAGGGTCGGCATCAGTTCGGTGCAGAGCCCGCGTCCGTCGCATCTCGTCCAGTCGATGTGCAGGCGCACGGGGTTCGGTCGCTTCTTCATTTTCGAGCCTCGCCGCGGTGCGCATGGTGATCACCGGTGCTCTGCACCGCGGCGAAGGCAGCATCGCAGCGGCCGCGTCGATGGTGCGTGATGTCGTCCGCGAACACCGTGAGCGCACTGCGGGCCAGCCGAACGGTTCCGTCCGGGTGTCGACAGGAGCCACGGCCGTCGACGAGACCGAGGATCCGATCCAACTCGTCGAGGAGGGCATCGTCGACGTTGCTGTAGGCGAGTTCATCGAAGAGCGTTGCGAGCCTGGGGAGTCCGTTGCGGCACGGCCCGCACTGCCGGGCACCCTGTTCGGCGAGGTACGCAACGATCTCCGCGGTGCGGGCGAGGCCGCACTCGTCGATGGGCAGCGTGTGGACGATTCCCGCGCCCGGGCTGGCACCGACGCGGCTGAGACCCGCGCGTGAGAGCGCGGCGTCGTTGAACACCGCTGACGGAAGCCAGGTGCCGTGGTAGCCGCCGATCAGCGCCGCGCCCACGTGACGGAGATCGGTGGCTCCACCGTGCCCGATCACGGTGGAGAGCTGAGTTCCGGTCGGCACCTCCATGACCGGGCGTCCTGACACTGCGCCCGACAGCGTGACCAGCATGGTTCCGGGTTCGGAGTTATCTCCGATCGACCGGAACCAGCGGTGGCCGAAGCGGGCGATCAACGCGATGTGGGCCAGGGTCTCGACGTTGTTGACCAGCGTTGGCCGCCCCCGGACACCGGAAGTCGACATTGGGACCGTGCGGTCGCGCGGACGTGTAGGCCCGCCTTCGATCGCTCTCACGACGGCCGATTCCTCCCCGGCGACGAAGGCATCGCCAGCTTCCACGACGGTGACACGGTGTCGGTCCCAGCCTGCGGCGGTGCGCTCGTCGATCGCGAATCGCGCGATCGGGGCGATGTGGCTCGGCAGGTACAGGTAGATCGTGCGGGAACCCACGGCGTCGGCGGCCACCTGCAGTCCGTCGAGGACTAGGTGCGGTGCGCGACCGACCAGCATCGCGTCCTTGCGGCTGAGGGGTTCGCCTTCGGCGCCATTGCCCACCACGACGGGCTTGCGGCCGGTGACCGCTGCCACCTTGCGACCGGCGGGGAACCCGGCGCCGCCCCGACCCGTCAGACCGGCCTGCCCGAGCGACGAGATGAGGTCCTGCGGCGACGTTGTGGGAAGTCGTCCGAAACGTGCGAGGTGGTCCTCAAGCCCGGGTCCGTTCGCGGCGAAGAGACGATGCGCGCCGGGCGGTTCTCGGTCCGGTCGGGTGTGCGTCTTCACCGGTGTCCCGCAATTCTTTTGTCGGCGTATTCGACGAAGTCGGCGCGCAGCCGACACATCACGGCAGCAGCGACGAACAGGGCACAGCACGCCGCGAAGGTCAGGAACCACATGCGGCCGGAGTCGGTACCGTTGCCGAGTGCGTGGGCCAGCGCCATCGGCCACAATGCGTAGGTCGCCCAGTGCATCACGCGAAAGGTGCGCGCCCCCAGGTGATGTCGGAGAAGGCTGCTGACGATCACGGCGATGAGGACGTCGACGGCTAAAGTGCCCAGCCCGAGCCACAGTGGTCGGTATGCCCCCCTGAACGGAATGACGAAGTCCATCAGCCGCAGTTGCGCGTAGGGGTCGAAGAACAACAACGTCAGATGCATCGCCACGAGCAGAGTTCCGGCCAGTGCGGTGAAACGGTGCACGTCGGCCACGGCGAAGCGGGGTAGTGCGCCCACGCGGCGGCCCGATCGCGTGGCGATGCCGAGCCCGAGTGAAAGCGTGAGAAACGCCAGGGCGGTGATCCCGGTGCCGCGGCCGAGCGCCCAGAGCGCCTGGTCGGTCATCGTGGTTCGGTCCCGTCCTCGGGCCAGCCGCCCATCATGCTGACGACGCGGTCGCGGCCCACCAGGCGGGCCGGCATGTCTAACGTGCTGATCCAGTCCGGGGCTGCCCAGCCGCGGATGACGGCAGCCGTAGCGACTATGTTTGCGGCGTAACAGCTTTGGGCAGCCACGCTGACCGTGCGCCATACCGGGTCTGCAGATCGTCCCGTCCGCGGGTTGAGAATGTGGTGCAGCGCTTCCTCGCCATTGCGCCAGCGGCGCCGTACGGTGCTCGAGGTTGCCAGCGCGGCTCCCGGCGGCAGTGCGATCGAGCTCGCCGGGTCGTCGTCGGTGTCCTGAACCAGGACTTGCCACCCGCCGTCGGGCGCGGCGCCGGCAGTGGCGATGTCCCCGCCGAGGTTGACCAGAACGCCACTGCCGGTGAGGCCGTGGACGCGCTGGGCGCACAGGTCCGCGGCGACTGCCTTGGCGGTCGCGCCGAGGTCGAGCAGGACTCCAGGTGGGACGGTGACGACGCGGCCCTGCAGGTGGACCATCGACCAGTTTGCCGCAGTGATGAGAGTGCTGACCCGCGGCAACGTGCTGCCCAGGATTGCGATGTCCCTGTCGTAACCGAGCGAGATCATCGCGGCGCCGAGCGTGGGATCGACGTCGCCGTCGGTCAGCTCGGCCGCCGTTAACGCGGCCTCCAGAAGGTCCGTCAGCGTCTCGCTTATCTCGGTCGGGCGACCGCCAGCTTCGGCGAGTCTCATGATCTCGGAGTCCGGCCGGAACCGTGACGCGACGGCGTCGACGGCGTCCAGCTCGTCATCGACGATGGCCTTGGCCTCAGCGAGCGCATCGGGATCCGTGACGACGATCTGCATGCTCGTGCTCCACCGGTGCCAGCGAATCTCCGCGAACTTCTCAATGGCGAGCGTCATGAACCGCGGGACACCGTGATGTGCGGGGAGTAATTCGGCGCCATCACCGTGGTGGGTGCGAAGGTGCGTCGTTTGGTCGTCGGGGGAGTGGTGACCGAAGGCTTGGGAGCTTGTTGCGTCTCGGCGGGCGGGGCCTGTTCGACAGTGGGCTGCGGCGTGTAATCGGGCACCGGGGTGTACTCGGGAACGACAGGAGTCGCCGCGATGACCGACTCGGGGGCGACGGATGGGGGACTCGGCTCCGCCGTGACGGTCGTGACGCTCGATTCGGGCGGAGTTGGGACGACCACGGGGATGACCGGAGATTCCGCAGCCGGCGGCTTGAAGGTATCGGCGTACGCCAGCGTCGAGGCGCCCGTCACACCGGCGATGCCGAGCCCTGCTAGCGCCCATGATGCGGCAGCGGCGCGTCGCAAGCCCGAACGGGGAGAGTCCATGGCGCCGATGCTGGCAGCAGCTTCTTCAAACGTTCGAAGAATTCGCATGGCACGCTCGGCAGGTGGCCGAACGGACCGCAGCGCCGAGACTGCTGATCGTCGAGGACGACCGCGCGTTGAGCGCGATGCTGACTGACCTGTTCGCCGACGAGGGTTACCAGGTGGCGGTGGCGTACGACGGGCAGCAGGGACTTCACCGTGGGCTGACCGAACGGTACGACGCAGCCATCGTCGACCGCGGTCTGCCGGTGATGGACGGTGTCGAGCTCGTCGCCGTCCTTCGGTCACGGGGCATTGCGACGCCCGTGCTCGTCCTGACCGCCCGCGGCACGCTCATCGATCGGGTCGACGGACTCGATTCCGGCGCCCAGGACTACCTGGTCAAGCCGTTCGAGGTGCCCGAACTCCTGGCGCGGATCCGAGCCCTGATGCGCCGCCCGGACGACGGCTCGACCGTGAGGGGCAACGGGCTGACCCTCAACCGCGTGACGCGCACTGTGAGTGGTGCGGCGTTGGAAGGGGACGTGGAACTGTCCGAACGCGAAGCTGCGCTGCTCAGTGTCCTGATGAATGCCCCTGGGAGGATCTTCACGCGGGGTCAGCTGCTCGATGCGGCATTCGACGGTGTCGACACACCCGGTGTCGTCGATACTTACGTCCACTATCTGCGCCGCAAACTCGGCCGGGGAACCGTGCGAACCGTGCATGGCACCGGGTACCGGCTAGGGGCCGAGTGACGACCGACAGCGACCTCGCGGTCGTGAGACGCGCAGGCCGGATCGCCGCCGCCCAGGCATCGCTCGCGCTGGCGGCCGTGCTGCTGGTGATCGGTGCGGTGATCTTCCTCGTCGACGTCAACGTCCAGAATCAACAGATCGCCGATCAGCTGACCTCGGTGGCATCGACGGCCGACGACGCCACCGATCCACCCCCCGGCATGCAACTCCTGGTGAGAGACCTCGCTGGAAAGGTGCAGCAGAGTGCTCGGGACCTGTCGGCTGCTGACCTGCTCGGGCGCTCCCCTGGATTCTCCGATGCCCGTATCGATGACGCGAAGTACCGGGTCCTGGTGGCCGATAAACCTCAGGGCCGGGTCGTTGCCATGCTCGCCCTGGACTCCTACGAGGCTGGTAGAAATCGTCTGCTTCTATCCCTCGGCGCCGCGGAACTGGCCGGGATCATCGCCTCGATCGCCGTCGTCGTGCTGCTCACCCGGCGCTCGCTTCGTCCGCTGACCCAAGCCTTGGCGCTTCAGCGCAGGTTCGTCGCCGATGCCTCGCATGAGCTTCGCGCACCATTGACTGTGCTGCACACCAGGATTCAACTATTGGCTCGGCGCTTCGACGACGGTGATGCACATGAGGCAAAGGAGCAGATCGACGCGCTTGCCGCCGACACCAGGGCGCTGGGTGACGTCATCGAAGACCTCCTGGCGTCAGCCTCGATGGCCACCAGCGGCGTCACACAGGACCGCGTCGACGTGTCCGACGTCGCCGACGCCGTTCGCGCGAGCATGGTGCAGCACGCTGAATCGGTAGGCGTGAGCCTGTCCGTCGAGCGAGACACTGGTTCTACTCCAGGAGATTTCGTGGTTCTCGGAACGGCCGCCGCACTACGGCGAGCCCTCACGTCGTTAGTCGACAATGCGCTGGCTCACCAGCACGCCGGCGGAGAAATCGCGATCCGCCTCGCTCGTCGGGCGACGGATGTCGTCGTCGACGTGCGCGACGATGGCGTCGGCATCTCCCCAAAAGCCGTCGCCACGCTCTTCAGCCGGTTCTCGCACGGCGAAACCCACACCACGGCGGGGCGCCCGCGCTACGGCATCGGATTGGCACTCGTTCGGGAAATCGCTCTGGCGCACCGTGGTGAGATCGTCGTCACGCCGACGCCGGGCGGCGGAGCGACTTTCACGCTCACGCTTCCCGCGGCCTGACGTGCCGCACCCCTGCGTGCGACTTAGGCGCAGTCGGTGCAGATCATCCGGTCGCCGACCTGTCGGGCCAAGCGGTGGCTGTGCTGCACCAGGAAGCAACTCGAGCAGGTGAACTCGTCCCTCTGCTTTGGCACGACCCGGACGGTGAACTCCTCGCCGGAGAGGTCTGCGCCAGGCAGCTCGAAGTCCTCGAGCTCTTCGCCGTCGTCGACGTCAAGGACAGCGGTCGCGGCGTCGTTGCGACGTCCGGCCAGCTGCTCAAGCGATTCGTCGACGACGTCATCGGATTCCTTCTGGCGGGGAGCGTCGTAATCAGTGGCCATTTTCTATCCCTTCGAGTCCAGTGCCGGCGTCACGACAACGTGAACGATGCGCAGCTTGTTCCCGCCCGCAATCGGGGCGAAACGCACACATCCGCTCTACGTCGACGCACGCTGCAATCTGAGCTGAAAATCAGTGCGGGCCCTGGCAGAAGCCACTCCACTGACATCGGTTCGAGCACACAGTACGGTCCGATGGCACGGATCGCCGCATGCGACGCGTCGTCGACGGCGTCAATTGTCCGAGTGAGCCGAAACACGTTGCCGGTCTCACGTTCGCGGTGCCGTGGACGTCTTCCCCTTGAGAGCACAACCGAGGAGGAGATTCATGCCCGTCCACACGTGGCACACCATCACCGAGACGAAACTGGGGTACCTCACCGTGGTCCGCGATGCGCGTGGGCTGCGCGGCGTGTACTTCCCGCACCACTGGTATCTGCCGAATCCGGCGACCTTCGGCCCGCAGCGCGACGACGGGTTCGACGAGGTGACCCGGCAGCTGACCGACTATCTGGCTGGCGAGCGTCGCCACTTCGAGCTGGCGCTCGCGCCCGTCGGAGACCCGCTGCAGCTCGAGGTGTGGGGGTTGGTGGCGCAGATTCCGTACGGCGAGACGACGACGTACGGGGAGCTCGCTGCCCGGATCGGTGACGGATTGACCGCTCAGCAGGTGGGGGCGATGGTGGGGCGCAACCCGCTGTCAATCGTCGTGCCGTGTCACCGGGTGGTCGGTCGAAACGGCAAGCTCACCGGATACGCGGGCGGGATCACGCGTAAACGGTTGCTGCTGGACCTCGAACACGAATACGTCGCAGGCACTCCGACACTATGGGGAGCGTGACGGGCAAGCGGGCGTTCGAGGCCGTCGTCGTGGACCACGGGCCGGCAGTGTTGCGGGTGTGCCGCGCCGTCGTCGGGCCGACCGACGCCGACGACGCCTGGTCGGAAACGTTCCTTTCCGCAATGAAGGCCTACCCGGACCTGCCCGCCGACGCCAACGTGGAGGCCTGGTTGGTGACGATCGCGCACCGCAAGGCCATCGACGTCGCCCGCGCCAGAGCCCGCCGCGCGACCCCCAGCGACGATCTGCCCGATACCCCCACCGCACCGCGCGCCGAACGCGACGACGAACTCGCCGAAGCCCTCGCCCGACTACCCGACAAGCAGAGGCAGGCCGTGGCCTACCACTATCTGGCGGGCCTGCCCTACGCCGACGTCGCCACCGTCCTCGGCGGCAGCACCGACGCCGCGCGCCGCGCTGCCGCCGACGGCATCGCCGCACTCAGACGCACCTATTCAAGGGAGAACCACCGTGATTGACGACGATCTCATCCGCGATCTGGCGCGGATCACCGTTACGAACGACGACGACATGAACGAATTGCACGCCCGACTCGCCGCGGCGGCCCAACGCGACGGCGTACTCGACGTCGCCTATCGAATCGTCGACAGCCCCGTGGGACCGCTTCTCGTCGCCGCGACGGAACGTGGACTCGTCCGCGTCGCGTTCGCCGTCGAAGACCACGACGACGTGCTGCAGCACCTGGCCGACCGGGTGAGTTCCCGGATTCTGCTCGCACCCCGTCGCCTCGACGCCGCCGCCCGTGAACTCGACGAGTACTTCGCCGGTGCCAGAAGGGCATTCGACGTACCGTTGGACTGGCAACTTTCGGCGGGATTCCGCAGCACCGTCCTGCACCACCTGCCCGAGATCGCCTACGGGCAGACCGCCAGCTACGCCACCGTGGCGCAGTTGGCGGGCAACCCCAAGGCCGTCCGCGCGGTGGGCAGTGCATGCGCCACCAACCCCCTGCCCGTCGTCGTGCCGTGTCATCGGGTCGTGCGCAGCGACGGCGCCATGGGCGGCTATCTGGGGGGAGTCGAGGCCAAACGCACCCTCCTCACCCTCGAGGCGGCGGCATGAGCGACGACGCGGCACGCTGGCGACGACGGGTGGAAGCAGCCGACTGGGACGGCATCCGTCAGGATCTGGACGCCGTCGGCTGTGCAGCGACGGGACCGCTCCTCTCGTCAGCGGAGGCGGCTGCGATCGCGGCGATGTACCCCGACGACAACCGGTTTCGCTCCACGGTGCACATGGGGCGGCACCGCTTCGGCGAAGGCGAGTACCGCTACTTCGCCGAACCGTTTCCGGAGGCCGTCGGTGCGCTCAAGGAGGCCCTGTATCCCAGGCTGCTACCGATCGCCCGCGACTGGTGGCACCGGCTGGGACGTGAAACGCCTTGGCCGGAGTCCCTTTCGGAGTGGTTGCAGATGTGCCACGACGCCGGGCAGTGCAAGCCGACCCCGATCCTGCTCAGGTACGGGCCGGGAGACTGGAACGCCCTGCACCGAGACCTGTACGGGGAGTTGGTGTTTCCGTTGCAGGTCGTCATCAATCTCAACGACCCCGGTGTCGATCACGTCGGTGGAGAATTCTTGCTCTACGAGCAGCGGCCACGGGCGCAGTCCCGTGGCACCGCCATGCTCATCCCACACGGCCACGGACTGGTGTTCACCACGCGGGACCGCCCCGTGAAGTCCCAGCGCGGATGGTCGGCCGCACCTGTGCGACACGGCGTCTCGACGATCCGCTCGGGCGTCCGGTTCACCCTCGGCCTGGTCTTTCACGACGCGGCCTGACGGTTCAGGAACCTGCCGACAGGTCGAGCAGGTCGGAGGTGGTCAGGGTCTTGCCCCGTTCCAGCTGACTGGCCAGTGCGATGAACAGGCTTGCGGTGGTGATGGCGTCGCCGAGCGCGTGGTGAGGCGAGTGCACGGGAAGCCCAAGGGCGGTCGTGGCGTACTCCAGGGACACCGCCTGATCGGGTTCGAGGTCGACGCCGAGAACGCGCTGCGCGAGGACGGCGGTATCGACGATGGAACTGGTGAAGGGTAGGTAGGAACGGCGAAAGGCCCTGTGCAGGAACGAGCGCTCGATCCAGGCGCAGTGCGCGACGACGGGATGGTCGCCGATGAGTTCGTCGAGGACGGCGACACATTCGGCCAGTGGTGGGGCGCCGTCGAGGTCCTGGGTCCGCAGGCCGTGGAACTTCACGGAGCTCGCCGGCACGTCGTGCGGCACGTGGACGAGCCCGTACACCGATTCGGAGGTCTTGACCCTCCCGTCGTGGATCGGCACTGCGCCGTAGGACACCACGTGGTCGCGGCGTGGGTCGAGGCCAGTGGTCTCGAGGTCGATCACGATGAAGGTGTCGGTCCGCCAATCCACGTCGTTGGTGGCCGACCGCCGCGGTCGGTGCGTGCGAAGTCGTCGCGCCCAGTCGATCGCCATCGTTAGAGCCCCTCGTACCCGAACCACTTGCGGCTCAGGCGGTCCTGGATCCCATTGATCGTGCGGAAGGCGCTGCGGAGGTGCCTTCGCTCCAAGGAGTCGAGCTTGGTGGGGTCGATGGCGGACTCGACCCTCTTGCCCGTCTTGATCGCGGCGACCTGGCCTTCGAAGACCAGGTGGTAGCACAGGCTGAAGGCACCCTTCAGGGCGTCGGCCTCGTCGGCGGTGAGCAGGCCGCTGCGATGAGCGCGGTCCAGCCGTTGCGGGGTGGAACCCGTTGGATCGCCGGTACGTTGGGCCAGCGCGCGAGCCAGCGATGCCACCGGGCGCAAGCCGGACTTCTTCAGGTTGAGATGGCCCTTCTGTTCCCCGAAGTGCTCGACGACGAAGCCGCGGACGAACCCGCTTGGCGGGCGGTCGTTCATCGAGAACCGACTCAGTGATCGAGTGAAGGCGTCCCGGCCGATGCCGCCGACCAGGGCGGTCCGCAGGGGCTGGATCAAGGCGGGGCGGGTGATCGGGCGAGCATCGAGGACGGTCGAGGCCATCAGCAGATAGTCGATGTTGTCGGGGTTCGCGCGCCAGACGTCGGCGATCTCGCGCCACTGCCCTTGCGACCTGTTGAACAGCGGCGTCGACGCATTCAGCCCCTGCGGACACGGCGCGAGACCGCACCGGGTGAGCGCGCTGATCAGCGGTTCGGCGGCAGCGGCGACCTCTTCGCGAGTCACTGCCGCGGCGGTCGGCGATTTGACCGCCCACGCCAGCGCGGTGTCGACGTCGGAGTTCGGCAGCGGTTCGCGTCGACCCAAGGAGCCCATCAACATCCACGAGCAGTCCAGATCGACCAAAGGTGATGTCGTGGAGTGTAATTCGATGATCTTGCGGAAGATCGACTCGATCATCGCGGACAGAAGTGCGCCAAGGTGCTCGACGGGAAGCCCGGCGTCCCAGAGCTCGACGGTCGTCGGCGTCAGCAAGCGGCAGGCATCGACGAGCTCGTCCATGTTCGTCGCTGCCGAGACGGCCGAGCGGATCACCAACGGGTTGCGTACCTCGGCGGCGGCCATGTCGACGACCCGGACGATGCCGACCGCGGTGCCGACGGCGTCGACGACGACGAGGTGGTGGATGCCGTGCTCGACCATGAACAGATATGCCGTGCTGACGGTGCGGTCGATGCTCATGGCGATCGCCGGGGTGCTCGCGATCGTCGAGATCGGTGCATCGACGCCGACCTCCCCGGTGGCGACGCGACGGCGGAAGTCGTCGTCGGTGACGATGCCGATCTGCCCCGCCCGGCGGAAAAGCGCACACGACCGGCCCACACTGGTCATGAGCTCGGCGACCGATCGGATGGAGTCGTCGGCGTCGCACCAGGTGATGGGATGGGTGACGTCACCGAGGGGGCGCTCCAGCCGGGCGAACGAACCACCGGAGGTGATCAGGCGTTCCCTGGCGACCAGTCCGCCGTAGTGGGCGAACCGGAGACGGTCCGGGTGGGCCAGGAGGGTGCGCGGATCGGGCAACCGGTAGCACAGGGTGTCCTCGGCGGCGCGCACCTGCAGTGGGGGCGGCAGGCCCGACAGCACCGAGATGTGGCCGAACGTCTCGCCAACCCCGAGGACGTCGGTGATCCGGCCGCGGTCGATGATCTCGACGGCACCGACTCTCACCACGAACAGGCAGTCCAGGGGAGCTGCTTCGGCCTCGACTATCACCGTGCCCGCGAGGAAGTACTCGACCTCGACGGCTGCGGCGAGGCGATTCAGATCGTCGTCGTCGAGTCGGTCATACGGCGTCTGCGCGCCGAGGAACTCGAGGAACTCCTTCACCGATCGATCGTTGCATGGTCAGCCCGTCCGCCTACATTGGTGGATGCTTCTTTCAGCCTCGTGTTTCAACGTCCCGCCAATGGCTATACGGCGCGGACGGCGAACCTCGGGCAGGCGTTACGAACAGGCAGGTGGATAGACGAGTGGTGAGGAAGTAGATGACGGAGACGGATGGCGACGACCAGACGCGCGAACCAACCGAGATCACCTACGACGAACACCTCCACCCGGCCCGGCCGCGCACCCTGCGCTTTCGGCCGCGCGTCAAGGCTCCCTTCGCGCGTCATTCGGTGGCCAGGGATGGTTCGGCGACTGCCGACAACCCGGCCTACGTGAAGTGGCTGCTGTCGGAGTCGATGCTGTCGGACGCCAACGAGATCAGCCAGCAGTTCTCCGGTCAGGGCTCGATGTGGCAGAACCCCTTCGCCAACCCCAACCCGCGGAGCGCCGTCACCGCCGCGTCGGTCTGGTTCACCGCGTACCCGCTCTCCCTGATCACCAGGCCCGACGAGTCGTTCCTGACCGCGATGGCCGACGAGGAGATGTGGAAGGCATTCGCCGAGATCGGCATCGAAGGCATTCACACGGGTCCGGTCAAGCGGGCGGGCGGTATCTCCGGTTGGGAGTACACGCCGAGCGTCGACGGCCACTTCGACCGGATCAGCACCCAGATCGATCCGGCGTTCGGCACCGAGGACGAATTTCGAAAGATGTGCGCGACGGCCAACTGGTACGGCGGCACCATCATCGACGACGTAGTGCCTGGCCATACGGGCAAGGGCGCGGACTTCCGGCTCGCCGAGATGCACTATGCCGATTACCCCGGGATCTACCACATGGTCGAGATCGACCCAAGGGACTGGCACGAGCTGCCCGACACTCCGGCGGGCGTGGACTCGGTCAACATCGACGCCGCCACCGAGGAATGGCTGGACAAGGCGGGCTACATCATCGGCCGGCTGCAACGGGTGATCTTCTTCGCCGAGGGCGTGAAGGAGACCAACTGGAGCGTGACGCGTCCCGTCATCGGGGTCGACGGCGTCGAGCGACGCTGGGTGTACCTGCACTACTTCAAGGACGGTCAGCCGTCGATCAACTGGCTCGACCCCACGTTCGCGGGAATGCGGATGGTCATGGGTGACGCCCTGCACTCGCTGACCGATCTCGGCACCGGTGCGCTGCGACTCGACGCCAACGGGTTCCTCGGGGTGGAGAAGAGCGCCGCCGAGGGCAGTCCCGCGTGGTCGGAGGGCCATCCCTTGTCGGAGGCGGCGAACCACTTGATCGCCAGCATGGTGCGCAAGGTCGGCGGATTCACCTTCCAGGAGCTGAATCTCACCATCGACGACATTCGGGAAGTCGGCGAAGCCGGTGCCGACCTGTCCTACGACTTCATCAACCGGCCCGCCTATCAACACGCCCTCGCGACGGGCGACACCGAGTTCCTCCGGCTGACGCTGCGCACCTCGATCGAGCTCGGCGTCGACCCGGCCTCCCTGATCCACGCGCTGCAGAATCACGACGAGCTGACCTACGAGCTGGTGCACTGGTCGACCGGACACCGCGACGACGTGTTCACCTACAAGGGCGAGGAACTCACCGGCGAGGAGCTCGGGGAATCCGTCCGCCAGGACCTTCTCAACCAGCTCACCGGACCCAAGGCGCCCTACAACCAGGTGTTCACCACCAACGGCATCGCCTCCACCACCGCAACCGTGGTCGCCGCGGCGCTCGGCATCACCGACCTCGACGACATCGTCGACGTCGACCCGATCCGTCGGGCCCACCTGCTGCTGGCCATGTTCAACGCGCTGCAACCCGGGGTGTTCGCACTGTCCGGCTGGGACATGTGCGGCATGTTGACGTTGCCGCCCGGCGAGGTCGCGGAGCTGCTCCGCGGGGGCGACACGCGGTGGATCCATCGCGCCGGCCACGACCTCATGGGTGTCAACGAGGCAGCGACGCGATCGATGGCGGGGATGCCCCGCGGCCGCAGCCTCTATGGATCGATCCCCGAGCAACTCGCCGACGAGACGAGTTTCCTGCGGCAGTTGCAGGCCATTTTGCGCGTGCGGTCGCACTACGGCATCGCCACCAGCCGTCAGGTCGACGTCCCCGAGGTTTCCCAGAAGGGGATGCTGGTGCTCGTTCATCAACTCGAGGAGCCCAGTCAGCATCAGCTGACCCTGCTCAACTTCGCCGACGAGGACATCGCGGGAACTGTGCGTTCCGAACATCTTCCGCCAGGCAGCCACGTGATGGACATGTTCACCGGCAAGACGGTCGGCACGGTCGACGACCTACACAGCTTCGCCGTGGAGATGCCGCGCCATCACGGCATGTCGCTGCTAGTGGAGTCGGTGGAGGACGAGGGTTCGGACTAGCGGCGGGCCGGCACCGTCAGCGTGCTGCCGTCCGCAGCTTGGAGGAGGCAGATGGCGGTGCTCGGGGCCGGGTTGGACTCGGTGCGGTTCTGGTTGGAGTCGATCAGGTAGGTAACCGTGAAGGTGCCGCTGCCGACGGGTTCGCCGGTGTAGGCGGTGAATCCGTCATTGCACTTGAGGCCTGCGACGTCGACGACGGCGGTGTTGACCGCCAATGGCACGCGGAGGTAGACCTCCGCATGATGCGGCGTCGTGCAGTCCACGACGGCGACGGCAATCACGTTGGGATCCACCGGCGGCGGGTCCGCCAGGCAGTCGCCGACGTCGAGGTCGAACCAGTTCACGGTGCGCGCGGTGGGTGTGACGGGCGGGGGAGCGACGACCGCGGTCGTGGTCGTCGTCGCAGGGGTGGTCGGCGGCTCGCTCGTCGGCACCGTGGCCGTCGACGTGCACCCCGAAAGCACCATCACCGGGCCCGCCAGAAGGGCGAGCAGGCGACTGATCATCTCGCGCGCTTCCCTGTCTGCTCGACCGGCTTCGTCCGCGCGGTGAGAACCGCAGCGGGCGAGCCGATCTGGATTCCACACGCCCCGGCGAACTGTTTGGGATCCAAGCCGTCCGCCGAGTTCATGTCGCAGTTGCCGAACGGGGGAGCGCCATTCGGCAGCGTGGTCCCGTTGCCGTATCGCTTGTCGTCGGTGTACTGGTGAGCCACCTTGCCCGGGTAGTCGGGATTGGATCCATAGGCGGCGACGACAAGGCGGATGCCCTTGGGTTTCACCGGCCACAACCGGTTCAGGTCGCCGACGTTGCCGTAGCCGATGACGCGTCGCGGCTCACCCAGCCATTCGGCGATCGCCGAATACGCCCGGTTGATGCCGTCGGATTGGTCACCGGTGATCTGCCTGCCCCAGCTCTCGACGTCGATCATCACGGCCATCCGCGGATGCGGCCGACCAATCATGTCCTTGAGGGTGTCGACGGTCTGGCGCCAGTTGCGTCGCCATACGAAGTACACGATGAAGAACTCGAGTTCGCCTGCATCGCAACGACGTTGACACCAAGGGTAGTTGATCTTCCAATTCCGGTCGCGGTGGTCGCCGTCATTGGAGCGAATGCACAGAACCCGGTGCGGGTAGCTGTCGTCGACCGGCACCTGCCACTCGGAGACGTCGGCGTAGATCGTGTCCGGCGTCGGACTCACCCCTCTCGGCGATCCCGGACGAATTCCAGGAGTCGTGGATCGTTCGAGCTGAAGCGGTCGACTTCCTCGCCGCCGTCGCACCGCATCAGGGCGATCGTCACGCCGTGAGACGTCTGCGCCACCACCTGCCATGTGGCGCCGGCGTCGTGCCATCGAACGAGTTCGGCCACGTAGTCGCGGTCCGCCATCGATTCGCCGTGCATCGCTTCACCATCGTATCCCTGTCGTAGGCTGCCGCCGTGGACACAGGTACGAGGCTGGCGGTCGCCGCGGTGTTCGTGTGGGTCGGCATGGTGCTGGCCATCTCGTTCGTCGAATCGCCACTGAAGTTTCGCGCGCCCGGCGTCACGCTGAAGGTCGGACTGGGCATCGGTCGGTTGGTGTTTCGTGCGCTGAACGTCTTCGAGTACGTGTTCGCCTTCGTGATTGCCACTGCGCTCTTCACCCAAGAGACGTCAGCCGTGCTCAACACTGCGCTGTTGGTCGCGGGAGGTGCGCTGCTCACGCAAACGATCGTGGTGCGTCCGCTGCTGGCCCGTCGTACCTCCGCTGTCCTCGAGGGCGACGAAGGGCGGCGGTCGTGGGCCCACTTCGCCTATGTCGCGCTCGAACTCGTCAAGGTGATCGCCCTGGTGTCGACCGGTGTCCTGCTCACCTGAGAAGGTAAGGCGTGCCCGGCTCGCCTGACTCCCACGCCGAGCTGCCGTCGGATCCCGACGTCTCGGCCACCTCGGGCCGGCCGCTGCATCTGCGGCCGTCGCCGCTGGCGTTGGTCTTCGCCGGTGGCATCGTGGGCACGGCACTGCGGTATTGGGTCGAGAACCTGCTGCCCCACGACGCATCTGGCTGGCCGTGGGCGACCTTCCTCATCAACCTCGGTGGGGCGTTCATTCTGGGCGGCTTGCTGGAAGCACTCGCCCGCCTCGGTGACGACTCGGGCTGGCGGCAGCGGGTCCGCCTCTGTGCAGGCACCGGCGGATGCGGCGCCTTCACCACCTACAGCACCTTCGCGTTGGAGGCGGTGTTGCTGGGTCGGCATGGGCACGTCGGCACGGCGCTCGGGTACGGCGTGGTCAGCGTCGTCGGCGGCGTCATCACCGCCTGGCTCGGGATCGTGCTCGCGGCCAACGTTCGCCGTCGAGGGGTCCGACCGTGATCCTCGTGCTCACCCTCCTCGCCGGCGCTACCGGTGCCGTGGCCCGTTTCGTGCTCGACGGGTGGATCAAGAGCCGGTGGCGGTCACCGTTCCCCTGGGGGACGGTGCTCATCAACGTGACGGGGTCGCTGCTGCTCGGAATTCTGGCCGGGCTGGTGCTCTTCGGTGGTCAGCCCGCCGTCTGGCAGACCGTCGTCGGAACCGGGTTCTG